>NYZA01000138.1 GCA_002686955.1 Gemmatimonadota bacterium
AAGAATAAAATGCCATTTTCGCATCCCATCTGCACTCCATCTCCGGCCGATCGGCAAGCCCCGAAATCCTCAAAATAGCCCAACTATTCCTCCGGTTTCGGGGCTTGCCGATCGACCAGATCTGCGGCACATCTGGGCGCCAAGATGACAAGTTATTCTTGCGCGAGCTCTAAGGCCAAGATTCGCACGGCTCGGGCACGCATCGGGTGGCGGATCCTGGTGTAATCGACAGCGTGTATTGTTGCTTCTGCATCCCGTCTACCGAGCCATCGATCGCAACCGAGCACTGGACACCACGATTGTCGCCCACGCAAGACACCAAATCGGACCTCACCAAGACCCGCGCCCTCACTACTCTCCGCGACCGCTTCGGCTTCGAGCAGTTCCGCGAGGGGCAATGGGAGGTCATCTCGCGCCTGCTCGCGGGTCGATCAGCGGCCGCGATCTTCCCGACGGGCGGCGGGAAATCGTTGCTGTACCAGCTCACCGCGTTGGAGCTCGAGGGCATCACTCTCGTCGTCAGCCCCCTCATCGCGCTGATGAAAGACCAGATCGACTCGCTGGTGGCGCTCGGGATCCCGGCGCGACGGATCGATTCCAGCCTCGGCGAGGAAGAGTACCGCGCCGCGATGGACGAGCTGCGCGCCGGGCGACTCAAGCTCCTCTATGTCGCTCCAGAGCGCTTCAACAATGAACGCTTTCGTGAGCTCGCGGCAACACTTCGGATCTCGCTCTTCGCCGTCGATGAAGCCCACTGCATCTCAGAGTGGGGACACAATTTTCGGCCGGACTATCTGAAGCTCGCCCGTTCCGCTCGGGAGCTGCGCGCCGAGCGGGTGCTCGCGATCACGGCGACCGCGACCCCTCGCGTGCTCGAGAGCATACGCGAGGGATTCAGTATCGATGCCGATTGTGCGGTGCGAATCCCCTTCTATCGCCCAAATCTCACGCTGATCACGACACCGGTCACGCCGGCTGAGCGAGATGGACTGCTCTTGGCGCGCTTGCGGGAGCGGCCGCGCGGCGCAGCGATCGTCTACGTGACCCTGCAGCGGACGGCCGAAGTGGTGGCGACACTTCTCGCTGGCGCCGGATTCCCTGCTTGGGCCTACCACGCCGGAATGACCGCTGAAGACCGAAACGCCGTACAGGAGCGGTTCTTGGCTTCGACCGATGGCATCGTCGTGGCGACGATCGCCTTCGGCATGGGGGTCGACAAGCCGAATATCCGCTATGTCTATCACTACAACCTGCCGAAGAGCCTCGAGAATCTGGCGCAAGAGATCGGTCGCGCCGGGCGCGACGGCGAGCCCTCGACCTGCGAAATCCTGGCCTGCGCCGACGATCTGACTGTGCTACAGAATTTCGCCTTCGGCGACACACCGACCCGTGGCGCGATCCGCGGCCTCGTCGCCGAGTTGTTTTCCGAGGGGGATTCGCTGGAGCTGAGCTTAGGCGTCCTCTCTCAGCGTTACGACATCCGGACCTTGGTGGTGCGCACGATCTTGACCTACCTCGAGCTCTCGGGTCACCTCGAGGGGGGCACACCCTTCTACGCTTCGTACCGCTTCGAACCCCGGATGTCGTCGCGCGAGATCTTGGCCCGCTTCCGCGGGGAGCGGCGGAATCTGCTCGTGAGCGTCTTTCGGCAAGCAACCAAGGGACGGCGTTGGTTCCACATCGATGTCGAGGCCGCTGCCCACGATTTGGGGCAGCCGAGATCGAGGATCGTGCGCGCTCTGGACCATTTGAGCGAGGTGGGCATGCTCAGGGTCGAGGCCGCGCAGGTGCGCTTTCGATACCGCAAACTTCGTGATCCGGACGACGCACAGGCACTCGCGGACGAGCTCCACGCGCGACTTCTCGAACACGAGGGGCGCGAGACCGAGCGTCTGGAACAGGTCGTCGCTCTGGTCGAGCTCTCCGGCTGTCAGGTCTCGGCCCTTGGCGCGCACTTCGGAGAGGCGCTCGATCGCTCCTGCGGCCACTGCTCGAGCTGTCTCGATGGGCAGCCCCGGCGCCTGGGCGAGCCGGCGAGGCCTTCGATCGAGGAGACGCTTTGGGACGACGTCCGCAAGCTGCGTCGTGAAAACGAGGGGCTCTTCGACGATCCGCGGGTGGTCGCCCGCCTGCTCAGCGGAGTGAGCTCCCCCGCCTTGGCGAAAGCGAGATTGACGCGTCATCGGTTGTTCGGTGCGATGGCGCACGTTCCTTTTCGGGAGCTCGAAGAGGCGCTCGGGGAATCGTCTTGACGTGGTCTCGCCGGGAAGATTCGGAGGATTCGCGCGCGCAGCCACCGCGCATGCGTGGCTGATGATGACGCGGGCGGACTCCAATGCGTCCCCCCACCCCTTCTTCCTCTTTGTCTACTCCGGTCCCCAAGCTCAAACCCGATCCCGCGCCTTCGAGGTGCGATCCGAGCCGTAGATGTGGTCCCCAACTCGGCGCATCCAGGCGAGTTCCTCGTCGTTCATCGGGCCGAGTGTGAGCGCGTCGAGGGCCTGGCGCATTTGGGCGCGACTGTTCGGGCCGGCCATCACCGTATCGACGTGGGGGTTCGATAACGCGAAGCGGTAGCAGTCGGTTCCGGTGGGGGGCCTTTCGTCGGGCGGGGTGCGGCGTGGGTCGCAGAGATGGCCCCAGCGGGTGGTAGTGTAGGTGACGATCCCTGGACGTCCGGCAGCTTCGAGCTGCGTCAAAGCGGGGAAGACATCGCGTTCGGCGCCGCGGTGGACTGCGTTGTAACGCAGGTGCCAGATCGAGTAGCGTTGCTCGTCGAGAAGGGCGGGGAACATAGTTCGGCGGTGTCCCGAGATGGCGAGATGACGCACGTGGCCTGCGTCAATCAAACCGATGGCTGCGTCAATGACGCGGGGAGTCGGGGGAGAGTTGTGCCAACCGAGGAGCAGAACGTCGGCCTGATCGATCCGAAGCGACCGTAGCGCCTTCAGGGTCGAGGCGCGAACGAGTGCGCCGAAACGGGCGTAGCTCTGGACGACGATGAGCATGGAGTCTCGGTGGCGGGGGGCGATCTCTCGGATGGCGCGAGCCATTTCGCCGCGGCGTCGGCTGCCCCAATAGAAGTAATTGACGCCGCGCTCGAACGCCTCTTCGTAGGCGGAGGTGGGGGCGGCGTAGGAGGATCCCAGCCCGAGGCGGGAGGCGAGGAGGCCCGAGCGACCCAGGGATCGAGGGGCGAGAGAAGGCGACTGGACCGTCGAGTCGGCGGGAGGTGTCGAGGACATCGCTCCAGGATAGGCCGAGTCGAGCTTGCGGTGGACCCGGATCGTTCTAGCGTGAAGCCAGACCACCCAAGGTCCGCGGAAACCGACGGAAGCGATGCGGCAACTACAACTTCAGATCAACGGCGACTCATCGATTCGCGCGGCTCCGGACCATTGGACTTTGCTAGAGGTCCTGCGCTACGAGCTGCACCAGGGCCCATCGCTTCTCGACTACGCGATTCCGAGCTCGGTCGACATACTGGAGCTGCGTGCGCTGATCGTCGAGAGCATCGATCCGGAAGGCCCCTACGGTGCGAAGGAGGCTGGTGAAGGACCCCTGCACCCCGCGATTCCGGCGCTATCGAAGGCGGTCCGCGATGCGATCGGGGTTCGATTGACGCGTCTGCCCTTTTTACGCCGGCCCGCGTGCTGCGAGCGTTGCAGGAGCAGGGAGAGGAGGCTCGAATCTGATGCTGCGCTTGCCGGCCTTCGAGCTGATCGCGTCTTCGTCGATTGTCCAGGCGCTGGGAGTGCTTGAACTGCGGGGCGACGCTACGTGGCCTTGGCCGGCGGAACCGATCTGATTCCGAATATGAAGCAAGGGCTTCTCGAACCGAGTGTCGTTGTTTCGCTTGGCGCCATCGATGCGTTGTGCGGCATCGTCGATGGGGTCGGGGGAAGCCTCGAAATCGGAGCGATGGCTTCTCTCGATGAGTTCGCCGACGACGAAAGGGTGCGCAAACAGGCATCGGCTTTGGCGCAGGCCGCCGGGTTGGTCGCGAGCCCGCATCACCGCCGAATGGGCACCATCGGGGGAAACATCATGCTCGACACACGGTGCCGTCTCTACAACCAGAGCTGTTTCTGGCGCTCGGCTCTCTGGTTCTGCTTGAAGAGGGACGGCACGATTTGTCATGTCGTGGCGGGAGGCAAAAAATGTGTGGCCGCCGCGAGCAATGACACGGTTCCTCCACTCATGACCCTGGGAGCTTCGCTCGGATTCGATGGGACGCTGGGAAAGCACGAGCTGCCGATTGATGAGTTCTGGACGGCCGACGGCACTTGGAACAAGAGGGTGTTGAAGCGCGATCTCCCGGTGTCGATGACGATTCCGCCGACCCGTGCGGGGCACCGCAGCGCCTACGAGAAGCTGCGGATTAGGGGATCGATCGACTTCCCCCTGCTGGGGGTTGCCGCTCGGGTCGATCTGGGAGATCGAGGTGAGATCGTCGGCGCCGATCTCGTGCTCGGCGCACTTCAGGCGAAGCCGATTCGGATGGACGCAGCAGCGGACAATTCGCGGGGCGAGCGTCTCACGGCAGGGATCGAGCTCGAAAGGGCGGTCGAAAAGGTGGCCGCGAGCGCGATGCGACGTTGCAAACCTCTCGCCGACATCCCCGGGGATGCCGACTATCGACGGGCGATGGTGCCTGTCTACGTGCGGAGGGCCCTCATGGCACCAAGATGAGAGTCTCCGCATGCGGAAGCCCGCGGCACGGTGCACTGGTGTAGAATCGCTTCCTCGAAGCCAGAAGCCTGTCCGCGCCGCCCGCGTACGATGCGCCCCACCCTCCCAGGCGCGGCGAAGGCCGATCAAGAGGAGAAGACCCGTGTCCCAATCCCACGCGGCCCAGACGAGCGAGGAGAAATCGCGGCAAGTAGCCGAGGATTCTCGCCAGAGAGAGTGGAAGCAGCCCAGCTTCCTGAAAGAGCTCTTTCTCGGAAGATTCCGCCTCGATCTGATCCACCCATACCCCGTCGACGAGAAGAGCGACCGCCCGGAATTCGCGGACTTCTACGACGAGCTCGAGCGCTTCATGAGGGACGAGGTCGACTCGGTCAAGATAGACGCCACCGGCGAGTATCCGCCTGAATTGATGGAGGGCCTGCGCAAGCTCGGCGCTTTCGGCATGAAGATCCCCGTGGAATACGGCGGGCTGGGTTTCACGCAACTCGAGTACAGCCGCGTCATGGAGCTCTTGGGGAGCGCCGATGGCAGCGTGAGCGCTTTGCTCTCGGCCCATCAATCGATCGGTGTACCGCAGCCGATCAAGCTCTTCGGAAGCGAAGAACAGAAAAAGCGCTTCTTGCCTCGATGCGCGGCCGGTGCCGTTTCAGCATTTGCTCTTACCGAAAACAATGTTGGTTCCGACCCCGCGAGCCTGGGAACCACCGCGGAGTTGACCGAAGAGGGAGATGCATACATCGTTTCCGGGGAGAAGCTGTGGTGCACGAACGGCACCATCGCTGACCTCCTCGTAGTAATGGCTCGCCACCCGTCCGACAACAAGATCAGCGCTTTCGTCATCGAGGGCGGCGCGCCGGGAGTGAAGGTCGAGCATCGGTGCTATTTCATGGGACTAAAGGCGTTGGCCAATGCCGTGATTTCCTTCGACAAGGTGCGCGTTCCGATCGAGAACCGGATCGGGAGAGAGGGCCAAGGCCTGCGAATCGCGCTCACGACGTTGAACACCGGACGGCTGTCGTTGCCGGCTGGTTGTGTCGGCGCCGCGAAACGTGCGATTCAGGGGTGCCGTCAATGGGCGAGCACGCGAATGCAGTGGGGGCGTCCCGTCGGCGAGCACGAAGCGATCGGCATTCGTCTCGGCGAGATGGCCGCGACGACATTCGCTATGGAAGCGGTTTCAGATCTGGCGGCCGAGATGAGCGATCGGGGCAACTACGATATTCGTCTCGAAGCCGCCGGTGCGAAGGAGTGGAACTCGGTGCGAGGATGGGAGATCGCCGACGACGCCATGCAGATCCGAGGTGGACGCGGATACGAAACAGAGAAGTCGCTGGCCGCTCGCGGTGAAGCTCCCGCTCCTTGCGAGCGCGGAATGCGCGACGGGAGAATCAACCGTATCTTCGAAGGTTCCAGTGAAGTGATGCACCTCTTCATGGCCCGCGAAGCAGTCGACACGCATCTTCAGGTGGCGGGTGACCTGATCGACGCACGCAAGGCGAACAACGAGAAACTGAAGGCCCTGCCCGATGTGATCAGATTCTACGCTCGCTGGTACCCCGAGCTGTGGCTGAGAGGGATCAGGAATCTACGCTCCGACGGTTTTCGCGAATTCGGCTCGATGGCCAAGCACCTGCGTTTCGTGGAGCGCACTTCACGACGCCTGGCGCGCCAGACTTTCTACGGAATGCTCGTTCATCAGGGAAAACTGCAGTATCGCCAGGGTTTTCTGTTCCGAGCGGTCGATGTCGGCATGGAGCTCTTGGCGCTCGGGGCGGCGGTGGCGAGAGCGCAACGCATGATGGTTACTGGGCACCCGAGCGCGCAAGATGCGGTCGAGCTCGTACACGTATTCTTCGGATCATCAAAAGGTCGTGTCGGAGCCGCGTTCCGGGGAATGTGGATGAGCAACGATCGACGCGCCTATGACGCGGGCCAGCGTGTTTTGAGGGGCGAAATGCGATGGATGGAGGATGAGATCGTGGACTACTCGAATCTGAGCGATGAGGCCGTCGCGGATCCCGCGCGAGCCGTGACATCCGAAGAGTCGGATCGGGCGAACGTCGCGGCGGGGGCATAGCGTTCGAAATCTCAGTTGATTAGCCCGGATTTCTCACGAGATTCCTGCTGCGACCGCACATCTCCCTGCCCTGCCGGCACTTCCCACCGTTTCGCCTTGTGCGACGTAGCACCACTACGCCT
>NYZA01000139.1 GCA_002686955.1 Gemmatimonadota bacterium
CCGTCGCCTACGCGACGGGAAAGATCGGCGAGCGGCTGCTTTTCGCGGATCTTCGCATCGACTCTCCCTACAACACCTATCTCTACCCCGGCCTGCCCCCGGGACCGATCAACAATCCGGGGCTCGCGTCGATCCGGGCGGTGCTCCGCCCCGAGTCGCACGGCTTTCTCTATTTCGTCCACGGGGGCGAGGGCAGGCATGTATTCAGCCGCACTTTGAGCGAGCATCAGTCGGCTGTCCGAGAAGCCCGCCAGCGTCGTTGACACCGCTAAGGTCTAGCGATACCGTGGCGGATTCGCAACCCCGCATCGGACGAGCCGGAGAGGAGCTCTAATCAGATGAAGCGGACCCTGTCTTTCATCGCACTGGTTTTCGCCGTGGCCGTTTCCGGCTGCACCCCGCCCAACAAGAACTTCACCGGGGGCAAGCTCGACTTCAAAGCCCAACGGTATGAAAAGGCGAAGGGTCAGTTCGCGCAGGCGCTCGAAACCGAGCCTCAGAACCCTGAGATCCACCTCTTCATGGGCCGCACACTGATCGAGATGAAGGATTTCACCGGTGCCAGGGGGGCGTTTGATCAGGCGATCGAGCTTGGCGGTGAGCCGTACGCGGGCAAGGTGACCGCCGCGGTCGATCCGAAGTATGTGGAGCTATTCAAGGACGGGAAGACATACGCCGACGCCGACAAGCTGGACAAGGCGGTCGAGAGCATGAGCAAGGCGGCCCTGCTCGATCCCAGCCGTTTCGACGCGCACCACGCGCTCGGCGTCATACAGGCAAAGAGGGACGAGTTCGGTGCTGCCGAAGCCAGCCTCGAGCGAGCGGCGGAGATCAAGCCGGAAGACCGAGATGTTCTCTTCAGTCTCGGCGTGGTCCAGTACAACGCCACGAAATACGAAGGAGCGATTCTCACATTCAAGAAGATCCTCGAGCTGAGCCCCGGTGAGCTTTCGGCTCTGGAGAACCTGGCGCGCTGCTACCAGCTCTCGGAGCAGTACGATGAGATGATCCCCGTCTACAAACAGATCATCAATGCCGATCCGAGCTCATCCGACGCTCACTACAACTACGGTGTCGCTCTCGTCAACGCCGGACGAATCGAGGAGGCGGCTACCGAGCTCGAGACGGTGCGGGAGCTGACGCCGGACGACAACGAGGCTCTCCTGACACTCTGCCGGCTCTATCGAGACGCTTCGATGTGGGACAAGGCGATCGCTGGTCTCGAGATCTACGTCGGCGCCGTGCCCGACGACCCGGCCGGCTACACGGAACAGGCCCGCGTCTACACCGCGATGGCCGACGCCCTTGCGGCCGAGGGGAGCAACGCCGAGGCCAACAGGCTGCGAACGAAGGCACTCGATGCCTTGACGATCGCCGGCGACAAGTCCGGCGGCTGATCAGGAACGACCAATGAACCCAGGATCCACCGCACGGGCGCTCTTCCTCGCCCTTTTGCTATCGGTTTTCCCCGCGAAGGCACAGATCGATCCCCTCGCGGCCCTCGAGCGGTCCGTCTCCCCCTTCATTCAGGTCGACAATCCGGGCATGGAAGGGTACGAGGCCCAGGTCGATTTCAGCGGCAGCGCCTTGCTCGGCCTGTTGCAGATGACCAAAACCCGCTCGCTCGAGCCTCCTCGTTTCGTCGAGAGGATGGACTCAGGCGGTCGCTTCACGATGTCCGCGGCGAACGAAAGCTATCCGGAAGACGTGATCCGGGAGGTCGAGATCCAGCTCTTGCCCTTCCAGCTCTTCTTCACGACCACACGCGACGCCAACCGCAAGGAACTGTTGAAGCTGCGTGGCCGGGCGGAAGCGGAGATGGTCGAGACCGAGCTCTTCGGCAGCGCCTGCGTCCGCATAGATCTCGCTCCCAAGAGCGGTGAGCTGATGACGCAGGCCCGCATGTTGCCGAATGGGGATCGGCGGGTTTCGCGGACGACGATGACCAGCTACTGGATCGATACCTCGCTGGGCGCGATCCGTCGGATCGTCAGCCGTTCGGAATCTCAGAACGAGACATCGGATGGCACGCCCACAGGAGCGTCGGAAACCAAAGAGATGACGTACGATGTTGATTACGAGCGATTCGCGGGCCGTGTCGTGCCGGTGCGCATCGTTCAGTCGATCGACGGCTACGACACTTTCGAGCAGCGAATCTCGTACCGGCTGGAAGAAGACCACGCCGTTTTCGATCGCAGGGATACCGACTACTTCCAGGCCGATCGATTGGGTCTGCGGGCCACGGCCCGTGCTTCGTACGAGAGCTACGTTTTCGGTCGTCCCGATTGAGCAGGGGCGTCGTCTTGCGCCCCTCGCTTCGAATCTGGTGAGGAAACCGAAGTTCCTCGTCGTGGCGATGCCGGTTCCGCTCCGGCGCGTGTTTACCTATACCGCCCCACGCGGGTGGAAGAAGCCGCTTCCCGAGATCGGCTCACGAGTGCGCGCACCCTTCGCGGGACGCACGATGACCGGATTCGTCGTGGGTCATAGCGACCGGATCGCCAAGGGGATCGAGCCCCGACCGATCGTGGACATCGTCGATTCGGAACCGATTATGGGTCGCTCCGAGCTCGCGTTCTGTCGCGACGTGGCGCGACACTATCTCGCCCCACTCGGAGAAGCGCTGCGCGTCTCGGCCCCTCCAGGTGGGGCGGGGGGGGAACGGTGCCGCGTCGAGCTGATTGCGGCGCCTCGGGAATGCTCCTCCGAGCTCTTCCCTAGCGAGCGGATCGACAAGAGCCTCGGCAGCGTTCAGCGGGCGCTCGTCGATCATCTGCGGGAGCGTGGGCCAACCAGCGTCGGTGCTCTCGCGCGGGCTGTCGGCAGGCGCCGGCTCGAGGGCCCGTTGAAACGCCTGGAGGCACGCGGAATCGTGCGGATCCTCCGAAGCGCCGGTGCTGCGGTCGGGGCCCGTCGAATCCGGGTACTGACACTGGTCGACCCCTCGCGGGCCGGCAGGATCGGGCCGAGAGGTCGCGAGCTGACCGAGCTCCTGGGGGCATCGGGTGGCTCTTTGGCAAGCGGACGGCTCGTTCGAGAGCTTGGCTTCTCCGACGGAACGTTGCGCTCCCTCGTGCGCTGGGGGGTGGCCCGATTCGAGCAGGTGGTCGTGCCCCGTTACGGCGGATTGCAGGCTCTGCCGATCGACGCAGGCGAGTTCGAGCCCTCGCGGGCGCAGCGAAGTGCGAGTGATGCGATCGGGAGATCGATCCGCGCCAATGAGGGTCGGGCCTTCCTCCTGCACGGAGTGACCGGCAGTGGAAAGACCCACGTTTACCTCGAAGCGGCGAAGGAGGCTCTCGATCAGGGGCGCGCCGTCTTGGTTCTCGTCCCGGAGATCGCTCTCACGCCTCAGATCTACACCGCGTTCGAGCGACGCTTTCCGGGGCGGGTCGCGGTGCTGCATTCCGCCCTTTCAGTGGGGGAACGTCGCGACACCTGGTTCGCGATTCGGGAGGGGTTGCGCGATGTGGTGGTTGGCGTGCGTTCGGCCGTTTTTGCTCCGCTGCCCGATCTCGGCTTGATCGTTGTGGACGAGGAACACGAAAGCTCCTACAAGGGGTCCGGGAGCTTCCCTTACCACGCGCGCGAAGTGGCCCGCCGGCGAGCATCGGCGGAGGGGGCGACTCTTCTGCTCGGCTCGGCCACGCCTTCTCTGGAGAGCTATCACCAGACGGCGGAAGGAGGCGATCTCCACCTGCTCGAGCTGCCGGAGCGTGTTGACGATCGCGCGCTTCCCGCCGTGAGGATCGCCGATATGGTCGAGGAGATCCGCCGGGGAAACCGAGGGGCTTTTTCGTCCGAGTTGAAGGGTGCCATTCGCGCCCGGCTGGAAGCCAGGGAGCAAATCATCTTGTTGCTGAATCGGCGCGGCTACAGCCCTTCGGTTCAATGCGCGGCCTGTGGCGAGATTCCCGAATGCGGCACTTGCGCCGTTCGCCTAGTCTACCACAGGCAGGGGGAGCGCCTGCGTTGTCACTACTGCGGTTTCGATGAGGCGCTGCCCTCCACCTGCCCCGGCTGTGGTGCGGATCGCCGCCTCTTCCGCGGTTGGGGTACACAGCGGATCGAAGAGGAGCTGGCCCGCCATTTCCCCGAGGCACGTGTGCTCCGCCTGGACCAGGATGCGACTCGGCGCAAGGGGGGCCACTTCAAGATCCTCGATTCCTTCGCCCGACGCGAGGCCGATATTCTGCTCGGCACCCAGATGGTCGCGAAGGGCCTCGATCTGCCGGGAGTGACTCTGGTGGGAGTCATCAACGCCGACATCGGCCTCTCGATCGCCGATTTCCGCTCGGCGGAGCGCAGCTTCCAGCTTCTCACCCAGGTCTCGGGGCGGGCGGGACGAGGGTCGTCTCCGGGCGAAGTCGTCATGCAGACTAACGCGCCGCGGAACTACGCGATTCGCCACGCCCGATCCCACGATTTCGCGAGCTTCTACGACGAAGAGATCGCCTACCGGCGTGAGTTGGTCTATCCGCCCTTCTCGCGTCTGATCGCAATCCTGGTGCGGGGGCCCGATCCCGCCCGCGTTCTCGAACACGCCCAGTTCATTGCGCACGCTTTGCGCCGGCGCGCTCGGCCTGAGCTCAAGATCCTCGGTCCGGCCGAGACACCGGTCGCGCGGGTCAAGGGCGAGTACCGCCAACAGCTGTTGATCAAGGCCGCCTCGCTCGATTCCGCGCGAAAGCTGTTGCTCGATCTGCTGCGGAAGACGCAACGTCCCGCCGGGGTTTCGGTTGGCGTGGATGTGGATCCGGAGCGGATGGGGTGAATCTGGTGCCCGCTACTCCCCGCAGAACTCCCGCACCAGCTCCAAGAAGACCCGCAGTCCCTTCCTGAATCCGCCGACCGGAATCCGCTCGTCGTCGCCGTGGAACATCGCCGCGAAGCTGATCCCCTCGGGCAGTACGAGAGGAGAGAAGCCGTAGGTGCGGGCGCCGAGCGCGGCGAGCGGCTTCGCATCTGTGAATCCGCTGATCAGATTCGTGACGGCAATCCCCCCGGGATCGAGTGAAGCAATCGCCCCCTTCATCGCATCGAGCAGCGGATCGCTTCCGTCGATATGGACCGGCGCGCCCTCGGCAACGACCTCGATCTCGATGTCGGAGCCAACACGCCGGCGCACGAGATCGATCAAGCCCTGGGTCGTTTGGCCCGGCAAGGTGCGGCAGTCGATATGGGCTGACGCCTCGCTCGGAATCTGGTTCACCTTGATTCCGGCTCCCAGCATCGTCGGCGCGGCGGTGTCATGGAGCATGGCGGAGAAGGCATCGGCGGTTCGTGCGTCGGGAAAGAGGGCGCGACCGAGCGCTCGGAAGGGGATCGGCTTGAGCAGGGAGCGGACGATCGCCCCCTTTGGGCCGCCTAGACCGTCAGCTAGGGCTCCGACGAATGCCTTCATGGGAGGAGTGGCTTCGAAGCGGAGCGGGCGTCGCCCCAGAGCGTCGGCGGCCCTCGCCAGGCGCAAGACCGCATTGTCGCGGCTCGGCATCGAGCCGTGGCCGGGCTCTCCACGGGCGGTGAGCTCGAGCCAGACGAAACCCTTCTCGGCCACCATGATCGGGTAGAAGCGCTTCCCTCCGAAATGGACCGAGTAGGCACCCGCCTCGCCGAGCGCGTACTCGGCCCGCAGAAGCTCCGGGTGCGTCTCGGCCAACCAGATCGACCCGAGAGCGCTGCCCATCTCTTCGTCGGCGAAGACGGCCACGATCAGATCTCGGCTGAGTGGGACACGGGCTCGATGCAGCGCCAGCAGTGTCGTGATCTGCATCGCGACTGTCTGCTTCATGTCGATCGCGCCTCGCCCCCAGATGCAGCCCTCCGCCTCGACCGCATCGAAAGGCGGATGGGACCAGCGGGCCGGATCCGCCGCGACGACATCGACGTGGCCGTGCAGGAGCAGAGGCGCCTCACTGCCGTCGCCGCTCAACCGAACCACCAGATTCGATCGCCCTTCCTTCTTCCGCAAGACGACCGGCTCGAGCCCCTCGCGTCGAAGCAACGGCTCGAGGATCTCATCGATGATCAGGGCCTCGTTTCCGGGCGGGTTCGTGGTGTCGACGCGGAGCATCCGCTTCAGCAGGTCGAGCGCTTCTTCTTCGAGCTCTTGCCAATCCCAATCAGGCGCCAAGGCTGTGTCCTCCCCCGGATCCACCACCGAATTCAACAAGAAACCTCGTTGGCCCTTGAGCGACAAGGAGATATGATCGTGCAAAGAACCACGAACGATCACCAACGAGGTGCAGAAATGGTAGCACAGGGCGTCCTTCCCTTCGAATTCGTTCCGGAGACCAGCAGGACGACCCTTACGGGGCTGGCCGGGTTGCCTGTCTACCTCGATCTGGTCGCCGTCACGAGTGCGGCTTCAAGCGGGCGAGCCCGATCACCGATCTACTGCTCCGCGCCCGCATGAGGACCCTGGAGCTGGCGCGTCCTCCGCCCTGCGCGGTGGGATAGCGTTCGGCGCTGTCCCGATGCCGGTTTTCGGGTGCTTCGATCCGGTCATCCGAGCCGGACGTCCAATATGGCGGATGCTGGCGCGCCCTTGCGTACGCGGGCGTCGGCCCCATTACACGCCGCGCCAAGTGGATGATTTTTCACGTTTGGGCGCCCGCTGGGGCCGGTCAGCCGGCCGATTTCGGGCGTAGGTGGCGAATCCTGGGAGTCCCCCCGATTCCGGTCCCTGACGGATCCTGGTATCATTCCGCCTCGCTTGAGGAGACCCAGCGTGATTCACGAGACTTGTTTCGCAACCGTCGCACTCGTCGCCTCTTCGATCGCCGCGCCTGGCTCGATCGCCGGGCAAGCAGCGATAGGCAGGCCCGAAGAGCCGATCGAGATGGAAGGCTCGCGGGTTCCCAATCTGATCGGCACCGGTGTCGACGAATTCGCCCTCTACGCATGGGACGGAAGCCAGTTCCAGCCCGTGAACTTTCAGGTCGACGAGAGAGGATCGGGGGGAGCCTATTTCAGCGAAGACGCCATCACCGGTTTCATAGACGACAACGATCAGATCGTCTTCATGTTGGAGGATGTCGGGGACAGCGTCGGAACCGATGAATGGCTCGACCATCCGAATGTCGATCCCGAGAATCGGTATGAAATCGAGCTCACCGATCCACTGAATCCGGATCAGAAAGGGTGGGTCTATCTCTTCCTGGGGGAAGATCTGCCCCTCTCGGGCGAAGACTATGTAGATGTTTTGGTGGACGACCCTTTCCATGTCGCATCGGACCGGTACGGCGAGGAGTACTTGCCCGGCATTCCCGGAGCGATGGACGATCTGTATCTTCTACCGGGAATGGACGGAACCGGTGTCGATCTATACGATCGTATGAAGTTCAGAGTCAAGCTCGGGCCGCTGGTCGATTGGCAAACCGAAGAGGACGGAATAGCCGAGAATCGTAACTACAAAGATGGAACGGTTCGTGTCGTTCACGCCTACAACGTCACGATGCCGGTCATCGGTTTCGCGATCTCGAACACACAGGTGATCTACCACCGCCAGATGTCGATCACACGCAACAAGATTTTTCAGCTCTGGGCCCCTGACGCAAAGCGGATGTTATGGCTCACCGACTTGCATCCGGGTATGAGCGACTTCGTCTACTACGACAACCGCGGCGGCGACCCCGAGTCGGCCGCTACCTTCGCCGATACGATCGATGGGGACGGTCTTCGGGCCACGGGCGATCTGTCTACTTTCCAGGAGCTCGTGAGCCCGACGCAGGGCGCTTCGCTCAGCGTGCAGGACAACCGTGTGATTCCGGCGGATGAGGCGCTTTCCTACTATTGTGATGCTTGTGAAGATGTAGAGGCCTGGCCGGAGACCGGGGACGGAACCAAATGGGGTGAGAATGGAACCTGGCTGAAACGGATCGAATTCACGACGGAGCCCTTCGAGCTCGAATCATGGAATTGGCGTTTACCGCCCTACAGCGATGGAAGCCACGGGCAGGAGTTCGCGCGGCGTTATTTCAACCGAGTGACGATCGCGGCCGACTGGCAGTACCCGGACGGCATCGAAGATGCCGGCGATCGCGCACCTGGAACGGCGCGGGTTCGCATCGATCAAAACGCACCTAATCCGTTCAATCCCAGAACCAAGATCGACTTCTACATCTCCGGCGGGGCCGGGCGTGTGCGCCTCGATGTGTACGATTTGGCCGGCCGAAGGGTTCGCGTTCTGGTCGACGCTTCGTTGTCGCCAGGAGATCATGCCGTGGTGTGGGACGGCGACGACGACGCTGGGCGGGCACAGCCTTCGGGTGTCTACACCTGTCGCATCGCGGCCGGTGAGGATCACGAGTCCCGCCGAATGCTCCTGCTGAAGTAGACGATGGCCCGCTTCTCGCTTCTGGCTTGTCTTTTCGTGCTCTCTTCCGCGAGATTCGCCGGTGCGGTGGTGCTGGAAGAGGCGACGCTGGCGCGACCGGAGGAGCCCTTGGAGCTTCGTGGCGCCGACCTGGCGGCGCTCGCTGGGCGCGGAGTGGATGCGATAAGGCTGTTCGCGTGGAGAGACGGCGCATTCGCTTCGATCCCCTTGCAGATCGATGAACGTGGTCCTTCGGGCGGTCTTTTTCAAGAGGACGATCAGCCAGGGGTGTTGGACGAAAACGATTCGGTCGTCCTGATGCAGGAGGATGTCGGCGACCGCGTCGATCGAAGCGAGTGGATCGAGGGGGCGGAGGATCATCGATACGAAATCGAGTTGATCGATCCGGTGGGAGAGGGGGGGAGAGGCTGGGTCTATCTCTTCGCGGGAGATGGGCTGCCGGCGTCGCCGGATGATTACGTGGAGATGGTGTCTCTCGATCCATTTGAGATCGAGAGCGATCGCTATGTGGAGCGGTTCGCCGAGGGCAATCCGGGTCTGCTGCTCGATGTGATCATCTCTGAGTCGATGGGTGGAAACGGTGTCGATCTTTACGACCGCGTGAAGTACCGCGCCAAACCGAGCCTCGTGCTGCCCTGGCTGACCGAAGAGGACGGATGGGTAGACTACGGCGGTCGCGAGCCGATCGACGGTCCGGTCCGCGTCATCAACAGCTTCAAAGTGTCGCTGGCCGGTTTTCTCGACATGATGGACGGCACTGTCTATTTCTATCGCCAGATGGTGGTGATCGAGACGGTCGTCAACCAGATCATCTTTCCCGATGTGCGGCATATGCTCTGGATAGGCGATGCGAATCCGGAGATCAGCGATCTGGTTTACCACAACGACGCGGGAGAGGCGGGTGTGTCGCTGACCGACACGGTCGACGGCGATGGGATCCGCCGAATCGACGCACCGGCGACCTTTCATGAATGGGTCAGCCCGAGCGCCGGCGGAGCCTTGACGATTCAAGACCCCTGGGAGATTCCCGGCAACGAGCATTCGAGCTACTACTGCGACGGCTGCGACGAAACCCGCTGGCCCGAGACCGGCGATGGCACGCAGTGGGGGCAGTGGGCGAACTGGGTGAAGGGACTGCCCTTCGGCGCGGTCATTCCCACCGAGACCTGGAATATCCGTCTTCCGGCGAGCAACGAAAGCGTGGGGGAGCGCTTTTCGCACCGCTTCTTCGCCAGAACCGAAGCGATCACCAATTGGCAGGAGCGTGAGCCGGCCACCGGCGTCGGAGGGGGTGGGCACCCGGCGGCAGCCAGGTCGCGGCCGCGGCTTCTGGAGAACCGTCCCAATCCATTCAACCCCCACACCAGATTGCCGTTCGAGACACCGGGGGGCGAACTTTCGCTCGCGCTTTACGATGCGGCGGGCCGTCGGGTGCGCACCTTGGTGAACGCTTCACTGCCTCCGGGAGCCCATGCGGTGGAATGGGATGGTAGGGACGACGGAGGCAGGCCCTTGCCCTCCGGTCGATATGTGGCAAGATTGAGCGGCTCGGCCATGAGCACATCGCGATCGATTCTGCTCATCCGTTGATCTCTCGCGGCGCGTAGGGCCGGGAGGAAGAATCCAGAGAGGACCATGACCGATTCGACCAAAGATCTGCTGAACGATGTGGACTGGACCCGACCCGCGGACCAGCTCAGTGTCGAAGAGTTGACGCGCGCCGGCGAGGCGATTGCGGCGATGGCCGCGGACGAGGGAGAGGCCGCACGCCTGCCGATTCGAAGCGAGGGCTTTCTCGCCGTCATGGGACGAGGAATTTTGGCCGGCGAAGAGGGGGAAGGGTTGATCCGCGCCGGCCTGGACGAGCTCGCGAGCCATGGACTCTGGGAGCTACTCGAGGCGGCCGCGATCATCGTGGGGGGCGACGATCCGTTGAGCCCCCACGCCGCGGCGCTTCTCAGGGCCACGAGCCGACTGGGCCGGAGTGAGGAGCTCGCCCGCTTGGGTGGAGAGATCGCCGAACGGGATCCTGAGGGAGTGCCGGCCCGCTATCGCCTCGACGTCGCACGAGCCATCAGGGAACAAGGGGGAGATTCCGAGCTGGCGAGGCGGCTCCTGGAGAGGGCGATCGAGCATGTGGGCACACGGGGCGGCGACGATGAGATCGAGCTCTTCTTCGAGCTGGTCTGCGAGGAGGGAGCCGCCCAGAGCGTCGCCCCGATCGTCGAGCTCTGCGAGCGGATCGCCCGCCGCGGTAAGGACGCCGCCACCTTCACCGGGCTCGTCGCACTTTCGCTCGACGAAGCGGAGAAGCCGGAGCAGGTTTGGGAGCTGGTGCGAGATGTCGCGCTGAAGACCGGGCAGCTGGATTCCGCGTCGGCGGAGCTGGCGGGCTCGGCGCTCATCGCCCTCTTCGGATCAGGGGTGGAGGACCTGTCGCGAGAGATCTCCAGGGCCGCCGGAGCGGACGACCCGGCGGAGGAGGTGGGCCGTATCGAACGGGCGATCCTGTGGCGCCCGGGCGTCTTCGTTCGAACCGATCGCTCGCGGTATTGGCGAGTCGAATCGTGCGACGGGCGGGAGTTGGTGCTCGAGTCCCCCACTGGCCGCCGCGACCGCGAGGCTCTCGACCCGGATCGACACGAACGGATTCCCGCCGACTCCTGGCATGTGCGGGTCGGCTTTCGGCGGGAGGAGCTGCGTGAGGCGACCGCCAGAGAACCCTTGGCGGTGATCGAGGAGTATCTGCGCAGCCACCCCAGCCGCCTCACCGATCTCGGCCTGAAGGCGGAGCTCACCGCGCAGTCGCTTCTTCCCGCGGAGGAGTGGAGCGCCTGGTTCGAGAGGGTCCGCGAGGCGATCGCGCGAGGTGAGGGTGGTGTCTGCTACGACGCGCGGCGCCGAAACCTCAGCCTCGGCCAACCGAAGCCCGCCGCGCGCCCGGCGCGCAAGCCGGCGGCGAAAAAGCAGACCGCGCGCAAGCGCCCCGCTCCGGCGGCGACTGCCGCACCGGCGGCCGCGATCGATCCGAACCTCCTCGAGCTGAGGATCGACGAGATCCCCGCGGCGAAGGCGATGCTGGAGCGGCTCCACGCGAGAGTCACCAAGCTCGAGCGGGAGCTGCGGATCGAGATACCGAAGAAGCTCGCGACCGCGGCCGCGCACGGAGATCTCAGCGAGAATGCCGAGTACGATGCGGCGAAGGAGCGGAAGGCGTATGTGGAGGGGTTGCTTCTGGAGCTGATCCCGCGTGTGCGTTCGGTTGCCGCCATCGACGGGGTTCGCTGCAAGAAGGATCAGGCGGCGCTCCTGCGCTCCGTGCGGATCGCCGAGCTACCGGAGGAGCGGAGCAGAACCGTGCATTTGGTGCCGAACGAGCTCGCCGATCCCGACCGGAGCTTCGTCTCGATCGGTTCACCCCTGGGGAAGGCGCTGAACCGGCGCATGTGCGGCGACGAAGTCGAGCTCCAGCTGCCGGCCGGCAAGCGTGTCGTGAGGATTTGCGCCGTCGGCACATTCGGGAAGGAGCCACGGGGGTGAGGGGGCGCTGACGTTTCGATATAGGGAATCCTCGGGAGGACCGAGCATTGATTCGCCGAGCGCCGCCCTTCCTTTCCAGGCAAGCCCCACCGCTCCGCTCCCCCGAACTTCCCGCCCTGCTTGCTCTCGAAACGCCGCGGCGCCACGCGCCCCACCTCACGCACCCTTCACGCGCGCCAACGCCTTCGGCCGCCACGCGCACCTGCCGCCCGCGTCCCCCCTCCGCGCGCTGGGAGCCTGTTGCACATAGTCTCAGCTTCGCCCCGCTCTCCGCGGGGGCCGATGCCGGAAGAGCGCCCGCGGCCATGGAGACAATCGCCGCCCTCTTGGCCGCAATCAGCGCCACGTGGGGATATGCGTCGGCGTAGTAGCGTTTCGGTGAACAAAGGGTCGGCGAAGAAATACCTCCCTGGATTTGCGCCCAGATGTGGTGCAGATGGTATGCCAAATGACAAGTCATTCTTGCGCGGACCCTAAGGTTGGCTCAGCCCGCGCCCCATCCTCGGGGCCCCATCGAGGCAACGATTCACGCCACAACTCATCGTTCACGATTCGAAACTACGGGTTGCGACGCAAATAGCTGTCACAACTGCCGGTTCAACCATGGAAACCAGCGGTTACGACGCATATACGGGTCGCAACTCCCGGTTCCCGATGCGGAGCTCCAACTCATGACACGGGGGCACCGGCGGATCGGCTCCTCCCGGCGTCGGAGATGGGCCCGTCCGCTCTTGCCCATCGTCCCGCCCTCGCCGACGCCACGACCGCACGGGGCCGCAGCGAACAACCGAGGGCGAGCTCGAGCCGGCGAAAAGCCGATGTCGAAACGTCAGGATGGTCGCTTTTCCCCTTGTGAGAAACGCGGGAATCAGCTATTCGAGTACAAAACGGACACTTGGAGTCCGCGTTTCCGCGCAAACCGCCTACTGGCGGAACGGGTGAATGGCAAGGCTCGTTCCGCGAGGGGCAGAGGGAGAAGTCGATGAAGAATGCGGATCGCCAGTCGGAGAGACAAGAGAGCTTTGTCAAGGCAGTGACATCGAAATTCGGAAGGAGACTCGGGGCGGCTCCGGACAGCCGGCGAGACGAGCTGCTCTCGGAAGCGGTGCTTTTCGCGCTGCAGGAGAGCGGACTGGACTGGGACCAAGCGCCGCGCGCGGCGGCGGTGGAAACAGTCGGTGGAACGTTGACGGTTCAGACATCGAACCTGAACGCCCCCATTCGGATGGAGGTGAGTCGGACCGTCATCGACTCCGTAATCAATAGCGGCCAGTCATTGCTGTTGCGAAAAGCCCCGGAGAGCGGTGACTATCTCGGGGCCGAAAGCGTCACCCGCCTCGGTCTGCAGTCGATCCTGTGCGTGCCGATCCCTCACCCGACAAAAAGGGGGAGGTCGGTCGCGGCGATCTACTTCGATAGCCGAGAACCCCTCGCCTTCACGGTCGAGGATCTCTCCCTTCTAGAAGAGATCGCGGGTCTTTGCGCCCCCGCATTTCTGTCGCTAGAGCCACCATGTCCTTCCCCGGATGCTGAGTTGATAAAGATCAGCAAGCCCTTTCTAAACGTGATTCGAGCCGCTCGCCGCCAACACGGAGCCGAGACGGCGGTGCTGATCGGTGGGGAGGGCGGCACGGGAAAGACCCTGTTGGCGCAATGGCTGACCGAACAGGGGCCTCGCCGAGAGAAACGGTGTATCTCGATCGACTGCAGTCGTGGCGACAGTATTGGCCAGCGCCTTTTCGGCCGCGTCAGGGGGGGGATGGGGACAACAACCCGACGGCGAGGGGCGATCGGCATCGCCGCCGGCGGCGTTTTGATCATGGAGCGGATCGATCTGCTCACCCCGGATCTGCAGGGCAGACTTCTGAAAGCGCTCCGCGATCCAGCGAAGAACCTGCTCGTGGTCGCCACCGAATCGCGTTCGATCCCCAGGTTGATCGAGAGCGGGCATTTCAGCAGCGAGCTCTACGCCGAGCTGGGCGGCCGAATCTTCGTCCTGCCTCCTTTGCGCGACCGCCCGGAGGATCTGGCGGCGATCGCCGGAAGCATCATCGAACGCTCGGGGTACGCGCTCGAACCGGCTCTGCTGAAAGCTCTGGCCGAGCGTTCTTGGCCGGGAAACGTCAGGCAGCTTCGCTATGTTCTCGATGAGATGCTCAGGGACGTGGCCGCGCGCGACCGTGACGCCCTCGTCATCGAGGATCTGCCGCCGATCGATCCGCTGACCGAGATCTCGGTCGATGCCGCACCCGTGTTTCGAGGAAGTGTCGGCGAGGTCGCCCTCCAGCAACTGAGGGCGACGATGGAAGAGCTTCCCGTACTGCCTTTCAAAGACGTGGCATCGGTCATCTACGCAAACGCGCTTCGACGCTCCGACGGCAATGTCTCGGCGGCCGCCCGATCATTGGCACTCAATCGAAATACCTTCTACTCACGACTCGACAAGGCCGGCGTGGTCCTGGGCCGGAACAATCACCGGGGTGACGAGGAGTAGCTCAGAAACGATAGCGCGGTCTCACGTAAAGATTGTCTCCTTCATCGAGATCGCCGAAGAGCGTGCCTGGGTCTCCATAGAAGAGATTGGCCCCACCGGCGATCTGTATTTCGTCGGTGTGGTCGTACGAGACGAAGGGGCGCAGATGGCCATCGCCATCGTTCGGGGAGTGGAATCCGAAGATCGAGAGCCGAACACTGTCGTAGTAGACCCGTTTTTCCACTCTCAGGGTCGTTGATACCCCACGATCGCGTCGGCGCGAGGTCCCGGCAGCATCGGATCGTTGCCTTTCGAGTTGCCGGGAGTGCCGCGAAACGCCGACTCGAGCCAGTAGACGCCCCCCAACATCGCACCGCGCAGGCTCGCCCCGGCGGCCCGGAGCTCGGTGTGAAAGGGAGTCAGGGTTGCCCCCTCGATACGAGCCGCCTCCGGGGTTTTTGTGTAACCCTGGTACGCATAGAGAGCGAAAGTACCCGGCCCAACTCGCCGAGATAGGCGCAGGCCGACCTCCCCGTCGGCGAACATCCCACCCGGCACGTCGGGCGGAGCGACCGTCACACCCTCCTTGGCGGGAAGACGAACCGCTAGACGGGCGGCATCGGGCAGAACATCGGCCGTGAAGCGGGGCATATACACAGAATCGACACCGAGGGGCAGACGGTGCAGGGTCAGCCGAAAGGCATCGGCGGGGACCTTGAGATAGGGATCTTCTCGCCCGATCAAAAACGCATTCCAGTCTTTTGCGAAGAGATCGTTGGCGAATACGAGATCTCCGGTTCCCCAATTCAGGGCCTGGCGACCGGCAATGATCTCCACACGGTCACCGAAGGCCAGAAGCTTGAGCCACGCTTCTCGAATATCGGCGGAGGAGTTGGCGCCACCCAGGCTTGCGTCGTGGACCAGATCCACACGGGAGAGGGACTACCCCTTGTCGCTGTAGTCGGAGAACTGTAGCTGCGCACGAATCTGTTCCGTCGAGGAATCGTTGCTCGCGCCCGGCTCGCTTCGAACCCCGATGGCCGTCTCCACGAAGCCGTGAATCTCGGTTTGCGCCGTGGCCGACGTGGGAGAGTCCAGAGAGCGAGCGGCAGAGCCGCGCACCAATGCGAGGTCTCTGTGAACGACACGGAATCAACCCCCGATCAGACCACATTGATGAAGGGCAGGCCGGTCCATTCCAGCTCGATCCCCTCCGGCGGAGCATGAGATTCGACCCACTCTTCGGCGCTCGCGACAGCGGACGACACTTCGAGGTTCTCCCCCGCCCGCATCTGCACCCAGACGTTCGCGCGGCTATGGTCGCTGGTGACGGATTTGAATAGATACTCCGGGTCTCCGCCGCTCATTTCATAGAGGAAAAGGTATTGCGCCGCTTCTTCTCTCGATTGAGGCAGAATCGATTCCGCCCGGATCTTCCCCTTTGAGTTGAAAGCGGACCTTGCGCACGATATCGGCCACCGATGAAGTAGCTCCGACATTGCGGTGTTGCTCCAAGTGGCGTTGGAGATGATCGACGATACGCAGCGTCTCGGGATCGGTCAGTACTCAGTCATCCACCCTCTTCCTCTTCTTCTTCCCCCCGAAGAGCCCTTTTAAGCTCTCCAACCCCTTCTCCAACCCCATCTCGAGCCCCTCCTCCTTCAGGCGGGCGCCCTCCTCCTCGACCCGGGTCCGCGCGGCCTCCCGGGCCACCGCGGCCACCTTGCTCTCGTCGAAGCTGATCTTCGGTGACGCCGACGCGCCGGTGATCAGAATCGGAAGCGCGATCGGTGTGTCTCCGCCCAGCAGCCCGGTCAGCGCGGAGGGCAGCCGCCCCTCGAGTGCCCCCATCGTTCCCGCCGGTAGCTCGACATCGAAGGCGAGATTGAGCATTCCGTCGATCGAAACGGTGCCGCCCCCGACGAGCTTCGCCCCACCCGCGCTGAGGGCAAGACCTTCGAGCGAGAGCATCCCCCGGTCGATCCGCACCTTCTGGCGCAGCGCCGGAGCCGTCAGTGAGGTCAGACCCGGCGTGGAGAGGAACCGGGCGAGCGGCTCCTGCGCTGGATGCCCTTCGATCCCGAAGCGGGAGAAGTTCAGGGCCCCCTCGCCGGTCAGATTCGTGAGCTCGATCCCCAGAGTGTCGTCCAGCGTGCCGGTCGCCCCGATCTCGGCGTCGAGGTCGCCCGAGACCGCGCGGGCGACACCGCCGAACTTCTCGAACGAGGCAGAGGCGCTCGCCAGCTCGCCCGCGCGAACGCCCTTCATGGTCGCCGTCATTTCATACGAGGGCCGCTTCGGATCGCGCAGATCGATCGCCCCCCGCGCCCGCACATCGCCCCCGAAGGCGCGCAGATCTGCCCGAGGGATTCGGACGCGACCCCCCTTGAGAAGCAAGGTGGCGACCACGTCGCGGCTCTCGATCTCGCTCGATACCAGGCGGCCGATCTCGACCTCGATCCGTCCGTCGATCGGCGGCAGGGGCTCCAGTCCCTTCGGCTTCTCCGGGTCGGGGGGGAAGAGAGCATCTAGATCGAGCACGCGGCTCGTCAACTTCGCCTCGATTCGCGCCCGTCCGCTCCCGCCCGAGGTATCGGCGATGGCGAGCGGGTTCTCCACGACGCCCGCGAGAGCAAGGTCGCTTTCGAGCAGCGCGAAGCTCAGACCATCGACCCGCAACCGCTCCCGCGTGAACGCGAACGATCCCGAGAGCTCCCGCGGCGCCCCCGGAAGCTTCGCGTGCCGGAATCCCACCCCCTTCACCGTCGCGGAGCCCTCGACATCGAGCTCTTCCGGCTCGGTCGCCACCCCTTCGATCGCCAACTCGATCGCCGCATCGCCCCTCAGCCCGAGCTCCGCCGCGGCCGGATGCAGAGCGCCCAGCTCTCCAAGCGCGAGCTTGGCCTCGACCTCCGCCCGAACTCGCGCGGTGCCGGCCCAATCGCCGATCTCCCCCTCGCAGCTGATGCGGCTGCGCCCCGCCCGCGCCCGCAGCCGCGTGATCCCGACCCGCTCCGGATCGATCGTGGCGGCGATCTCGATCCCCTCGATCGGCGGGAGATCGGCGCCATAGCGAACCCGCCCCTCCTCCAGCACAAAACTCGCCTCGTAGTCGAGCCCCTCTCCTCGCCCGTGCTCCCCGCTCCGCAGCCTCCCCTCCAACCTCGCCCGTCCGCTCGAGCGCAGATCGCCGGCGACCGGAAAGAGCTCCGCCGGCAAGAGCCCGACGATATCGTCGATCTCCGCTGGTCCCCCCTCGAAAGCGAGCTCCGCGAGCGGGCTCTCCCCCAGCACCCCCGCCACCCTGCCCCTCACCGCGACCGGCAGAGAGCCGATATCAAGCGTCAGCTCGTCGATCCGCAGAAGCTCCGCCGCCAGGTCGTAGCGCAAAGCCTTGCGCAGCCGCAGCTCCAGTCCCTGCCCCAACCTCCCGGCCGGCGTCCACAGCTCGACCTCCTCCACCAGCGTGGTGCCTTCGATTGCCAGCTCCCCCTCGGGCGAAAGGGAGGCGCGCAGCTCCTCGGAGAGCCCCCGCAGCTCCGCGACCGGCTCCCCGTCGACCTCCCGCAACGAGACCCGTCCCCCCTCGATCCGCAGCTCGTCGACTACGAAGGCCAGAGCAGTGGGAGTGGCCATCTCGCCCTCCTCGGCGCTCGCGCCTTCTTCCGCACCCTCCACGTCGTTCGTTCCCGCCACGTCGTCCTCGGCCCCCGGGGACCCCAAAACCACCTCGACCCACGGCTCCTCGATCGCCACCGCCCGAACCGCCAACTCGCGCCGCAGCAAGGGCCCCAGAGCAACCTCGAGCGCAACCGTCGCCACCTCGATTCGCGGCGCTCCCACAACCGCCACATCTCCCACCGAAACATCCTCGAGCCGCACCCGCGGCCCGCCCAGCACCCCCAGCGACACCTCCCCGATCGAAACCGGACGCCCGAGCCGCTCCGAGATGCGCGCCACCGCCGCCTCGCGCACCCGCTCCCCGGGAAAGAAAAGCACCAACAGCGCGATCCCGAGAAGGACCACGCCACC
>NYZA01000140.1 GCA_002686955.1 Gemmatimonadota bacterium
CCCGCCGCTCGTAGCGATGGTGGAGAGCGCCGACCTCGGGAAGCACAACAACCTCACCCATCGCCGGAGGCTGAACCGGCCGGGCAAGCGGCGTGTCGTTCGCCGGCCCGAGATGGGTCCTCACCGTGTGGTGGTAGCGGAAGTAGCGCGAGAGGATCCGGCGGAGGTGGCGTTCGTTGAACACGATCACATGATTGAGGCACTCTCGCCGGATCGATCCGATGATCCGCTCCACGTACGGAGTTTGCCGGGGCGATCGCGCCGCGATCACGACTTGTTCGATACCGATCGCGTCCACGTGCCGGACGAAGTTGTGACCGTAGATTCCATCTCGGTCCCGAAGCAGGTAGCGGGGCGCGGTGTCCCACGGGAACGCCTCGACAATCTGCTGGCCGGTCCACCTTGTGGTGGGGTGCTCGGTCACGTTGAAGTGGATCACCCGGCGCCGATCGTGCGCCAGAACCACGAGGACGAAGAGCACACGAAACGTGACGGTCGGGACCGTGAAGGAATCGATGGCCACGAGATCGCCGACGTGGTTGTCGAGGAAAGTCCTCCAGGTCTGGGATGGCGGCTTGGATCGCCGGGGCATGTTGTAGCCCCCCAGTCCCCCCCACCTCCGCACCGCCCTTTCTTCCCCAAGTGGTAGTCGTTCCCTTCCGGATCGACGAAACGGGGGTCGCCGTCGATGTTGCCTTCGCCGGGCCAGCCGTTTTGGATGTCGGAATGGGTGATGGAAAGCGGGTTGGCATAATCGAAGATCTGATCGGGGAGGTTGTTCCAGAGGATGCAACTGATTGCGGTGAGCGAGTCGCCCCAGTTGTAGATACCGCCGCCCCGCGCTTCCGCCAGGTTGTCGGCGATGGTGCAGTTGATGATGGTGGCCGAGGTGCTGTCTTCAGCAAACTCCAGCCCGCCCCCGGTCCCGCGCGACCAGTTCCCGCCTGCTGAATTGTCGGAGATTGTGCAATCCTCCAAGACCAGATCGGAGTAGTAGCAGAAGAGCCCACCTCCTCCTTCAGGCCAGTCGATGTTCCCCGCTGTTGCGTTTCTCTCCACCGTACAATCCTCCATTTCCACTTGGCATCGCTCCCCGTAGATTCCGCCGCCGGCATCCCCCGCCAAATTGTTCTGAACTGCGCAACGGCGTAGCGCCACATTACTCTCCATCCGCGAAGGCCACATAAAACAACGGACATAAGGTCGCGCTACGCCGTCGACCGGTGGCGGTTTCGGGACGCGGTCCGGTGATCGCCGATTGCCCGCCGGCAACTGTTCCCGGGAACAGTTCGCGCGCCGCCCGCAACGACCCGGCTTCCAACCTAATCGATATACCCCAAAGCCCGCATCTGATCCGCGATGTCACCTTCGATCCGAACCGAGCGTGCATCGAAAGCGATCTCCTCGGAGCTCTTCAGGATCGACTCGAGCGTCGAACCTAGATCGGCTTCGGTGCCCGGCTCGAGATCGATGAGGTTCCGCTCTTCGCCGGGGTCGGCGGCGAGGTCGTAGAGGAAGGTGCGGACTTCGGTTCCGCTCGTGGCGCGAATCAGCTTGCGCCCCCCTTCCGAGTAGCTGCGGGCGTAGTGGCCGCCCCAGTAGATCTCCGAGAAGACGGGGGACCGGCTTTCGGGACCGGCTCCCGCGAGGGTCGGTAGCAGACTCGTGCCCTGGAATTGCGGAACCGCCGGCAGACCGATCAGCTCCAGGAGCGTGGGCGCCAGATCGATCATGCTCACCCGCTCCCTCACCCGGGTTCCCGGGGGGAGATGCCCCGGCCAGGAGAGCACGAGGGGCACATGCACCGTTTCTTCGTAAAGGGAGTGACCGTGTCCCCAGCCCTTGTGCTCGTAGAACTCTTCGCCGTGGTCCGAAGTGAAGACCACCATGAGATCGCGCGATCGCGTCCCCCGCCTCGCCTCTTCCACGAATGCCCCGACGAGGGAGTCGATCGCCGCCAGCTCCGCGTCGTAACGAGCCACCAATCCCGCCCGCCTGGAGTGGTCGATCGAGCTCCCCTCCTTGAAGGGAAGGAAGCCGCCGACATAGTGGGGGAAGTAGGGATCATCCGTCGAGCCACCGAGGCGCGATTCGTACTCGATTCGGAGTTTCTCTGGCGGCTCGTAGGGATCGTGGGGCTCGAGCAGGTGCACGTAGGTGAAGACCGGATGCTCCGCGTCGTCGGCCACCTCGTCGAGCCAGCGGCGAGCGGCGTCGAGTATGCCGGGCGCTTCGAACTGCTCGGGGTTCTGCAGCAGCGAATCGTCGGCTCTGCGGGAGGGCATCAAGACCCACTCCCAGCCCAAGAAGGTGCCGAGCAAGCCTCCCGCCGCCTTGCCGAGAACCGGGACTCCCAGATAGGCGCGATAGAGGATCTCGGAGAGATCGAGCAGGAGCATGTAGGGCGGCTCCTGCCTGAAGAAACGTTCGAATCCCCGCCCAAAGCCGAAGGTCGGTGAGACGAGTCCGTTCGCGCTGAAGGCCGCGGCGCGATAGCCGCCGGCGCGCAGGGCCTGAGTTAGGCTGAACGCCGTCGAGGGCAGGGTCTCCTCGAGCCTTCGGGCCTGGTGCGCCGGCGGATAGCGTGAGGTGAAGATCGACGCGGTCGAGGGCTTCGTATGGCATGAAGCCGCAATCGCGCGCTCGAAGACGACCCCCTCGCTCGCGAGTCGTTCGAGCCATGGGGTCGTCGGATGGGGGTATCCGTAGGCGCTCGAGTGATCGGCGCGGATGGTGTCGACCAGAATGAAGAGGATATCGGGCAGCTCTGGGGATGCTTCTCCAAGCGGCACCTCTTGGTCCGACGAGCGCCGCTCCGCCCACGCGGCGACGCAGGAGAGCGCCAAGAGCAGAGCGCCCAGGCCCAGCCACGGTCGGGCGAAACGACTGGGTGCGGGCCGCCGGCTCGACCATCGATAGAGCGCCCATGCCCCGGCGCCACAGATGGCGGCCAAGAGCAGATCGGCGATCAAGCTGGTGGCGCTGGTGAAGTCCGGCAGGACGGCGACATTGAGCTCGATTCCGATGGCGGTAAAAGCGACGAGGAGAACGCCGAGAGCCAGAGGCAGTGCGTGAAGCGCTCCGCTTCCGCGGCGCAAAGGCCACCCGAGCACGAGCGCGCTGAGCAATCCGATCAGGAAGTAGGTTTGGGCATGAACGATCGCCGCCAAGATGTGGATCGTCGAGGGGATCTCCGCCCTACCGCTGCCATGAACCGTGCCCCAGGAATTCAGCAGTCCCGGGATCATTCCGATCGCGCCCGCGACCAGCCCTGTGCGCCAGGCCAAGGTCCAGATCGGCCTTCTCGTTTCAGTCATGGTTGTCTAACCGCTCCTCGACGCTCACCGCCACGAGACCCGCAATGACGCACCGATCCCCCGCGTCACCGGAACAATGCCGATCGAGGTGTAGACCCGGGGCTCCGGAAAACGATCGAACTCCTCGTCTCGACCGTAGAGCCACGCATCGACATAGGCGTCGAGGGCAAAGCCGATGGCGCTCAAGCCGAGCCAGACCAGCAGCTCCCTGCGAAACTCGAAGTGATCTATGTATGTGTCGTAGTGGGAAGCTGTTCCAGCGTCTACCATCGTCTGATCTTCGCCCGCCGCGCGCGAGCGCTCGAGCTCACGATCGATGATCGGTGTCTCGTAGAGCGCCCACGAGGCGAGACCCAGCTCCACGCCAGCCGCGAGCAGAGCCTTGCGATGGTGGCCTGTATGCCACTGGCCCCAACCCGGCACCAAGAGGGAGCGCATCGCCGCCCCCCGAGGTGATCGCCGGAGGCGGAAATCGTCGGCGTGCTCGGACGGCGGAGTCGACCCATCCGCGTCGAACGGCTCGGCGGGGGCTTGAGTCATGGCGGCGATGACGCAGATCGTGATCCCGAGCGGCCGCGTCACGACCGATCCGATGGCGTCCACCTCACCGCGGCGTCTTCGAGAATCCAAGCGCAGGCCTCGGCCAACCCCGCGGACCGCGCGTCGGGATCGGGCGGGTAGAAGTCGAAGAGCGCGGGATCGAGATCCCGGCTCCCGTAACCGGTCGCCACCTGAACCGTGCGCAGACCGGCGCGCCGGCCGCTCTCGATATCGGCCGGGCTGTCGCCCACCAGATAGGAGCGATCCAGATCGAGCGCCAAGCGTCGCTCCGCCTCGCGAATCATGCCGATCTTGGGCTTGCGGCAAGAACAGGGCCCAGTCAGCTCCGGTAGATGGGGACAGAAGAGGATCAGATCGGGAGCCGAATCCGGGCCGAGGAGCTCGATCATCCTGCTATCGACGGCCGCTCGCTCGGCCTCGGTGACGAGCCCCCGCGCGATTCCGGATTGGTTGGTCACGACGACGAGCGCAAACCCCGCCGAGCGAAGCCGGGCCAACCCCTCTTGTGCACCGGAGCACAGGCGCACTTGCTCCGGATCTCGCGGGTAGTCGACCAGCTCGATCAAGGTGCCGTCCCGATCGAGAAAGGCCGCGGGACGTGGGGCACGGCGCCCCGCCGCCTCGCTCTCTTCGTCCCGGGGCGAAGAGGATGGCGGGAATGTGTGGGAATCGAACCCACCCCGGACGGTGTTGGCGCCCGGCACCGGAGTTGAAGTCCGGGAGGCCCACCAGGACCCATCCATTCCCATGTTCATGGAACGATCGCCACCGCTTCGATCTCTACTAAGGCGCCGAGCGGCAGCTTCGATACCTCGACGGTCGAACGAGCGGGAGGCGGCGACCCGACGTGCCGAGCGTAGACCTCGTTCACGGCGGGAAAATCGGTCAGGTCTTGAAGATAGACGGTCGTCTTGACCAGATGATAGAGCGACGATCCGGCCACGTGCAGGATCTCACCGAGATTCTCGAGCACCTTCTCGGTCTGGGAGGACGCATCGTCGCCGACCAGCTTGCCGGAGGTGGCGTCAAGCGCGATCTGCCCCGCCGCATAGACCATCGACCCGATGCGGATCGCCTGGGAGTAGGGACCGATCGCGGCGGGGGCGTTCGGTGTCGATATCGCCTGCATCATCGCTTGCTCACTCCACCGTCACGCTCTTCGCCAGATTCCTGGGTTGGTCCACGTCGCATCCGCGGATTACGGCCACATGGTAGGCAAGAAGCTGTAGCGGAATGACCGAGAGGATCGGTGTCAGGAAATCGTGGGTACGAGGGATGTGGATCACGTGGTCGGCATGCTCGGCGATCGCCTCGTCCCCCTCGCTCGCGATGACGATCACCTTTCCGCTGCGCGCCCGCACTTCCTGAATATTGGCGATGATCTTGTCGTAGATCGCGTCCTGCGTCGCGATGAAGACTACCGGCATATTGTCGTCGATCAGGGCGATCGGACCGTGCTTCATCTCGGCCGCGGGATACCCCTCGGCATGGATATAGCTGATCTCCTTGAGCTTCAGAGCCCCCTCCAGGGCCACGGGGAAGTTGTAGCCTCGTCCCAAGTAGAGGAAGTTTGGTCGATCGGCGTATTGCTCGGCGATCGCCCTGATCGCCCCGTCGGTCTTCAGGGTCTCTTCGACCTGATCGGGGAGCCGGTCCAGGGACTGCACAATGCCGTGACCCGTGGCCTCGGAGATCTCTCGTGCCCTGCCGAATATCAGCGTCATCATCGCCAGCGCCGTGAGCTGACAGGTGAACGCCTTCGTCGAAGCGACCCCGATTTCGGGACCGGCATGCAGATACACACCCCCGTCGTTCTCGCGGGCGATCGTCGATCCGACCACATTGACGAGCCCCACCGCCCGGCTGCCCCGCCGGCGGGCCTCTCTCATCGCCGCGAGCGTATCCGCCGTCTCACCGCTCTGGCTGATCGTCACGAAGAGGGTGCCCGGCTCGGGAGTCGGCGAGCGTCTGTACCGAAATTCGGAGGCGTATTGCACTTCGGTTGGGATGCCGGCGAGCGATTCGAGCATGTACTCGCCGACGAGCGCCGCGTGCCACGAAGTGCCGCAGGCCAGGAAAACGATTCGCCGGATCTCACGCGAGTCTTCGTCGGTGAGGTTCAGACCGCTCAGCTTGGCGGTCGCGCGATCGAGCAGCAGACGCCCCCGCATCGTGTCTCGGATCGATCTGGGTTGGTCGTAGATCTCCTTCAGCATGAAATGGGCGAAGCCGCCGCGCTCGATCTTGGTGAGATCCCAGTCGACCTCGTGCACATCTTTGTCAACGTGCACATTTCCGATCGTCTTGGTCGTATGGCCGTTCTGGCGGATCACCGCCATCTCGCCGTCTTCGAGATAGATGACCTGGCGCGTGTGGGCCACCATCGCCGCGACGTCGGAGGCGAAGAACATCTCGTCCTCCCCAATTCCGATGACCAGTGGCGAGCCGTTGCGGGCGATCACGGCCGTCCCGGGTTCGTTGTCGGAGACGACCGCGATGCCGTAGGTTCCGACGACGCGGTCGAGCGCCCGCCGCACGGCGGATTCCAGCGAGTCCTCGTAGAGATGCGAGATGAGCTGCACCAGCACCTCGGTGTCGGTGTCGGTTTCGAAGGGGACGCCCTCCTCCTCCAGCTCGGCGCGCAGCTGCGAGTAGTTGTCGATGATTCCGTTGTGGACGATCGCGAAATGTCCCGTGCCGTCTACGTGCGGATGGGCGTTGGTCCGGTTCGGCGCTCCGTGTGTCGCCCAACGGGTATGTGCGATCCCAAGCCGTCCTTCCACCGACACCCCGTTGATCTCCGACTCGAGCGCGGCGATTTTGCCCTTCTCCTTCGCGATCCAGATCCCCTGCTCGGTGGGAACCGCGATGCCGGAGGAGTCGTAGCCGCGATACTCGAGACGCTTCAACCCCTCGAGCAAGAGAGGGAGCACTTTGCGCTCACCAATGTAGCCGACGATGCCGCACATCGATCACTCCCGGTTGGCTATGAGGGTCGCGCCGGCGGCCCGGGCCGCCTTGCGAACGAGCTCTTCGACCTGAGCTCCGGCCTCTCCGATGACGCGCAGGATCGGCTCGGTGTTGGAGGCCCTGACGTGCACCCAGGCCTCATCGGTGGTCAGCCGGACCCCGTCGACCGTGTCGACCTTGGCGCCGGGCAGCACATGGGCGAGACGATCCGCGAGATCGACCGGTGGCGCTCCCCCGAGGGGAAAGGCCCGTTTCACCATCGGACGCCGGGGCAGAGAGTCCACCAGCGCCGAGATCTTCTCTCCCGTGCGGGCCATGAGCGAGAGCACCAAAGCCGCGGCCAGGGGCGCATCGCGGGTGTAGTGGAGCTCGGAGAGGATCACTCCGCCGTTTCCCTCCCCCCCGATCGAGCCGCGGCTCGCGCGCAGAGCCTCCGCCACATGGATCTCGCCGACCGGTGTTCGCTCCGTCCCAACCCCGTGATCTCGGGCGATCTGCTCGGCCATCGAGCTGGTGGATAGGTTGGTGACCACCGGCCCCTCGCCGCCGAGCTCGAGCACGTGTCGAACCGCAAGAGCGAGAGTGCACTCCTCGCCTACGGCGACCCCCTCGTCGGTCACGATCGCGAGGCGATCGACGTCGGCATCATGGGCCAGACCGATATCGGCGCCGACTTCGCGGACCTTGCGACACAGCCCGTCGAGGTTCTCGGGGATGGGCTCGGGGTTCCTCGTGAAGTGACCGTCGGGCTCGAGGTCCAGACCGACGACCTCGCAACCCAACCGAGCCAGCAATTCGGGGGACAGAACCCCGCCGGCTCCTCTGCCGCAGTCGAGCACCACCTTGGGCGCGGCCGCCTTCACCCCTTCCACATCGACCCGGTCGAGGGCGAGGATCCGCTCGATATGGTCCTCGATCGCGCCGCTGTCGCAGCGGTAACCGCCGACTCCATTCCAGGGTGCGAATCGCCCTCCCACCCGATGCCGATGGAGCACGTCGGAGGCCTCCCGCGGAAGCAGGAACATGCCGCGCGGGCCGATCAGCTTCAGAGCATTCCATTGAGCGGGGTTGTGGCTGGCCGTGATTGCGAGCGCGCCGGCCGCGCCCAGCGTCTCCACCCGCAGCATGATCGTCGGCGTCGGAGCGAGTCCGATATCGATCACTTCACAACCGGCCGCCATCAGCCCGGCCGATGCCGCGGCGCACACCATCGCGCCCGTCGGCCGGCTGTCGCGCCCGATCACGATCGTCGCGGGTCGCCCCCGAAGGGCCGCCTCTTCCGCCGCCCAGAAGCCGAAGGCCCTCGCGAAACCCTCGATCGCCGGAGGGGTCAACGATTCGCCCACCACTCCGCGGATGCCGGAGATGCTCACCATCAGGTGTCCGCCGGAATCGCCCGGGAAACTCTGGTTCTGGTCCATCAATACTCCGGAACGCTCTCTTCGGGAGCGTAATCTTCGAATCGGGTGTAGTCCTTCACGAACGAGAGTTGGATTCGACCGGTGGGACCGTTCCGCTGTTTGCCGATGATCACCTCGGCCTGCCCCTCGATCTCCCGCACCTCGGGAGAGTACATCTCGGGCCTGTGGATGAAGCAGACGACGTCGGCGTCTTGTTCGATCGCGCCCGACTCTCTGAGGTCGGAGAGCTGAGGGCGCTTATCGCCCCCTCGGCTCTCTACGGCCCGAGAAAGCTGTGAAAGGGCGAGAATCGGCAGATCGAGCTCCTTGGCCAGGGCCTTGATCGAACGTGAGATGAAAGAGATCTCCTGCTGCCGGTTCTCCATCTTCGAGGGACCGGACATGAGCTGCAAGTAGTCGACGAGCACCATCGAGAGCCCGTGGCGGGCCTTGAGCGACCGGCAACGGGCGCGCAGCTCGAGCGGTGTCAACGCGGAGGTGTCATCGATGAAGATAGGCGCTCGATCGAGGAAGTCCACAGCGGTCAGGATCCGGGACCAGTCTTCCTGGTCGAGATCGCCCCGCCGCATGCGGGTGGAATTGACGCGCGCCTCCGACGCGAGAAGGCGCTGGACGAGCGATTCCTTCGACATCTCCAGGCTGAACACCGCCACCGGCTCTTCGAGCTCGATCGCAACGTGCTGCGCGACGTTGAGTGCGAGGGAGGTCTTCCCCATGGAGGGTCTGGCGGCGAGGATGATCAGGTCGCCCTTCTGGAATCCTGCGGTTTTCAGATCGAGGTCTTTGAAACCGGAAGCAAGACCGGTGACCGCCCGCGGATTGGCGCCGAGCTCCTCGAGCTTGCGGATCGTTTCTCCCAAGACCTCGCGGATCGGCACCGCCTGCGCGCTCGACCGGGTCTGCGCCAGCTCGAAGATCGCCGCCTGTGCCTGATCGACGATCTCATCGGCCGCCTCGGAGGCGTCGTACGCCGCGGTGGCATAGTTGCCGGTCACTCTGATCAGGGCGCGCAAGACCGCCTTGTCGCGGAGAATCTCGGCGTGGTACTCCACGTTCGCCGCGCTGACCACCCCCTCGGCGAGCGAGGTCAGATACTCCAGGCCCCCGACATCTTTGAGCTTGGAGCATTTCTCGAGCTCTTCGGAGACGGTGAGCAGGTCGATCGGCTCGCCCCGCGACGCCAGCACCTTCATCTGGTCGAAGATCGTCTGGTTCTGCGATCGATAGAATGCGGTATCGCCGGCGGAGCCGAAGACGTCGGCCACCCGTTCCAGCGCCGTCGGGTCGATCAGGGCCGCTCCCAGAACCGAAGCCTCGGCCTCGATCGCCTGGGGCGGAACACGCAACTCGCTCATCCTCCCTCCCCTCCGATCAGCTTCGCCGCCTCGATCAGATCGGCCTCGACTTCGGCGATCGCCTGCCGATTGCGCAGCAGATAGGCCGGATGGTAGGTGGCGATCAGCGGGATCTCACCGTAGCTGTGTATCTTGCGTCGCATCGCGCCCATCGGCGCGTCGCTCCTCAGAAGAGCCTGGGCCGCGAATCGACCGAGGGTCACGATCAGGCTCGGCTTCAGGATCTCGAGCTGCCGCCGCAGAATCGGGCTGCAAAGCTCGACCTCTTCGGGTAGCGGATCGCGATTGCCGGGGGGGCGACACTTCAACACGTTGCAGATGAAGACGTTCGATGCGCGATCGAGCCCGACACCCGCCAGCAGCTCGTCGAGGAGCTTGCCCGCCGGCCCCACGAAAGGCAACCCTTGGCGATCCTCGGCCGCGCCAGGTGCTTCGCCCACCAGAACGACCGTCGCATCGGGCACTCCCGTGCCGAAAACGAAGCGGGTGCGGGACGCTCCCAACGCGCAGCGGGTGCAGCTTCCCTCTTCGTAGAAGAGCTTCGCCAGCTCGACCCGTTCGGCGCTCCCCCGCACGACCCGCCCGTCGGGTGCCGTCCACGATTCGGTCCGCTCCTCTTCTCGCGCCGGCGCCTCCGCCCCCGCGACGGCCCCGGCTCTTGGTTCGGATTCGGCGTCGACCTCGGTACCCGGCGCGCGCGGCAGCACCACCGACGAGCCACCCAGCTCGATCTGCTGTGTCAAAAAGTGCCTGATCAGCTCGTTTGAGGACACCCGAATTGCCTCCGAAATCGAGCCCTCAGACTACTCCAAACACGCGGAGAGCCGCCCCAGGATTCCGCGGGCGATCTCACTCTTCGGCGCGCGCGGCAGCTCCCAGCGATCCCCCCCGGCCGTGAACACGATCACTTCGTTCTCGGCTCGATCGAGGGCCAGGGCTGGATCGTTCAACACGATCGCGTCGATCCCCTTCGCCTCGATCTTCGCGCGTGCACGCTCTTCGCCCCGGCTCGTCTCCAACGCGAAGCCGACCAAGATCTGACCGGGCCGGCGGGTCTTCGCCGCTTCCGCCAGAATATCGGGCGCGGGCTCGAGCCGAAGGGTCAACCCCGCCTCGCCACGCTTGATCTTCTCTTCCGCCACCGAGCTCGGCACGAAGTCGGAAACCGCGGCCGCCATGATCAGCATTTCGGCCCGCGGCATCCCCTCTTCCACCGCCGCCCGCATCTCTTCGACAGTGCGCACCGAGCGAAGCGTCACTCCCGCCGGCGGCTCCACGCTGTGACGCGCCAGAATCAGCTCGACTTCCGCCCCCAGATCTCTCGCCTCGCTCGCCAGCGCGATCCCCATCCGCCCC
>NYZA01000141.1 GCA_002686955.1 Gemmatimonadota bacterium
CCTCTCCCCACGTCTCCACGACCAGATCGGCATCCCGCTCGGTTTCGGACACGAGCGCCGGATCCAGATCGGGAGGATCAGCGAAACGAAGATCATCCCAACCCAATACCGACAGCCCCAGCCGCTCGAGCCTACTCGCCAGCACAGCAGCGCCCGACAACGCGCTCACTGCTGAACCTCCAACTCCCCCGCCTCGCGGGCGCGCTCTCCATTCGATCCGGCCGCCATACGAACGACCAACCTGCCCGGATCGACGCGCACCTCTTCGACGCCTTCCCAGATCGGCACCGCCTGGTTCAAGCGAACCGTCTCGGCGGCCCCGAGCCAGGTCGTCAGCAGCCCCTCGATCAACGCTCTCGGCAACGGAATGCGTCCGATCGACGCACGCCGAAATGTTAGCTGAACCCGCCCGGACGAGGTCCCCAATCCCTCTTCGAAGTAGATCTCCTGCGGTTCCGCAAGCTCCAAAAAGGGTCGCAGAAGAGCCGAATCCTCCGAAACCAGCGCCACCGGCTCCACCCTCAGATGCACGGCCATGTGCCCACGCCCAAACGATACCCGCGCCTCGTCGATCCCCTCCACGGCATCGACCCGGCCGGCCACATAGAGATCGAATTCGTCTTGCGAGATAACAACTTGCCCGTCCTCCTGAACGCCGGCGAGCTCGCCGCTCATCAATGCATCGATCTTGCGCACGACATCACGCAGAGGATCGTCCGTATCGGCGCTCACCACCGGCGCGCCCAGCGCCGGAGAGACGATCAACATGAACAGCAAGAGAAACAGATTCGGGGCGTTCAGATCTCCGCCTCTTCCTGGCTCGTGGAATCCACGTCGGGCACACCCGAGTCGGGAGCGGCCGGAACCGCCGGCACCGCCGAGACGAAGGGCTCGGCCTCTTCGGGCTCTTCCCAAGAATAGACACCGCTGTCGATGAACTCGTCCGACGCACTGCTGCGGATCTCGTAGCCGAACTCCTTGACCATCAAGGAGTAGGGGCTCCCATCGAAGGGACTGCGAACCGATTCCCAATCGAGCAGATAGGGAGCCAGCTCGGAGAGTCCTCGCTCGATCATCTCGGGGACGGCGGCACCGCTGGTCTCCGCCCCCGACTCACCGACACCCATCTGGTCGTCGAGCGGCTCGTCCTCGAGCATCTCGTCCATCAGTTCCTCATCGCCATCGAGCTCCCCCTCATCCTCGCCGGCCGACCAGACCATCTCGGCCATGTGCTCGATCTCATAGAGAATCTCGGCGTACTCGATCGCCCGCATATTCTCGCGGTTTTGGGCGACCCGGATCGGATTCTGCACATAACCGCTACGCTGAATCGCCAACACCGCGGCGATCGCGACGAGCACGATGATGGTCAAAATGTCGATGCCGGCCAAGCCGCGCGCTCGTTTCATACTTTCCTCTTCCGTTTCGGACCGAGAATCGGGGGAGAGGATAGCGAAGCCGCCCCCGGGCGGCCACCTACTTCAGCAGTACGATCCGCCGCACCTCCCGCGCCCCCCGCGCTTCCAAGACCGTCAGATAGATCCCGCTCGCCACCGGCAAGCCGCTCCGCCCCCTGCCGTCCCAGACGAACGAATGGGTGCCGGAACGCAGCCTACCCTCGTGCAGCACGCGAACCTGCCTCCCCGCCACGTCGAAAACCGCCAGACGGGCGTCGCCCTCCACATCGATCTCCACGCGAATCGTCGTTCGCGGGTTGAATGGGTTCGGCGTCGCCGGAAGAAGCCGCACGGCGGCGGGCCCACGAGGTGGCGAACCTGAAACCGATGTCGCGGGCTGCGTCTTGCAGCCCACCCGGCCTACCAGAGCCGTGTCTCTGCCGGCGTGGTAGAGGATGCGCTCCGCGCCGGCATAGAGCACGGCGGGTTCGGCCACGTCCCGTCCGTCCCAATCCCCCTCTTCCCCAACATCCAAGAGCGGGTTGGCCGGGTTGCGAAACCAGTCGATCCCGTCGGCGGAGTGGGCGTTGCCGATGCGCAGGGTGGAGTCGTCGGTCGCGGCATACCACATTAGCCACTCGTCGTCTCTCCACTCCACATCGAGGCTCGGGGTTCCGAAGTCCTCCCAGGGATCGGAGCCGGTGAAAACGGGGGTCGATGGAGAGGTGGACCAGAAGATGCCGTCGGGTGAGATGGCGCGGCCGACCTTCCAAGGGACCTCGGTGCTGTCCTTCAGCCCGACGAACCACATGGTGTAGTCGCCGTCGCGCAGGTCGACCGACTTGAAGAGGGTGAGGTTGCTCCACGATGTTTGCCCGCTGAAGATCGGTAGGGGGGGCGAGCGTTCGAAGCTGCGGCCACCATCTGCGCTGATCGCACGGCCGATTTGGCTGACCGCGCCGTCGAAGCCCCCATAGAAGAGGATGAGCGCTCCGGCGTCGTCTTCGATGACATAGGGCGCCGCAACGCCCCCTCCGTCAAAGGAGCCGATCGATCCCTCACTTAGTGCGGGCTCACAAGACCGAGCCCAGGTGGCGCCCTGGTCGGTCGAGTAAGTGAAACCGATCCGAGTGGGGCCATACGGCAAGCCGTCGAATCCGGTGTACCAGACCTTGAGCGTGTCGTTGTGGTCGAGCACGCAGGCCCCCCAGATATCGGCTTCGTCGAAACAGCCCGGCGCCCCGAGATCGATCGCGGGATCGGGCGCGCAGCGGGTCCAGAAGTCGGCATCTTGCGGGGCGGGTGAAGAGGCGCCCACGGCAAGGTAGACCCCCGCCGGAACCGGGCGTTCCCGATCGTCGAGGCCCTTCCAGAGCAAGTCGCCGGCCGCGCCGACGCCGAGTGAAGACCTGATCCGCCGGCCGCTGAGATCGTAGATATGCGCGCCGGGCGCGTCGGCCATCAGGATCCGCGCGACCTGTCCGTCGCCGGGGCGGACGACGAAAGTGGGCGTGGAGGCGATAAGAGACGAAACAAGAAGAGCTTGCGCGATCATCAGAGAGCTCCCGGAGCGGTTTCAGGCCGTTTGACTACGCTACCAAGAAGCGCTAGAGCCGTCCCTTCATGCGCGCTGCGATCAGCAGGAGCTCTGTCCCGTGAAGTCGAGAACCCGCACGATCCCGATCGCGGAGGGATCGACGAGGCTGAAGCTGAAAACCGCCGTGCCGCAAGCCCGCTCGACACCATCGACCCACTCGATCTCGATCTCCACCGTGTAGTCGATCTCGGCCCACCGCGCGTCGATGGAGCTGACGCAAGTGCCGTCGCCCCAACAGCGGTCGACAACCTCGTGCGGCGTCGCCCGAAAGCGGATGTCGACGAGATCGGGGGAGTCGAAGATCTCCTCCATCTGCGCCACATCGTCCTGCTTCGAGAAGAAATCCCTCCCCACCTCGTCGGCGTCGGCGGGATCGAGGAAGAACTGATACTCCGTCTTCAAGCAGGCGCGATAGAGCCCGATATCCTGCTCCTCGTGCGCCTGCCGAAAGTTGTCCATCGTGTTCTGGATGCTCGTGAACGGCTTCGGCTCGGCCGGAGGCTCACCAGGACCGGTCTGCTCGGCGGGGTCAAAGACGCAACCGGCGAGAAGCACGGCAAGGGCCGGAGCGAGCATCCGGCGCATCACTAGGCGCAAGGCGTTGGCATCCATCGATAACAAGATACTACTCAAAAGGGTCTCGAGGTCAAGCCGCGGCGGAGCTTCGCCGAAGTCGCGTACCCTCCGGAAACGGGTCGGGGAAGACTTTCCCGGGGGGACGCACTGGAATCACAACCCGTTCAACCCCGCCACGCATGCCCCGTCGCCGCGCGCCGATTACCGGCTGGATTCCCGGTGCTTTTGAACGCGTGCGCCGGAGCGGAGAGCAATCGCTCACGGGCCCACGTCATAGCTCCGCACTCTCAAGTTGGCGAATTCCGCATTCACTTCAGAGCTACCGTCAAAGTTACCGTCGGCTGCCAAGGGATTTTCCGGGTCCCCAGCGGACACAAAAAAGACCGAAAGCCTTGGTTTTCACCGGCTTCCGGTCTTCTCTGCACTTCCGAAGAAGTCGAATTGGTAGCCCCTAGGGGAATCGAACCCCTGTTTGATGGCTGAGAACCACCCGTCCTAGGCCACTAGACGAAGGGGCCAAGAGCTACGCTGCAAGTATGTGCGGATCAGCGTGATGCGTCAAGTCGTGAGCGCACGACGCCGGAAAAGATGGCTGGGGTGCAGGGATTCGAACCCCGGCAACAGGAACCAGAATCCTGCGTCCTACCACTAGACGACACCCCAGCGGATATTGATAAGGCACGAAACGGTAGGACGGCCGGGGAAAAACTAGCCAGGATCCGGGGCGAAAGTCAAGGCTGGCGCGCGCCCGCGGGATCTAGTGCCAGTGAAAGGCCTTGTGCATCAGCCTGCGACTCCGGCTCAGCCGATCGGCCGCCGGCGGATCGCGAAACTCCGCCGCCAGCCCCAGGTCGGCCTGTTTCCGCAAGCTCCCAATTACCGCGTCGATCAGTCGCCAATACCGATATCTTCGGAAGGAAGGCGCTGGAGTATATCCGTCTCTTCCTCTTCGTGGCGCGCCAGCTCACCCAGCGCATGCATCCCCTGCTCAACGATCTCAGTGGCGTCCGGATGCGCCTTCCCTTCACAGCGAACTAGCGCCGTCAATAGATCGTTCAGTTCGCCCAGTATTGTGCTGTGTTGCAGCTTCAACCTCGCAAGCCGATCGGACGCTCGCGGATACTGCCGCTGGAATTCCTCGAAGAGACCCGAACATTCCTCGTCATGAAAGTGTCGCTCGACCGCTTCCCGCAGATGGCCGACTACCTTCTCGATACCGGCGAGCCATTCGTCCCCTTCGGCCGAGTCGAGCCCCGAGGGAGCTCGGCGCAGCTGCTCGCGCACGTCGATGATCCCTTGGCGGATCCGCACGTGCTCCCGGTTTGCCCTCTCGGCGGGCGATGATGACGAATCGGCATTCATGGCTATCTCCGGAGATCTCGCCCCGCGCGCGACCGCGCATCGCGCCGGGAGATTAGATCGCCTATTCTACCTTGCGCCGGAGATCTCGCGCCCACGTAATCCCCCCGTGAACCACAACGGAAAGACCCGCCATGCTCCGATTCGTGCATCCGGTCCACCTCAGCCTGATCGCGGTCCTCCTCGGAGCGGCGCCCGATTCATCAGCCGACGAGGAAGCTCTGCCCGCCTTCGATCGCCTCTGGAACTACTCCGATCCAGCCGCGACCGAGACCGCCTTCCGCGAGATCCTCCCCCGCGCCGAGAAATCGGACGAGCTCTCCTACCGAGTGGAGCTTCTCACCCAGATCGCCCGCGCCGAGGGCCTTCAAGGCAAGAGCGAGGCCGCCCACGCCACCCTCGACCAGGCCGAGCGTCTCCTTCCCCCTGAGGGGATGGCCAGAGCCCGCCTTCGCTACTTTCTCGAACGCGGCCGCGCCCACAACGGAATCCCCGGCGCCACCGATCCCGAGGTTGACGCTCGTAAGTCGAAGGCACGTCCCTACTTCATCCAGGCGTGGGAGCTGGCCGGCACTGCCAAAGAAGACGCACTCGCCCTCGACGCCGCCCACATGATGGGGATCATCGAGCCCCCCGCCCGGGCCCTCGAATGGAGCGAGCGCGCCCTCGATCTCGCCGAAAAGACCGCCGATCCCCGCGCCCGCGGCTGGCTCGGCCCCCTCTACAACAACATCGGCTGGGCACACCACGACGCTGGGGACTACGACAAGGCTCTCGCGCTCTTCCGAAAAGGGGTCGACTTCCACGCCGAGCGCGGCCCCTCGCGCCAGCTCCGCATCGCCAAATGGACCGTCGCGCGCACCCTTCGGTCCCTCGGCCGCCTCGACGAGGCCCTCGGCGCCCAAGAGTCCCTACTCGACGAATGGAAAAGCGCGGGGGAAGACAGCCCCTACGTCATCGAGGAGCTCGGCGAATGCCTGCACGCCCTCGGCCGCGTCGACGAAGCGCGCCCCCATTTCCGCGAGGCGCACGAGCTCCTCTCCAAAGATGAATGGCTCAGCGAGAACGAACCGGAGCGGATCGAGCGATTGAAGAAGATGGGGGATGGAGGATGAATCCGGCGCCGATCAACGGATCACGAGCGACGCAATACCGCACTCGTCGATCGCCCGATACTTGCCCGACTCGTCACGCGCCACTCCGGCCAACGCCACGACCGCGTCGTGAGTGAAGAAGATCCGGCCCTTCCGCGCTACCAGGTCGGCGAGCAATGCCTCTTTCTCCTCGATCAGGAGCTCCGGGAATCGGTCGTAACCCATCGTGATCGGCAGATGCACCCACGGCGTCCCGGGGATCAGGTCGCCGGCGAAGACGACCGGCCCATCCGGCATCTCGATCTCCGTGAGCAGGAGCCCGGGCGTGTGGCCGTCGCTGCGATGGAAGCGGTAGCCCGGCCCGAGCAGCCGCTCCGCATCGTCGACCCCCGCGAGCGCCAGCCGGCTGCTTCCCTCCAAGAGATCATTCAGAGCCGGAATGAAAGAGGCCCGATCGCGTCGATGCGGCCGTATCGACCGCTCCCAAGCCGCCTCGCCGACCACGAAGCGCGCCTTCGGAAAGAGAAGCCTGGGCTCCTCGCCCTTCGAATGTTCCGAGAGCAGGCCGCCGGCATGGTCGAAGTGCAGGTGAGAGAGCACCACTACATCGATGTCGACGTCGCTCAGCCCGGCGGAAGCGAGCGAAGCGAGGAGCACATGCTCGGACTCGACGACACCGAAACGGCCCTTCAGTTTCGGCTCGAAGAAGGCCCCGATACCGGTCTCGAAGAGCAGATTCCGCCCCTCCGGCTCCCGCACCAGCAGGGCGCGGCAAGCCAACGGGATCCGGTTCAGCTCATCCGGCTCTATCCAGCGGCTCCAGAGGGCCTTCGGAGCGTTGCCGAACATGCCGCCGCCATCGAGCCGCTGGCTGTTTCCGAGAAGAGAGGTCAAGCTGCGGAGCTCTGGTGCATGGCTCACGGAGGGCGTTCCGGTGGTTGGAGTGTGATTGGGCCGTCGGGTCGATGAGCGGAGCGTATCGCGATGGCCGCGACACCGCCAAACTCCGACCAGAGTACGTCGTCTTGCTCCACGGGCTCGGGCGCACAAGCTACTCCATGACGCTATTGGCGTGGCGCTTGCGCCGGACCGGTTTCCACGTCCTCAATCTCGGCTACCCCTCCCGCCGGCACCGAATCGAGAGACTGGCCGAGCTCGTGGGCACCGCGCTGGAGCGCGTGGGATTCGTACTGACCGATCGCTCCGGCGCGCCCCCCCCATCGACGGCCATGCCGGTCCATTTCGTCACGCATTCAATGGGTGGAATCGTCCTGCGCGCGCTTCTCAAGCGACATTGTTTCGCCGCGGCCCCAACCGGGCAAGACGCCCGCCTCGGTCGCGTCGTCATGCTCGCTCCGCCCAACCGCGGCAGCGAGCTCGTTGACCGCTTGCGACACTTTCCGCCCTTTCGCTGGATCAACGGCCCCGCCGGGCTCCAGCTCGGAACCGACAGCTCGAGCCTTCCTCTCGCACTCGGCAAGGTCGATTTCGAGCTCGGTGTCATCGCCGGAACCGGCAGCGTCAATCCGCTCATGTCCCGCGTATTCCCCGGCGCGAACGATGGAAAAGTGTCGGTTGAAAGGGCGCGCGTAGAAGGCATGAAGGAGCTGCTCGTGGTCAGGGAAAACCACACCTTTATCATGGCGCAATCCTCCACTGCCGAGATGGTCACGAGATTCCTGCGGCAGGGCCGCTTCATCGACTCCTCTTCCACCGAATCGCGCAGCGATGTTAGTGTGGAATCATCATGACCATCGATGCCGAATCGCTTCGCCGAATGATCGCGGGCCAAGAGGCCGCCGCGGCACTCGGCGGATCCCGTTGGCGTCCGCCGACACCGGCCGCCGCCTTCGCGGCCGCCATGGAGCTCCTCGACTTGTGCCCGGGCATCCTCACCGCGCCGCCCGACCCGATTCGACTGCGTGATGAAGCGCAGGCTCGCGCGAGCTGGGCAAGGCTGAGAGCCCAGTTGCTGCCGTGAGCTCTCAGAGGGCGGACTTCGAGGCGGCGGTTGCGGCTGTGCAAGGCGCCATCGATCAGTGTGGGCGTCCCGGAATGGTGATCGGAGGCGTGGCTGCGATCGCTCACGGCGTACTTCGAACGACGCGTGACGTCGACGCAACGATTGTGGGCGAAGGGACAGATCTCGACCCGCTGATAGCGAGGCTCCGCGAACACGATATCGTGCCTCGAATCGACAATGCGGTCGCGTTTGCCCGAGAGAGCCATGTGTTGCTTCTCAGGCACGCCCCATCGAACGTAGATGTCGATCTGAGTCTTGCTTGGATCGAGTTCGAGCTCGACGCGATCGCTGCGGCGGATGAGGCGGTGGTGGCCGGCACCACGATTCGCGCGGTGAACCCCGAGGATCTGATCATCTACAAGCTGGTGGCCTGGCGAGCCCGAGATCGGGACGATATCGAGCGCCTGCTTCAGCTGCACGCCGAGCGGATCGATCTCTCGCGCGTCAGGCAGCTGGCGAAAGAGCTCGCCGAGGCCCTCGACGATCCTCTTCGGCCGGACGAACTGGAGCGCATCATCGATCGAGCCGCCGGTACAGCTCCTCCCGGCGATCGGCGAGGAAAGTGAACTTCGACCGCATTTCGGCCACTTCGGAGGCGTCCACCTCGCCGGCGACGATCGCGGGCTCACCCGCCGCTTCGTCCAAGACCTTGCCAAGAGGATCCAGGAGGGCCGAATCTCCCTGATGGGGAAGGCCGCCCCCCACGCCGACCCGGTTCACACCCAACACGAAGCATTGGGCTTCGATAGCCCGCGCCCGCAGAAGGGTCTTCCACGCCTCGCTACGCTTCTCGGGCCAGTTGGCGATCACCACGAATAGATCGGTCTCTTCCGCCGCGTGCCGGAAGATCTCGGGGAAGCGGAGGTCGTAGCAGATGAAAGGTGTGACGCGAACGCCTTCGACGGCCGCGCTGTGGATCGCCTCGCCCGCGCAGTAGTGTCGCTCCTCGCCGGCCAGGGTGAAGGGGTGGATCTTGTGGTAGCGCAGCAGCTCCTTGCCCCTTGGGTCGAAGAGCGCGCATCCATTCAGCGGCCTCGGATCGTGGGGCTCGACGAATCCTCCAACGATCCACGCGCCCGTTCTCTTCGCCAGCGCGCCCATGAAGCGCAGAGTCTCGTCCGCATGGACCGCGGCCCTCGCCGAATTCATGGTGAACCCCGTCGCGAACATCTCGGGCAGCACGATCAACCGCGCACCGGCCGATGCGGCCCGCTTCGCCATCTCTTCCGCGCGGGCGAAGTTCGCGGATGGATCTTCCCAGGCGAGATCGAGCTGAAGCCCCGCTACCCTCATGATGCGATCGCGCGCAGACGCTCGGCCGCCAGCTCCAGGGTTTCCATCTTCTTGCAGAAGGCGAATCGAACCAATCGCGACCCCTCGGCACGGTCCGCCTGGTAGAAAGCGCCGCAGGGCACCGTGGCGATTCGGTGTTTCTCGACCAGCCAGCGGGCAAACGCGCGATCATCTCCGTCGAAATGCTGCGTGAAGTCGGCGATGATGAAGTAGGTACCCTCGGGGAGCGCGGGGCTGAGCCCGGCCTCCGCCAGAGCGTCGCCAAGGAAATCGCGGCGCTCCGCATAGTCACGCGTGAATGAGTCGAAATACTCCTCGCCGTGTCGATCGAGAGCCTGAGCCATCGCGAGCTGAAAAGGTGTCGCCACGGCGAAGGTGACGAATTGATGCGCCGCCTGCGCAGCCGCGACAAGCCCACGCGGCCCCGTCACCCAGCCGATCTTCCATCCGGTGAAGGAGAAGGTCTTTCCGGTGCTCGATATGGTCAACGTGCGCTCTCTCATCTCGGGAAGTGTCGCGATCGGAACATGCTCCGCTCCATCAAAAACCAGATGTTCGTACACCTCATCCGAGAGCACTCGGACATCGCGCTCACGGCAGAGCGAAGCGATGAGCTCGAGCTCCTCACGTCGAAACACTTTCCCTGTCGGGTTGTGCGGTGTGTTGAGGATCAGGAGTCGAGTGCTCGGCGTGAAGAGCGACGCGAGCTCGTCGGGGTCGAAGGAGAAATCGGGAAAGCGAAGAGTGCAGAAGCGGATCGTTCCGCCGGCCATGGCGACGCAGGCGGGATAGCTGTCGTAGAAAGGCTCGAAAGCTATCACGTCGTCGCCCGGATCCAGCAGCCCGAGAATCGTCGAAGCGATCGCCTCGGTAGCCCCGGAAAACACGACCACCTCTTCCATCGGGTCGTATCTCAGTCCGTAGTGCCGCTCCTGATGCGCCGCGACCGCCCGAACCAGCTCCGGCCGCCCCTGCGATCGCGCATACTGATTCTCGCCCGACCGCATCGCCTCCAGAGCCGCCTCGATGATATCGCTCGGCCCATCGAAATCGGGAAAGCCCTGCGAAAGATTGATCGCTCCGTGCTCACTCGCGAGCCGCGTCATCTCGGCGAAGATCGTCGTGCCGAAGGGGCGTAGCTTTTTCGAGATCACGGTGGGGCTCCGGTGGGGGGGAGCGCAGGAAGATAACATGGGGCAGTGCTGGAGATACCGGCTGACGAGAGTCGGCCTCGCACCGCCGCGCGCTGTGTTAGCATGTAAGTACCTGAGGAGGCTAAGTCGATTCAGACAGACAAGGAGGATCTCATGAAGTCGCGGATCTTGCTCGCTCAACTCGTTGTTTCGCCCTGTGTTTCGGCTTTCGGCGCCGACCACCACGTTCCCAGGGATTTCGGCACTATCCAGGAGGCCATCGACGCGGCCAACCTCGGAGACTGGGTCATCGTGCACCCGGGTCACTATCCCGAGACCATCGATCTTAACGGGAAGGCGATCGTCGTAACCAGCACAGATCCGCTCGATCATGCGATCGTATCTTCGACGGTCATCGATGCCAATGGCACCGGAAGCGTAGTGACCTTCGCTTCGGAAGAAGGCCCCAACACTATCTTACAGGGTTTCCGGCTGACTGGAGGAACCGGTACCGCCTACGATGGCGATGAAGGGCCCGGCTTCGGTGGCGGAGGCATCTACTGCTCGGGGCCGGTGAGCCCGATGATTCGCTCCTGTATCGTCTCGAACAATCACGTCGACGGTGGTTGGGCTCGGGGAGGGGGCATCTACTGTCACGAAGGCGCTTCTCCAACGGTTCACGGGTGCCTGATCCGGTCGAATTCCGTGTCGGGCAACCCGGCGGCGGGAGGGGCCACAACGAGCTGGGAAGGCTCGCCCACATTTGAGAACGTTGTCATGGAGGACAACTGGCTCATCGATACGAACCTCGCGGACCTGACCTACGGCGGCGCGATGTCGTCGACGTATAGCGAGGTTACCGTTAGAAACAGCATACTGAGAAACAACACTGCCCATGTGTATCGTGCGGGAGGTGTTGATTGCTCGTTCTCCAGCTATCTGTTCGAGAACTGCATTCTCGAAGGAAACAGCGGGCACGGAATCGTGCTGGACAACGAGTCGACAGCCTTGCTCAGAAACTGCGTGATCACCAACAGCATGTCGACGGGCCTCACTTCGGTCACCGGTTCCTTCGCGACGCTGCTCAACACGATTGTGTGGAACAACGGAGATGTTGCGATCGACGTCGAGTACTCCTCCCATGTCGAAGCAACGTACTCGAACATCGCTGGAGGGTGGCCCGGTTCGGGCAACTTCGAGGCCGACCCCGTATTCACGTCGCTGCGTCGATTCGACTACCTGCTCGATCCCGATTCCCCATGCGTGGACTCCGGAGACCCTTCGATCGACGATGCGCTGTCCGACTGGCATCCGCGCTGGCCCGCCTACTACCCGAACGGCCGGCGCTCCGACGTCGGGGCCTACGGCGGCCCAGGCAACTGGGATTGGCTCGACTGACGCACTGGGCGGCCAAGTACCGGTTCGGAGGGCCGCATCAGCAGGCGGTGGTGCGAGCGGGGAAAAGGGACGGGCGTAGGTGCGGTGAGATCTGCTACCGTGCCGCGCCTGTCGATGCTCGATCGAAAGCGCCCTGGAGCCCCGCGCATGAACGGAATCGCCACTAGCATAGTCAGAATCCCCATTCGCATCGTTCGGCTGATCCGTCTCTTGGGGGTAAGGTACGCGATGCACTTTGCGCTTGCGTCGCTTCGGCGTAAGGCGATCATCGAGCTTCGCGTACCCGGAATCGCCACGCCCGTCTTCTGCAGAAACTCGGGCTCCGATATTTTCGTGCTCTGGCAGACGTTTGGAAAACGAGAGTCCGATGTGCCGCTGGATAGCGATCCGGTTGTCATCGTCGATGGCGGTGCGTACACCGGCTTCACGACACTGCTCTTCGCCAACCGGTTTCCGCAAGCGGAGATCATCGCGGTCGAACCGGACGAGGAGAACGCTCGTCTCTTCCGAAGAAACCTCGATTCCTACCGGAACGTGCGTCTTGTGCAACGCGCTATCTGGAAGTCCCGAACGCCTCTGGAGATCAAGAACCCCGATGATTGGAGCTGGGCCTTTAGCGTGACCGAGGTACCATCCGCAACTACATGCTCGGTGGCTGGAATTACGATGGCCGACCTTGTCGAGCAAGCTGGTGGACGCCGGATCAACCTGTTGAAACTCGACATCGAAGGTGCCGAGCGCGAGGTGTTTTCTGCTGGCTCGCTCGACTGGCTCGAGTTCGTAGACACGCTCGTGATCGAGATACACGATTGTTTCGTCGCCGGCTGCAGCGATGCCGTGAATGCGGCGATGGAACAACATGGTTTCATTGCGGATGTGCGCGGACAGTACACTGTCTTTTCTCGTCCACGGGCACCGATGGCCCGCACCACCTAGCCCCATAAGCGCTAGCTTCGTGGATCGGCTCCCTCCCTGCGAAGTCGCTCCGCCTGTGTGGTGCGTTGTCTCGCGCGCTCCCGAAGCCGACGACCGAGCTCAGGTACAACCTTCCAAGAGTCGTCTTGGCAAGGTCGGAGGACCGCGCACTGGCGGGCGGAGAGCCGTCGTTCCTGGCCAGGCAAGCCCAGCG
>NYZA01000142.1 GCA_002686955.1 Gemmatimonadota bacterium
CAACGCAGAGATCGGAACGAAGGCGGATGCCGGGCGAAGCGAAGGCTATGTGAAACAGGCTCCTAAGGGCGTGTCCCTTCACATTTCCGGGAGTACGAACCCTTGCATGTTCTCTTCAATCCGGTCTTGGCGTCTCTCGCGACCGCGTCGCTCGATCTGGCTCCCTTCGAACCTCCCACCTTGGGCGTCCACCCCTCGTTAGTGGTATCTCGTGAGGCCACGGAGCTGCGCTTCGAGTTCGAGGCTCATACGCCCTTGCGCGCCGGCGCGGAACTACATGCACAGCTTCCGATCTCGATCCAGGGAGAGAATCTCGACGATATGTGGGAGGCGGCACAGACTGCCGACTCCCTCGGAGGAGGCTACGTGTGGGTCGACGCACCGGCGCATATCGCGGCACATGGCGTGACCGACAGCGGATGGCTGGTTGGAGTGACAATTGCAGAAGGCACGCTCAGGCGAGGCGAAACGCTGACTGTCCACTACAGGGGGCGCGCTCAGGCTGCCGCCATGCCCCTGCGATTCCGAGGGCGCCTGCGCAGGGTGGGGAGCCGGCAATGGTTCACCTTCGAAGCGAGCTCCGAGACCCGGGTGGTCGGCGCGGGCGCCGCATTCGCGCAGGTGGTCACGCCGGCCGATGTGGTGCTCGGCGAGCCCTTCGCTTTGATTATCGCGGTCATGGATCCCTTCGGAAACCCGGCGTGGGGCTACCGCGATGCCGTGACGGTCGACATCGCCGGTATCGGGGAATTCACGCATCTCTTCTGCGCCGCGGACTCGGCGCGGGCACAGATCGAGGGGTTGGTTGCCGGCGAGCCCGGATTGTTGCGGCCTGTCGCCAGGGCACCTGGGCTCCCGGTACGAACCGCTCCCCTCCTTGCGCATGAATCGCCCCCTCTTAGGCGCCGTTTTTTCGGCGACACGCATTTTCATACCGGGCGCGGGGCAGGTTATCAGGGGTGGGTTCGTCCCGGCTCCTGGGTTTCGGGGGGCGATCACCGTGGCAACTACTCACGGCAGCCTTTGGCCTATGCCTACGCCCGCGACATGGCCGGGCTCGACTGGGCGTCCGCATCGGAGCACGATGTGACCGAGTTCGACGGGGGGTTCAGCGAAGCCGATTGGGAGGCGAGCCAAGACCTCGCGGATGAGCTGTACGAGCCCGGCGTGTTTACGACCTTTTACGCCTGGGAATGGACGCACTGGGAAGAAGGGCATCGTGTCGTGTACTACAGAGACCGTGGCGGAGCGGTCTTCCATCGCCCGGAGTTCACAACCGTGACGGCTCTCTACGAGGCGCTCGAAACCCTGTCGATCCCGAGTCTGGTCATTCCGCACGTGATGAACGCCGAGGCGGACAACCGGATCTGGAGCGTGCCGCATCAGGGTTTGCAGCGTGTCGGTGAGCTCTACTCGCACCACAATGACGACGACGGGCCTGAGATCGCTGATCTCTTCGAGCTGGGCGTCGACGATTCGTGGTCGTATCGATATGCCTGGTCGCTCGGGCACCGCATCGGAGTGATCGGATCGAGCGACGACCATTTCGGCATGCCGGGCCGCGATGGATTCGCGCCCGATTCCGAGGGCTCGGGCGGTCTGGCGGTGGCATTGGCCACCGAGAACACACGAGAGGCGATCTGGGAAGCCCTCGACGCCAGACGCGTCTACGCGACGACGGGCGCCAGGATCTTGCTCGACCTGCGGGTCAACCGTGAGCCGATGGGCTCCGCCATCGTCCGCGGCCCCGCACCGGCCGAGATTCGGGTCGCAGTGGCGGGCACCGCTCCCCTGGATCGCGTCGAGATCGTGCGAGGACACGAGGGGCGATACGAAACGCTCAACCTACCGGCCCAAGGGCGCATCGATCTCGAGCATCGGGTCGTAGACCACTCACTCACCAGCCCCGCGCTCTACTACCTGCGCGTGCTTCAATCGGACGGCGAAATGGCCTGGAGCAGTCCGGTCTGGGTGCAATAGGCGCGCATTCGCGAACAACTACGAAGGCGAAATATCGACGCCCGCAAGCCCATTCCGGAATCGCGCCAACTCGGCTGCAAAGGGTCCGGTGATCTGCCCGAACATCTCCGCCACCTGCTCCGGTAGGTAATCGTGAACGATTCGGTTGCGCACATCGCGCATATCGAGCCAAAGCGATGTCGCCGATATCAGACCGAGCTTCTCCATTCGATGCAAGCGATCCCGAAGTGTGTCCGAGGCAACAGCTTCATGGAGCATCTCGTAGGTTCTGAAGAAACGGAGGGCGATCTCGACGATGCGCACAAAGCGATCGGCCAGGGCGTCGTAGGGCTCCAGCTCGTCTGGAGTGTAGCTACGAGAGGGATCGTAGCGCTGAACGCGCCGCAATGACGCCTCGACGAGCGTCAGGCCCGCCTCACACTTCTTCTTGCCGTTGGCCGCCAACGGAATCAACTCGCGATTCATCGAAAGCGCTCCAAAGTCAGCGACGCCAGAAACGCAGCCTGCTCGGCACTCAGATTGTCGGGGTCGAGCACGACGACATCTAGCTTCTGCTCGCAGAGTAGGAAGAACTCCCGCCCGATTCGTTGGGCAAGCTCCAGAGGGGGCTCTTTCGAATAGACCAAAATGTCGATGTCGCCGCCGCGGGCGGCAGGATCGGTACGCGATCCGAAGAGATGCACCTCGCTCAGGCCCCGCGTCGCCCTTCGCAATGCCCTGGCTTCTTGTTGATCGAGCCGCATCGAGCGAGGATAGCAGGTTCGGCGAAACCCCCGGAAAAGGTCAGCCCAACACCCTACCGGCCTCCAGCTCCTCGACGACCGCGGCCTGCACGTCGACGACCGTAACCTCGAAATCGAGCTCCTTGCCCGCATAGGGATGATTCGCGTCCAGGCGGGCGGTGTCGTCGTCCAGCGAGAGGACCACGACCGGCGTGGGTCCCTTCGGCGAGCGCATCGCCATGACCATTCCCGGCTCGACATCGTCCGGCAGGTTCTGTCGCGGCACCTCGATCACCCGCTTCGGATCGCGCGGGCCGAAGCCGTCCTCGGGAGGGACCGCGACTCTGATGCGATCCCCCGTCGAAAGGCCGGCCAGCGCGCGCTCCAGCCCCGCGACGATCTGGCCGCGGCCGTAGAGGAAGCGCATCGGCCCGCGCCCCTCGCTCACTTCGAGGGTCTCGCCGGTCGCCGGATCACGCAGCACATAATCGAGTGTCACCACGCGATCGTCCCGAACGTCCGCGGGCCCCTCGATCGGAACGCGCTCGATCGGGGCGTGCCCGTGGTGATGGGGATCGGATTCGTCGCCGGAACAACCCGAGGAACAGGCATCGGCGGGGCCGAACTCCCGTAGCTCACCCGCGATGAACGCCTCGATCGCCTTCGCAACGGTCCCCATCTTCTCATGGGAAAAGACACTCACGCCGGCCTCTTGAAAGCCGGCCAGAGGACGCCCGCCCATGCCCCCGGCCACCAGAGCCTCGACGCCCTGTTCGCGAAGGAAGCTCACGGGCGCCATGCAGCCCCCCTTAGCGTGTCCCTCGTTCGGAATCACCGTGATCTCGCCGGTGCTCTCGCCCTCGACCTGAACCAGGGTGTAGGTTTCTGAATGTCCGAAGTGCTCGGAGATGGTGGCGTCGAGGCCGCCCGGGGCCTCGGTGGGGATGGCGACGAGCATCGCTGAGTCCTTGTCGGTGGGGCGCCGCGGCCAGCGCCGGCATGAACGGGAATAACCGCCTTCGAGAACCTATAATGCTAGCGGGTTCGCGGGAGCCAACCCAAGCGAGAATCAAGGCATGTCCGATACCGGCAGACCCGACGGCATCTCTCCACGAATCGTGGAGATCGAGTGGGGGCGCATTCGAATCGAAGAAGAAGAGGAGGACTTCAAGGACGCCAAGCTCTTCCCCGGCGGCTGTAGACGCTGGGATTGGAACGAGACCGCGACCCGGCACTCTCCGGGTGTTCAGCGCGCCGACGTCGAGGAATTGGTCGCGCACGGAGCAGGTGTCGTGGTCGTGGGCACCGGATATCGCGGACGATTGGGAATCAAACGCGAAACGATCGAGTTTCTGGAGCAGCGCGGAATCGATCTGCACGTGATGCAGACGGAGGCCGCGGTCGAGCGCTACAATGAACTTCGATGCGACGAATCGGTGGGTGGGTTGTTTCACACAACCTGCTGACGCGAAACAGATGAAGCACCACGTCATTCGAATCACTGTCAATGGGGACCGTCATACGCTGGCGGTGGCTCCACATTGGACGCTCGTGGAGGTGCTCAGAGAGCATCTGCGACTGACCGGCACGAAGCACGGTTGCGGGACGGGCGATTGCGGCGCGTGCACGGTCCTCCTGGACGGACGATCGGTCAACTCATGTCTGACCCTGGCCGTGGAGGTGGACGGGCGAGAGATCACGACCATCGAAGGGATCGCCTCCTCGGGCGGGGAGCTTCACCCGGTTCAAGATGCCTTCATCGCCCACGGCGCCACCCAATGCGGCTTCTGCACGCCAGGCATGGTCGTATCGTCGGTACAGCTTCTGGCGACGAATTCGCGACCGGAGGAGCAGGAGATCCGCCACGCTCTCGGCGGCAATCTCTGTCGCTGCACCGGCTACACCAAGATCGTCGAAGCGATCGCCGCGGCGGCCACGCAGGGCGAGGAGGCCGAAGGATGAGACTCCCTCGCTTCGAATACCACGCCCCGGAACGGATCGAGCAGGTCTTCGATCTGATGGAATCGCTCGGATCGGCGGCCGAACTGATGGCGGGTGGCACCGACCTGCTACCGGGGCTGAAGCTCGGTAAACGCAGCTGTGATCATATTGTGTCGCTCAGTCGCTTGAGCGAGCTCAAGGAGCTGAGCTTCAATGAGGCGAAAGGGCTCAGAATCGGCGCGGGCACGGTGCTCGCCGACGTTGCCGCACACGGCCCTGTTCGGGATCGCTACCGGATGCTGGCCAGCGCCATCGCCGATCTCGCCACGGTTCAGGTGCGTCACAGAGCAACGGTCGCGGGCAATCTCTGCAACGCTTCGCCATGCGCCGACACAGCGCCACCGCTGATGGCGATGGGAGCGATAATCGAGATCTCCAGCAGCGGCGGCAGGCGCGATATCCCACTCGAGGAGCTGATGGTCGGTCCGGGTTCGATTGCTCTCGAAAAGGGAGAGATCGTCACCGCCATCATCGTGCCGACACCGAGACTCGAATCACGCTCAACCTACATCAAATTCTCGCCCCGTTCGAAAGTCGATATCGCCGCGGTGAATGTCGCCGTCTCGACCACGACGACCCGTGGGCGCGTCGACGAGGTCGAGATATTCTTGGGAACCGTCGCACCAACGCCGATCCGCGCACGGCGGGCCGAAGTTCTGCTCAAAGGCTCCCATCTCAGTGAGTCCCTGCTCGCGAGCGCTGCCGCCGCCGCCCGTGACGAGTGTCTGCCGATCACCGATTTCAGAGCGACGGAAGAGTATAAGAGACATCTCGTAGAGGTCTTGACGAAGAGAGCGCTGATGACAACGACCGGGATCGCCTGATGAGCCGCCAAACACTGATAGGAAAAAGCCTGCCGCGCCCCGACGCTAAGGCCAAGGTGACCGGTGGCGCCCAGTACACCGACGACATCCATCTTCCGGGCATGCTCCACGGAGCCTTGCTGCGGAGTCCGGTCGCCCACGCCAGAATCGCGAGCATCGATATCGATCGGGCACGCGCCCTTCCCGGCGTCAAATGCGTGATTACGGGAAACGATGTACCCGCGGTTCGCTACGGCAACTGGCGTCTCGTGCCGGAGCTGCAAGACGAGACCGCGTTGGCCGTGGACAAGGTGCGCTTCATCGGCGACGAAGTAGCGGCAGTTGCCGCCGTCGATGCCGACACTGCGCGTGAAGCCCTCGAGCTGATCGATGTCGAGTACGAAGAGTTACCGGCCGTATTCGGCATCGAAGAAGCTCTGGCCGAGGGCGCACCGCATCTTCACGACGCACACACCGACAACATCAGTCTCACGCGAAATATCGACTACGGCGAGCTCGATCGGGCATTCGAGGAAGCGTTCCATATCCAAGAAGACGTATTCACGACCCATCCGGTCAACCACGCCTACATGGAGCCTTGCTCCGCCTTGGCTCGCGCTGAATCGGACGGCCGGATCACGATCTGGACATCGACGCAGACGCCCTACTACATCCAATGTCTGCTCGCCCGCACGATGGAGCTGCGCGAGAACGACGTGCGGGTGATCAAGCCGCATGTGGGCGGCGGATTCGGCGGAAAGATGGAGCTGCGCCCTTGGGATTTCTGCGCCGCGTGGATGGCCCGCGAAATCGGGCGACCCGTGAAGTTCACGCTCGACCGCACGGAAGAGCTGGCGACCGGGCGCCGTCGCCATGCCGTGAAGATCAGCTCGAGGATCGCCTTCCAGGAAGATGGCACGATCACCGGCAAGGAGGTTCGCGCGTGGCTGAACGGCGGGGCGTACAACGGCATGGGGCCGACCGCGACCTTCCTGATCGGGAATTTCGGTGCGATGCTCTACCGTATTCCGGCGTACCGATACCGCGGACTCTACATCTATACGAATACCCCTCCAGCCGGAGCTATGCGCGGCTTCGGCGCCCCCCAGGCCCTCTACGCGGGGGAGACACAGATGAGCCAGGCCGCTGCCGCGCTCGGGCTCGATCCGATCGAGCTACGCCTGAAGAACTCCATGACCGAGGGGGACGAGATCCCCGGTGTCGCGACGGTTGGCAGCTGCGGTCTGAAAGAGTGTCTCGAAGAGGTGCGAAGGATCAGCGGCTGGAACGAGAAGCGGGCCACCCTGGGCCGCGGCCATGGGATCGGTGTCGCCTGCTACAGTTTCATCTCGGGTGGCGTTTTCAACTGGTTCAACACGAAATACCCTTTCTCGAGCGCGGAGGTGCGGGTCTTCGACGACGGCACGGCCCAGCTCTCGACTCTGGCCGCCGACATCGGCCAAGGCTCCGATCTGATCCTGCCGCAGATCTTGGCCGAAGAGCTCGGCCTGAGAATGGACGACATCCGCCTGGTCACCGGCGACACCGCGGCCTGCCCTCAATCCGATCTCGGTACTTGGGGCAGCCGAGTCACTCTCATGGCCGGCAACGCCGTGCGCCGGGCCGCCAAGGAGGTAAAAGAGCGGCTCTTCGAAATGGTGTCGCTGAAGTTCGATCTGAACGTCATTCACGAGCTGGAATGCGGTGACGGCCACATCTACGCAAAGAACAAGCCGAAACGCCGCATCCCCTTCGGTGAAGTCGTCGCCATGGCCCAACGCGCCAACCGTGGCGAGCCGATCAAAGCGACAGGGTACTACACGCCGCGAGATTGCGGGCTGGTGTCGCCGGCGTTCTCCTTCGGTGCGCAGGTCGCCGAAACGCGCGTCGATCTCGACACCGGCAAGGTCGAGGTGGAGCAGATGTACACGGTGCACGACTGCGGCGTCGAGCTCAACCCGATGGCGGTCGAAGGCCAGCTCGAGGGGTCGATTCAGATGAGCCTCGGCTACGCCCTATCGGAGACGCTCGTGATGCAGGAAGGCAGAACGCTCAATACCACTTTCCTCGATTATAAGATCCCCGTCGCGGCGGATATGCCGCCGTCGATATCGAAGACCGTCGAGACCTTCGAGCCGGCGGGCCCCTTCGGCGCGAAAGAGGCCGGCGAAGGCCTGGCCTGCCCGACCGCTCCGGCGGTGGTCGACGCGGTATACGACGCCACCGGTTACTGCTGCAACGATTTGCCGATCACGCCGGAGAAGATCTTGGGGCATCTAGGAGCCTGAGCGCTCGTCACTCGATCGTCGTCTCCAGAACCACCCGCGGCCCCGGCGCGCTCACGCTCGACTTGTTCCTCTGCACCGTGACGAAGACCCGCGCCGGGCGCTCGGAGGGCAGTGCATCCTGTCTCGACAAGAACCCCTTGCCCCCCTTTCGGATCGTCAGCCGCCCGAGCGACTTGACCTCCCCTTCCTGAGCCTGCACCCAGCCGAAGTACGCCTGGCGCCGCGAGAGTGAAGGCAGGCGGTCGGCGAAGACGAGTATCGAGCCATCCGCCTCGCCGCACAGGATCTTGCCCGATGTCTCCATGTAGATGGGGCTGTCCATCGGACAGATCGTCATGGGCGGGCGCGCGCTCTGGACGCGCTCGTAGACAATCGGTGCCGGACTCGCCGCCAGGGTGGTCCCAATGCTCAAGATCGAGAAGGCCAGGAAGGCAGCTCCGATCCGAACCTCTTTTCTCCGCATGCGTCCTACCGGGGGGGTTGCAGAACGTCGGACGGGTGTGCGATTTGCAATACACGTGCCAAGGCGGGGAAGCGAGCCGGCGCCAAAAAAGAACGCCGGCCGACACCGGAATTCACCGTCGCTCGCGCGACGTGCGACATTGTGAACGCAAAGCAAGTATAACCCACTACCGCCCTATTGGGAGATTCCCCCCATCTCCGTGGGGAGGATTCCTCTACCGGCGGCACGCCATCGTACCGCCGGCGGGGCTTCAGGCCCGGGTCAATCCGCCAAACGGATCCCGGTCCAGGTTCCGGGACTGCCCGAATAGCTGAGCATCTCGCCGCTCATCGACTGGCCGTCCTCCTCCATCGTGCCCCAATAGTGGGTACCGCTCGTATACCACCAGTCCACGTCGCAGCCATCCTGCACCCAGGTACCGGTGTAACCTTCGGAATCGTCCCAGGTGCCGTCGGAGTAGAACCACTTGGTCACGACGCCCGACCAAATGTATGTGACGTCCCAGGTTCCCGTGAGATCGGGACAGGCTCCCGGAGTGGAGACGGTGACGGGGAAGGAGTCGTCATCGATGAGAAGGCCGTCGCGGTAGAGCTCGGCCGTGACTGTGTAGGCGCCTTCCGGGGCGTTCACGGGCACGTCCAGCGAGACGGTGGTGCCGACGGAGTTCCCGGCCGTGACGATGACATCCGGCCCCGAGTAGAGCGTTTGCGTTAGATTCGCGGGCCCCTGAATCACCATCAATGCTTCGTCGAAGTGGAGATCGCCCGGGCATCCGTTGTCGGCCGCGGCATCGAAGTTCGTCGTCGCTCCCGGCGCGACCTGAGAGGGGTAGTTGCTCAGCGCGACCGTGAGATCGCAAGGATCTCCGTTCGAGGCCGCCAACACGGCTTCGTGCAAGTTGATCCGCCCCCAGCCCATGTAGCGGTCCCAGCCGGGTGTGTCCTCACCCGGGATTCCGACCTGGTCATCGGCGGTCGATTCCAGGATCGACTGCGCTTCGGTCGCACTCAGGGTGGGATCGGCGGACCAGATCAGCGCCAGAGAGCCCGCCGCGTGCGGACAAGCGGCCGAGGTACCGTTGAAGCCGGTGGTGTAGCCGCCGCCGGGAGAGGTCGTGAGCACGTCGACGCCGGGAGCGGCGATGTCCATTTCGTTGCCGTAGTTGGAGCCCCACCAGTACTCGCCGTCACAGGAGCTTGGGTTCTTGCGCTCGTCGCACTGGCTCGTGGCCCCTACGCAGACGGTCGTACTGTACTTCGCGGGATAATTGACGGCACCGTTGTCGTTGCCGCTCGAGAAGCAAAGCAGAATGCCGTTGTCGCGCGCGTTCTGGCATGCGGCTTCGACGGCGCTGAAATCACCACTCGACATGCGCCAGGAGCAAGAGATCACGATCTGAGAGAAATCGCTCCCGCGGGTCACAACATAGTTGATGGCGTCGGCCCGATTCTGGTTCGCGCCGCTCGACAGGCTGACCTTGAGCGGCATGAGACGACAATCGGGAGCGACACCGGCCATTCCGGTGGAGTTGTTCGTCGCCGCGCCCGCGATGCCATTGGTCGCCGTTCCATGACTGCCCGAATCATGCGGAATCTTGTTGGGACCGTTCGAGAAGTCCCAATCCTCGCTGCCGATCGGAACCACCTTCGATGCGAGATCCGGGTGGTCCCAGTCTATGCCGGTATCGATCACCGAGATGATCACATCGGAATCGCCCATCTCGACGTCCCAGGCGTCCTCGGCGTTGATATCGGCGCCGATAGTGCCGCCCGACTGGCCGGTGTTGTTGAGCGGCCACTGCTCGTCGTAGCGACTGTCGTTCGGAACGAAAAGTGCGTCTTCGAAGCTGAACGATGCGAGCTCGGCGAACCAGACATCTTCGTGCGCGTTGAAGTCCCGGATCGACTGGAAGAGACTGCGATCTTCCGGAGCGAAAAGAGTGTAGTAACCGGGCGTTCGCTGCTCGCGGGCAACGGAGGCCCCAAGGGCACCGATCACCTCGAGACGGCGCGCTTCGTCCACGCCGGCTTTGAACTGCACGGTGAGCTGATCCGGGGCGAATGTCTTGAGGAAGCCTTCCTGATCGCGCAGCAACGGCATCGCCGCCGCCACTCCAGGCATGGCGCGGAGCCGGGTCAGCATCCGGTCGGTGTCGGCATCGACGTCGAGCAGGAGATAGGGAGCCGCCCAGGCGGCTTCACGCTCGATCGCCGCGCCGGCGCCGGTCAAGCTCGCCCGGGCCGATTCGGCGCCGGCTCCGGAGCGCAGGGAGACCTGCATCTTTCCGGAAACCTCGGTCATGGTGAACTGCTTGCCGTTGAATCCGGAAACATAGTGGTAGTCCCCTTCCGCGAAAGCCGCCGCGGCTGTGAGGGGGATCAGGGCGAGTGCGAGAGTTCTCATTAGATCTCCGAAGTATTGTGCGGGCGCCTCTCTCGGCGTGGCCGCGATGCTCTGGTCGACGGGACGTAGCTCAATCCTAACCCCCATTTCAGCACGCCGAATCGATCGCTCGTATAGCTGATTTGGGGAGCGAGCGCCCCACTAGGAGCCTGTTGCGCATAGTCTTCGCTTCGCCCGGCATCCGTCTTCGTTCCGATCTCTGCGTCGCTAAGTCCTTGAAAGGCAACCAGCCTTCCCGCGGACCCAGCTC
>NYZA01000143.1 GCA_002686955.1 Gemmatimonadota bacterium
AGTCGGCCGGCTCTCGGTTGCGAGATTGTTGTCAAGCGCTTTGTTTTTGTGATGTTTCGCCTGTGGAGAGTGCTGGGAATCGCCCGCGGGCTCTGATCGGTTACACTAGATGCGCCGCAAGTGTCTTGCCAGCAAACACTTGCGGCGCGTTTTTCGTTGGAAAAACTCGAGCTGGGCGGGCATGCGCTCGGCTGCCGAGGGCGTTTTTCCAAGGTAGCATTCCATCCTCTCGAACTGCTTGTCGGTGATTTTCAGGATCCGAACGCTCCCCTCGGGAGGAAGCCAGCTCTTGACACGTGCGAGGTGAACCGCGTTCAAGAGAGCCGCCTGATTGCGAATCTTGGCCTGCACGATCCGCTGCCACAGCCGTTTGCGCAGCGGACGGGACTCAGATCCGCAGGCTCTGGGGCCCTCGCGCGAGCGGGGGCCTCAACCGTTTTCGTGCCGCGCTCGCCACCGCTGCCCAGTGGTCACCGGCTGGGCTCTCCGAAGCTGAAACGGTACCGATCGATCCCGCCGAAGAAGCGCGTCCCGCGAGCTCTCATGGAGATCGAGATCGACGCAAGACACAAGAAACATGAATCTTCGGACTTGTGCTCCGAGATTTCATGGCTTAACTTGCTTCCATGATTCCCCGCCCCGTCCATCTTTCCCGCCTGGAGACCGCGCTAGCCCGGTCGCCGGTCACCGCGCTCTTGGGTCCTCGCCAGTGCGGCAAGACGACCTTGGCCCGCCAGATCGCCGAGCAGCATGGGGCCGACTACTACGACCTCGAGTCGATGCAAGATAGTCAGCGGCTGCGGAATCCCGAGCGTGCGCTGGAGCAAGCGGAGGATTTGGTCGTCATTGATGAGATTCAGCGTCTTCCTCACCTCTTCGAAGTGTTGCGTGTCGTCGTTGATCGTTCAAATGGGGGGGCGCGCTTCCTCATTCTCGGAAGCGCTGCGCCGAATCTGGTTCGCGAGGTCTCTGAGACCTTGGCGGGGCGAGTGGAGTTCGTTGATCTCACTGGATTCGATCTTGCGGAGGTCGGTCAGAAGAAGGGCTACGATCTCTGGGTGCGCGGTGGGTTTCCTAGATCGTTCCTGGCGGCAAGCAACGACGACAGTTTTGCGTGGCGAGAAGGCTTCGTTCGTACCTTCCTCGAACGAGATATCCCTGAGCTCGGCTTGTCCGTCCCGCCAACGGCCATGCGACGCTTCTGGACCATGCTCGCACACTGTCATGGACAGGTCTGGAATGCCTCACGGATTGGACGATCGATGGGCTTGAGTGACAAGACGGTGCGTCGCTACTTGGATCTGCTGACCGGTACGTATATGGTGCGCCAGCTCGATCCCTGGTTTGAGAACCTCAGAAAGCGCCAGGTCAAGTCCCCGAAAATCTACCTTCGTGATAGCGGAGTCCTTCATCACTTGCTCGCACTGCCCGACTATCACGGCTTGATCGGGCATCCCGCAGTCGGCGCGTCGTGGGAGGGCTTCGCGTTGGAACAACTGTTGCAGGTGCTTCGGCCCGCCCCGTCCTACTTCTGGTCAACCCATCAAGGCGCCGAGCTCGATCTTCTGGTGGTCTGGCGCGGAAAGCGCTTCGGATTCGAGCTCAAGTTCGCCGAGGCGCCGAAGACCACGAAGTCGATGCGCATAGCCATCGAGGATCTTGCTTTGCAGCATCTTTGGATTGTGCATCCCGGCCGTCATGCCTATGAGGTCGATGAGCACATGTCGGTGCTGCCGGTGGAGGCGGTGCCACAGCTTTCCGCGGAGCTCGAAGCCAGATCGGGATTGGGCTCGGATCGATCCGGGTAGCCTCTCGGTGGCCGGCCCCTGGGCTCTGAGGCCCCGCGCGAGCGGGGGCCTCAACCGTTCTCACTCCGCGCTCGCCAACATGGTCCCGCGCACCATCGCCCCCTTTGTGGGGCGCGCCGAGCCAATCCGCATCGAGAGCAGAGAGGGCGTCGCGTTCGGGCTGAGCGGATCGACGGGGCGTGCCTGGCGCAGGAATCACGGATTTCGGCGAGTCAATGCTCAGTCCCCACCCTCTTCGACTTCGGTCGTCGGAGAGTGGGCCGCCCCCCCTCGCTGGCATTCCCCGAACATCCCCTCTATATTCCGGAGGTTGCTTCCCCCGGCCCCTAGCCCGCCACAAACGACGAACCTCGACTGGAGTCCCCCGTGGCCTCAGGTTTGACCTCATTCATCCGCAAGATCCGCTTCGGCGATCCCGTGATCATCGTCTCAGGCTTGCCGCGATCGGGCACGTCGATGTGCATGAAGATGCTCGACGCGGCGGAGATTCCGATCGTACAGGACGGGATTCGCGAGGCCGATGAGGACAATCCCAAGGGGTACTACGAGTACGAAAAGGTGAAGGACCTCGACAAGGGTGGCGACAATAGCTGGATCTCCGAGGCACGGGGCAAGGTCGTCAAGATCATCTCATTCCTACTCCCTCACCTGCCGCCCGAAAACAACTACAAGATCGTGTTCATGGGCAGGAACATCGACGAGATTCTGGCGTCGCAGAACAAGATGTTGGTGCGGCGGGGCGAGCCGACCGATACGACGGCCGATGAGAAAATGAAGAAGCTCTATTCCGATCACCTGATCAAGGTGAGGTCGATGCTCCGCTATCGCGACGAGATGGACTCGATCGTGATCCAGTACAACGACGTCCTGACCGATCCGCGCCCGCAAGCCGAGCAAATGAACGGGTTTCTAGGCGGTCAGTACGATGTAGAGCGAATGCTCTCGGTCGTCGACAAGAATCTGTACCGAAATCGGGCGTCGTAGAGGCGCCCGTCGAAGTCACTCCGTCGGCGCGATCGTCGAGTAGAACGAGAGATAGTCTTCGTTCACACCATCGTTGATCACTGCCGCGGGCGTGATCTCGAAACCGTAAATGAGCGGCACTTTGAATGCATCGAGCGTCAGGAAGATCAAGGGGACGATCTGCTTGAGCAAGAAGGGGAGCACCATCTCAATAATCGGATCGTTGAGGTCGACCAAGGGCTCCTCTTCGATCACAATTGTCGACTCGAAGTAGTCCGACATGAGCAGCTTGAGCAGTCCATCCAGGCGGACCCGCACGAGAAAGTCGGCGTCGGCGGTCACTGCAACCACCAACGCTCTTGTTGGGGTCCCGTCGATGTCGACCCAGAGCGTGAGCTCGGTCTCTTGCAGGAACATCTCGAGCTGCCCGACCAGAACTCCCGTCGTCTCGCCGATAACCGTGTAGGGAGCGGCGCGGGGAACCATCGTCACACCGGTCTCCGCGTCGGGGGCGATCGCATAGAGCTCGGGGAAGAAGAGCTGCAGGTCGGTGGTCGTGAAATCCCATGGAACGCCGTAGATCTCTTCGGAGTTCTCGTCCAAGACGATGCAGAAGGCGCCGGAATCGAAACCGGAATACAGGAATTCGTTGAGTGCATCGTCGGAGATAGAGACGGCGAAATCGTAGGGGTCGTTCGTCCCTGGAATCGTCGCTCCGAATGCGGGGGGTGTGTTGGGTGTGTAGAGGAATTCGTCGACTTGGGGGCCGCAAGGCGCGGTCCTGGAGTAGATGCGCCCCTCTTCCGACATTGTTACGCCCGAGCTGTTCTCGACGATCGCGTCGGGACGGAGATCCATTCCGAAGGGCACATCGAAGACCGAGAAATCTGTCTCGATCTCGAGATCGAGGAAGAACTCATCGATGTTCTCGGGGATGTCGACCCAGAGCGACTCTTCGACCATCAGCTCGAGCTCATCCTCGAGTGACTCTTGTAGGATATCGGCGATGATGTCGATGATGAAACACCAGTATTCCGTGTCGTACTGATACCCTTCAATCGAGGCGTTGACCCAGTTCATCGTGGTCTTCGCGTGTCCCCCCACGACATCGATCGAGCCCTGGCCTTCGGCGACTACGCGGTCGATGGTGATCACCGATGTGCAATCGTAGGTATCTAGACAGAGCGCTCCTTTTCCGTCCAACACGAATTGCATCTCGAGATTAGTGATCTCGAAACTGGCGAAGACCGAATTCGCGCGACTGTCGATCGCGAGGATCGGTTGATCGAAGGTGACCCAGTCGACATGATCGATGTAGGCGGTGTAGGCGATCCAGCACCCCTCGTCGAAGATCTCCATGTTGTTGATCGAAAGGATCTCCGCTTCGAGCTCGTCGCCCAGGATCGGCTCAAGCTCCTCGGCGGCAATCTGGAAGGCCGAATCTTGCACGCGAGCGACGAGGCCGGAGGGGATCCACGACCCGCGCGGCGCGGCGACTCTGGACAGAGTGTCGGCGAACGCTTGCGTCGTTCCGAAGGAAAGACCGAGCGCGGTCGTGAGGAAGGGCAGAGATCGAATGGGGCGCTGCATATGGAGACTCCGTTTCGTGAGATCTAGCGCTCAGGATAACCCTGGGGCAAGCGAAAGGTGGCTATCCTCTTCGCATGAGTTTGAAGGAACTTGCGCGAGCCTTCGAACGTGTGCCGCGCTCTCTGCGTTTCGCCCCCTATCACCTTCCGATGCGCTGGGTGGGGGATTGCGACGATGGGGGAGGCGCGCCGGTGCCGGTCGATCCGGTTTGCTTCTATCGAGACCGACTGGACTCGCTCCCTTCGCGGCCGAGGCAACGGCGATTGGACCGGGACTGGAGCCGGCGGGCGGTCGTCTACAACCTCTTCGTGCGGGGTGGGGCGGGCTTCGACCACGATGACGATGGGGAGATCGGTGGCGCGCCGGGAGATCCGACCCTCAACGGGGACGGGCATCGCGAGACAGGCACCTTTTTGAAGGCGATCGCGATTCTGCCCCATATCGCGCGGATGGGGGTGAACACGCTGCACCTGCTTCCGGTCACGGCCATCGGGGAGAGCGGACGCAAGGGGGAGCTCGGCTCGCCCTATGCGATCCGCAATCTCGAGCGCCTGGAACCGACCCTGGCCGACCCGATCCTGGGAGATCTTCCGATCGAGGCGCAGTTCGCCGCGCTGACCGAAGCGGCGCATCGAATCGGAATCCGGATCGTGCTGGAATTCGTGTTCCGCACGGCATCGCTCGACTCCGACTGGATCGAGGAGCACCCCGAATGGTTCTATTGGATCGATCGCCGGGTGCCGAATCGGGGTGCCGCGACGGCCGACCCGTCGCAGGGATTCGGCGCACCGCTCTTCGGGCGGCGCGAGCTCGACGAGATCGCCGAGGCGGTGACCGGGCCCCGAGGAGAAGGGCCGCTGGTGGGTGCCGCGCTGGCCAAGCGCTTGAGGGCCGGGAAGGGGCGCCTGCACCCTCCGCCGGCACGATATCGAGACTGGTTCGCCGCACCGCCGAAGCGGGTCGCGCAGGGGATCGACTCGGAGATCGTCGGTTTCGGCGATGAGAAGGAGCTCCGTGTTCCGCCCGCCTTCGCCGATTGGCCCCCCGACGACAATCAGCCGCCCTGGACCGATGTCACCTACGTGCGGATGTACGAGTCGGACGAGTTCAACTACATGGCGTACAACACCTTGCGCGCCTACGATCCGGATCTGGCCCGCTCCCGGAACGAGCTGCGTCCCCTTTGGAATCGGATCAGCCGTGTCGTGCCCGACTACCAGAGTCGATACGGGATCGACGGCGTGATGATCGATATGGGGCATTCGCTTCCGGCGCGCCTGCTCGCTGCGATCGTCTCGCGGGCACGAGCGGTCGACCCCACGGTCGCCTTTTGGGAGGAGTGCTTCACGGTGCGCCGGCAGAGCGCGGCGGCCGGATACGACGCCACTGTCGGCGAGCTGATCTTCACCGCCCACCGCCCCGAAAGCTTCCGAGCGCTGTTGCGCCAGCTGCGGCGTCCCGTTCCCTTGAGCTTCTTCGCAACGCTCGAGAACCACAACACGCCGCGCGCGGCAGACCGCCCGGCTGGGATCGAGGTCGGTTTCGCCGCATGGGCCCTCTCGGTCTTCCTGCCGGGCGCAATCCCCTTTATTCACGGGGGTTTCGAGCTGGCCGACACGGTTCCCATCAACACGGGGCTCGATTTCAGCGACGCGGATCTACTGCGATGGCGCGACCGCCCCCTCGCCCTCTTCGACCGCGCGGCGCTGCCCTGGAATCGGGCCGGCGACCTCCCCGAAGAGATCGCGAAAGTGCTCGAGCTACGCGCCCGAATCGCTCCCGCGCTGGCCGGCGGAGAGCGGCCACCGATCGAAGATGTCGACGGCCTGGGGAGAGGCGCGGTGGCGTTCCGAGTCGATGGAGGAGCCGGTAAGCTCTTGTTGGCAGCGTCGTTGGACGATCAGGAATCGGCCCTGATTCCGGATTGCGAGGGGGTCGATCTGTGGACCGGAGCGAGAATCGACGGTTGCGCGGCGCTGCTCGGCCCTGGAAAATGGATGATTGTCCGACAATGAGGTGCAAATCTGAGAAGAAGCTCCCAGCACACACTGCGGGAGCTCGCCAAGAAAGCCGATAGGATTCGTGGGAGAAGGCGACGGCGTCCCGGTCGCTGACAACATGGATCCCCCCATGCAGATCATCATTGCCGACGACGACGCGATCATTCGCAAGATACTCCAAAGATTCGTGGAGGACTGGGGGCACGAGCCTTTGGTGGCCGAAGATGGCGGCGAGGCGTGGCGGATCATTCAGAAATACCACGAGCCGTTGCTTCTGATCCTGGATTGGATGATGCCGGTGCTGGATGGTCCGGAGCTCTGTAGGCGGATCCGCGCGGCGGAGCAGCTCGAAGGCAGCTACATCCTCCTCCTCACCTCGCGCGAAGAATCGAAAGACCTTATCACCGGTCTCGAGGCCGGCGCAGACGACTACGTCAAGAAACCGTTCCAGTCCGCGGAGCTCAAAGCACGGGTCGAGGTCGGGGCCAGGGTCGTCGGGCTCAAGCGCAAGCTGGAGGCGCGCGTCGAGGAGCTGCGCCGGGCGCTCGAGGAGGTCGATCAGCTTCAAGGGCTGATTCCGATCTGCGCCTACTGCAAGAGGATCCGCGACGACGATAACTTCTGGCAGGGGGTCGAATTGTACGTCGGGGCACGCTCCGGCGCCGAGTTCAGCCACGGAATCTGCCCGGAATGTCACACGACACACGTCAAGCCGCAGCTGGAAAAGCTCATGCAGGCCAAGAAGGGCGACGGCGCGTAGCGACGAGCGCTCTGCCTCGGCGCTCGGGCTCAGCGCTCAGCGCTTGCTTCCACGAAAACCTCCAGAGCGGGCCAGGGATCCACGACCGTGCGGAGCAGGCGCATCGCCGGGACCGCGAAATGCGCGAAGTTCGGGCGGGCGCAATGTCGCGAGAGGTAAGCGAAGGCGCCGAGCGCTTGGAAGAGGCGTTGCACCACGGTTGCCTTCAGAAGTCGCTCGTCCAGCGCCGTGCCCTTCCAGCCCGCGAGCAGCGAGGCCCGCTCGGGCGCGCTCATCTCGACATAGGGATCCCATAGGAGCGAGGCGAGATCGTAGGCGGCGGGGCCGCGACGCATCCCGGCCCAATCCAGGATCGCGACGGCGTTGTCTCGCCCGATGTGTAGATTCGTGGACTGATAATCGCGGTGCATGGTGGTCTGTGGACCGTCGAAAAGTGTCGCCGACAGATCTTCCAGCGCCTCGTCCACACCGGATCCCCGATTGCGGCGGCCGAGAACCCCGAAAAAATGATGCGTGATCCCGTACCATGTTTCCCATCTCAGATCGTCGCGCGAGAAGGGCGGCAAAGCGGCGGATGGCAGCGTCACTTTTTGCAGTTCCGCGAGCGCGTCCAGCGCGGCCTCGTAGCCCACGAGCGCGCGCCGATCGAGCGTCCCCCCCGGCAGCGGATCGGGCGGGGGAGCGGCGCCGGCCGGCCCCAGATGACCCCGGGCAACCGAGAGCAGAGAATCGTCGCCGACATCCTCGTGCAGGGCGAGTCCCGCGCGTCGATCCCAGGCGATCAGCGCCGGCACCGGAACCCCGGCCTCGTGCAGCGCCCCGCCGATATCGATGATCCGCCGCAGCTCCGCGCCGTCGGGAGTGTGGCTGAGAACTCCCGCCTCCGTACGCCAGAAGCGCCGATTCGAGCCCGCGCCGTGCAGCGCGCGCATCCCTCCCTCGCAATGAGCGCGCAGAAAGCGATCGGCCCCGCCGGGAAGACCGCCCGGATCATTCATCGCCGGCCCCCGCTCCGCCACCGCGCGCCACCCGCGCCCAAGGAGCAACAATCGCCCCCTCGAGCACCTCCCCCGCACCCACACTCGCCCCGTCGAACATAACCGTGTCGCTCAAGCGCGCCCCCTCCCCGATCTCGCACTCCCGCCCCGCGACACCCCACCCCGAAAGCCGCGCGCTCGCCGCCACCCGCGCCGAAGGAGCGATCCGCCACGAGGCGTTGCCGGCGGCCACCGGAAGGCCACCGCCCCATTCCGAAAGCGCCCCCCCCGCGATCGCCCCGTGCGCCGCGAGGTATCGCTCCGGCGTGCCCAGATCGTGCCAAGCAGCCCCCTCCGCCCGCCACCCCCGCACAACCAGCCCGGCATCGATCGCCGCGGTCACCGAGGGCACGAAGGGAGCCGGACGCCCCGGTTCCAGACGATCGAGCCAGGGCCAGTCGAGAACCGCCACCCCCGAGTAGGTCCATGAGCCGGCCTCACCCGCCGCTCCGAAACCGAGCACATTCCCGCTACGATCCACCCGAACCGAATCGGTGGGCCGATGCGAGACCAGCGCCATCGTCATCGCCAGCCGCCCCGCCCTCAGCTCCTCCGACCTCGCGCGATGCGCCGCCAAGAGCGAGCCCAGATCGAGATCGGTCACCGCGTCGGCGTTGTGGAGCAGCACCGGCTCCCCCCTCACCCGCCGCCGGAGCCACGGAACAAAGCCCGCGATCCCCCCCGCCGGCCCCTGAATCGTCTCCTCCACGATGCAATGCGCCCGCGGCTCCCCCTCGCGCCGATCGAGAAAACGCGTCAGAAGCGCTGCATGGTGGTGGGCATTGACGCCGACAACCCCAACCCCCGCCCGCCGCAATCGCGTCATCACATGGTCGATCGCCGGAGCTCCAGCGACCGGCACGAGCGCCTTGGGAAGTCGATCGGTGAGCGGCGCCAGACGGGTGCCGAGCCCGGCGGCCAGGATGATGGCGTGCATGAGAGCCTCGGAAAGAAACTAGCCAGCGTCGTACAACAAATACTCCAACCGCTCCATCCTCCAGGCCTCCTCCAAGGGCTCCCACCCCTGGGCGACCTCTCGCCACCCCGCCCCCGCATCGATCGCTCCCCGCAGATCGCCGCCCCCCGACAGAAAATCGATCGGCATCTTCCCCTCCTCTCCCTCGAAAGGAGGATCGCACCAGAAGGCCTCGCCCGCCTGCGCCCGCGCCGCCGCCAACACCGCCACCCCCGCGCGCACGGGATGGAAACGCTCCCGATCGAGAACCTCGATCTGCGCCCCACCGCAGAGCTCCCCGGCGAAGCGATCGTGGCCCGGCGTGAAGCGACAGGGACGAAAACAGACACCCGGCAAATCGGCCTTCCTCAGATCGCTCACCAGGCGGCGCGCATCGATCCACGGCGCGCCGAAAACCTCGAAAGGCCGCGCCGTCCCCCTCCCCACCGACAACCGGGTCCCCTCGACCAGCCCCATTCCCGGAAACACCGCCACAGAGTCGCTCGTCGGCAGATCGGGCGCCGGCATCACCCACGGCAGCCCCGTGCGATCGAACCAATGACGCGCCCCCCACCCGCGCATCTTCACCACCCGCACCCCCACACCGATCCGCTCCGCGATCCAGCGCAGCGCCTCCCCGATCGAAAAACCATGACGCAGCGGCAACGAATGCAGCCCCACCACACTTTCGAAACCTTCATCGACACCCGGCCCCTCCGCGTGTCGCCCCCCCAGCGGATTCGGACGATCCAGCACCACAGCCTCGACCCCCGCCCCGCGGCAAGCCTGCAGACAGAGCGTCGCCGTCCAAAGAAAAGTGTGGCAACGCGCCCCGACCTCCGGAAGATCGATCACCAGCGCATCGAGCCCCGCCAGACTCTCGGAGCTCGGCTTCCGTTCGGCGCCATAGAGACTCACCACCTCGAGCCCGCTCGCCGCATCGGAAAACCCCTCCCAGCGATCCGCCATCTCCCCCCAGACCCCATGGCGCGGACCGAAAAGACGCACCACCTCGACATCGGGCGCCGCCCCCCGAAAACGATCGATCGCGTGCACGCGCTGGGAATCGATCGACGCCGCATTCACCAGCAGCCCCACCCGTCGCCCCTTGAGCTGACGAAATCGCTCGGCCACAAGAGAATCGAGCCCGGTCTGGATCGCTTTTCGGGAGGGAGAGCGGTGACGCTTCGGACGAGACATTTCGGCACTTTCGACAGATTCGTGATTCGCCGCGATCCTACCTGCTCACGCCCCAAACTCTCCATCCGCGATCGACGGACATGTCGAAGTCAAGATCCCGGGGGGACCGAGCACTGAGGATCGGGCGGCCGTGACCACCTCGCCAGGCCCGCCCCGCGGCTCCGCGCCATCCGAAGCGGCCTCAGCGATTGGCCGTGGATCGATGAGGGCCAGGCGTGCATCAGAGTTGGTTGTCGGGATTCTTCCCTTTCGCGGCCTTTGCATCTCTCCACTCGAGCGTGAGCTGAAGGGAGGCGGGGATGGTGACAGAGCCTTGAAACCTACGGTGCAGGGTACGCCGCAAGGCGCACCACTCTCACCGCTGCTCGCACACTATTCTCGAAGCCACGCTTCTCTCTGCGGCGAATATATTAGATAGGGTAGGAGCTCTGGACTGCCGAAAACACGGAGAAGAGCGCTAAGGGTTCGCCGCGCAAACGTGACGACGAAACCGGAGAACATCCGAGAACATCAGGCAACATGGCGGCACTGATTTACTACCTTGGACTGGCGTGCCTCTTCACGCACGAACTCGACGCCGTCATCCACGCGGAGTGGCGGCTTCTGTTCATCCTTCGGAATATGCCGAACGATTCCGCCGCCTCGCTCTTCGTTGCCCTTCACATTCCACTTTTCTTCGGGGTTCTGTGGCTCAGCAACCACCGTCGAAAAAGTGTACGCAACCTCACTCGACTCTCGGTCGCCGCGTTTCTGACCGTGCACGCGCTGCTTCACTTCAGCCTTTCCTCGAACCCGGCATACGAGTTCCACGGCACACTCTCGCTGATACTGATCCTATCGGCCGCGGTTTGTGGCATCGCGTATCTCTCGGCTCGAGGGCGCTCGTTCCTTCGCGCCCCCTCGCGATGGGAGCTGAGGAGAAGAGAGCAAGCCTGATGCGCGGACGGCTCCCCGCGGATCCACGGCCAATCGCTGAGGCCGGTTCGGGCACGCGGAGCCATTGGGCGGACCTGGCTACGAATGGCGATGACCGGCATGTCAATGCTCGGTCATCCCCCCCTTCTTCCGCCTGGCCGAACGAATCCTTCCGACGCACCTCCCCGGCTCGATGTCAGGGGAGGCTCCGATCGTAGCGTCACTTTTTCTCGTTTCGCCCCGAGAGCTTCTTGCTCCGGTCGAGCTACCAGATCAGCGGTACTCCGAACGCGCTCAGCGCCGGATCGCGCGTGATCAGCGGCACTCCCTCGATTTCGGCTTGAGCGGCGAGCATGCGATCGAAGGGGTCTTTGTGGGGCAGAGGCCAGGCGCCGGCCCGCTGCGCGTGCGCGATTCCAACCGGTAACTCCCTGAACCCGGCTTTCAGGATCCACCCTCTCATGTCGGTCACGAAGGGGCCGATCGACGGCAGCTTGCCGAGGCGGTGTTTCGTGGCGACCTCCCAGGCGCTCGCACTCGAGACCAGGATCTCATTGGCCGGAGACGCCAGAATGCCGCGGGCGCGCATCGAGAGCTATGGGTCGGCGAAGAAAAGCCTTGCGCCGATCAAACGATCAAACGTATGTTTGAATCAAACGAACGTTTGAAACCGAGCATGCCCGACACTCCCCTCCCGACCGAAGAACGCCCCGACACCCGCGAGCGCTTGCTCGACGCGGCCGAGCAGCTTTTCGCCGAGCGGGGGGTGACGGCGACATCTCTGCGGGCGGTGACCAAGGCGGCCGACGCGAATCTGGCCGCGGTGCACTACCACTTCGGCAGCAAGGAGGAGCTGCTCTCCGCCGTGGTGGCCCGCCGTGTGCGGCCGATCAACGAAGAGCGGCTTCGGCTTCTGGATCGACTCCAGGCGGGTTCGGGCGATCGTGCCGCCGATCTCGACGAGATCTTGAGCGCTCTGCTACTGCCGATGATTCGGGAGACGGGGCGCAATCCGGAGAGAGTTCCGACCTTCACGCGGCTGATGGGGCGGGTGCTGACCGATATGGGGACCGGCACGCATGCCCTCGTCGTGCACCATTTCGCCGAAGTGCTGCAGCGCTTCGCCGCCGCTCTCTCGCGGGCCCTTCCCCACTTAACGCCGGAAGAGATCGCCTGGCGGCTGCATTTCTGCATCGGCACGATGGCGTTCACGCTCGTTCATTCCCCCCATCTCGCCGAGATGTCGCGCGGTCTTTGCCGCTCCCATGACGCGGATCGGGTCATGGAGCAGATGATCCCCTTCCTGGCCGCTGGATTCCAGGCGCCCAGCTCGATCGACGAGGAAGCATCGTGACGCACCGGATCTGGCCCTTTCTCCTCTTGATTGCCGCGTCATGCGCCTCGCCACCACCGGTCCGGCCACCCGCGACGAGGGTCGAGATCCCCGGCGAGTGGCGGGCCGGGTCGACGGCCGCGGAGGACGAATCCGTCTCGTGGTGGAATCTGCTAGGGAGCGCGGCGTTGGACAGTCTCGTCGCCGAGGGGCTCGAGCGGAATCCGAGCCTCGATGGGGCGGCGGCGCGGATCGATGCGGCGGTGGCTCGGGCCAAGATCGCCGGCGCGGGGAGCTGGCCGCAGCTCGGGGTGGGCGGCAGCGGGAGTCGGTCGAAGAGGAGCTTCGTCGGCTTTCCGAGCTTCGGGCCGCCGGGCGGTGGGGACGAAGGTCCGATCTCGGTCGAGTCGAGCACATTCGGCGTGTCGCTCGACCTGAGCTGGGAGGTCGATCTTTGGGGACGGATCCGCAGCGGGCAATCGGCCGCTTTTGCGGATGCGCAGATGGCCGAAGCTCTTTGGCGGGGCGCACGTTCCAGCATCGCGGGGCAGATCTGCAAGGCGTTCTTCGGAGTCGTCGAGGCGGATCAGCAGGCGGAGCTGGCGGAGGCGACGAGCGCCAACCGAGCCGAAATGCTGGAGAGGATCGAGGCCCGGTATGCGCGAGGGCTCCGCTCTTCGCTCGACGTGCATCGGGCGCGCGCCGAGCTCGAGTCGTCGAAAGCCCGGACGGCGCTGCGATGCGCCCAGCGCGACTCGGCTCGGCGGCAGCTGGAGATTCTGCTCGGCCGATACCCCTCCGCTTCGATCGATGTCCGCTTGCTGCCCGATCCGCCCGAGAGGTTGCCGGCCGGACTGCCCGCCGATCTGATCGATCGCCGTCTCGATCTGGTGGCGGCGGAGCGGGCGGTGGCCGCCGCAGATCGACGCAGGGCCGAGGCGCGGCGCGCGCTCTACCCCCGCGTCATGCTGACCGGCAGCTCCGGAACCACATCCGATGAGCTCGGCGATCTGAGCGATGGAGATTTCGCGGTCTGGAGCATCGGCGCATCGATCTCTCAACCGCTCTTCCAGGGGGGGCGGATCGTCGCCGGAATCGACGCGGCCGACGCGGGGCTCCGCGAGGCGCTGGCGAACTTCGCGACGACCGCATTGCAGGCCTACGCCGAGGTCGAGAGCGCCCTCGACGCGGAGACGCGACTCGGGGAGCAGGTGCGGGCCCTCGCGAACGCGGTCGAGGCTTCGTCGCTGGCGCTACGGCTCGCCGAGACCCGATACTCCGGCGGGTTGGCCGATGTCTTGGTTCTCCTCGACGCGCAGCGATCCGACCACGACGCACGGAGCCGCCTGATCGAAGCCACCCGCCAACGGCTCGACAACCGGGTCAATCTACACCTCTCTCTCGGAGGTGGATTCCGCAGAGACGACGAATCGAGGAACCCTTCATGACGCGCGTCAAACAGAGCCTGATCACCGTCGCTTTCGTCGCGGCGGGAGCCGTGGGCTACCACCTCTTGGTCGCGACCCGCCCGGCGGCATCGACACGGCCCACCGAACCGCTGGTTCCCCTGGTGCGTGTTCTCGCCGTCGAGCCGACCGAGGTGCGATTGAGCGTGTCGAGCCAGGGAACCGTGACGCCGAGCGCCGAGACTACTCTCGTGCCTCAGGTTTCGGGGCGGGTGGCCGCGCTCTCTCCCCGTCTCGCGGAGGGCGCCTTCTTCTCCGAAGGTGAGGTGCTGCTGGGAATCGATCCGACCGACTACGAGCTGGCGGCGGTTCAGGCCGAAGCGAGTATCGCCCGTGCTGAAGCCCGCGTGGCGATGGAAGAGGGAGAGGCCGAGCTCGCCCGCGCGGAATGGACGCGCATGGGAAAGGGTGGCGAGGCGAAACCGCTGGTCCTGCGGGAACCCCAGCTTCGCGACGCACGGGCCGCGCTGGCCGCGGCGCGGGCAAGCCTATCGCAGGCCCGCCTCGCGCTGAGTCGAACCGAGCTTCGCGCGCCCTACACTGGTCGGGTGCAGACCAAAATGGTCGACGTCGGGCAGCTCGTCGGTCCAGACACTCCGATCGCCCAGATCTACTCCGTCGACGCCGCCGAGGTGAGGCTGCCGATTCCGGCCTCCGAGCTCGCCTTTCTCGATCTTCCGGCCGATCCGCTCGCATCGGGCGATGGGCCCGCCGTCCGCTTCAGCGCCGACTACGCGGGGCGCCCTTGCTCCTGGACGGGGCGGATCGTGCGCCGCTCGGGGCGGATCGATCCCCGCTCTCAAATGGTGCACTTGATCGCCCGGATCGAGCGCCCCTACGGGGACGCGCACGAAGTCCCCTTGGAGACCGGTCTCTTCGTGCGAGCCCAGATCACCGGCTGCGTCGAGGACGGGATCGTCGAGCTCCCTCGCGAGGCACTGAAATCGGGGGAACGGGTGCACCTGGTGAGCGAGGGCCGCTTGCTCTTCCGCTCGGTCGAGCTACTCCGCCTCGAGCCGGAGCGCGCCCTCGTGCGCGAGGGACTCGCGGCGGGTGACACCCTCTGCCTCTCCGATATCCAGGCCGCGGTGGAGGGGATGCGGGTCCGGGCTTCGACCCACGGTGCCGCCGGCGACGGGGGATCCTCATGAACCGGGCGATCGAGTGGTTCGCCCACAACGCCGTCGCGGCCAATCTGATGATGATCTTCATCCTGGCCGCCGGAGCACTCTCGATCTCCACCCTCAAGACCGAGGTCTTTCCGGAGATCTCCTCCGGCTTCGTTTCGGTCGGGGTTCCCTACCCCGGTGCCACGCCGGCGGAGGTCGAGGAGTCGATCTGCGTGCGGATCGGGGAGGCGGTTCAGGGGATCTCGGGCATCGATCGACTCACGTCGACCGCGGTCGAGAACGCGGGCTCCGTTTTGATCGAATTGATTCCCGGTTTGGAGGTGCGCGAGGTTCTCGACGATGTGAAATCGGCGGTCGACGGCATCACAACCTTCCCGGAGAACGCGGAGGCTCCGGTCGTGCAAGAAGTCCGGCGGCTCAACCAGGTCGTAAATGTCGCGATCTCGGGGCCGGCCGAGGAGCGGGCGCTCAAGCAACTCGGCGAGCGCGTGCGTGACGAAATCGCCGCGCTACCCGGCATCACCCTCGTCAAGCTGACCAATGTTCGTCCCTACGAGATCTCGATCGAAGTGTCGGAGGCTGCCTTGAGGCGATATGGCGCCACCTTCGACGAGGTCGCCGCCGCGGTGCGTCGTTCCTCTCTCGATCTTCCCGCCGGATCGGTAAAGACCGAGGGCGGCGAGGTATTGGTGCGCACGAAAGGGCAGGTCTACCACGGTGAGCAGTTCGCCGAGCTGGTGGTGCGCACCCTGAGCGATGGTACTCGTCTGCGTGTCGCCGACTTGGCGAGGGTTGTGGACGCCTTCGCGGAAGGTGATCTGAGCAGTCGCTTCGACGGAGAGCCGGCGGTCGTGATCGAAGTGTATCGGGTCGGCGATCAGAACGCGCTCGATGTGTCGAGTGCCGTGGAAACCTATGTCGAGCAAGCGCGGGGCCGGATGCCCGAGGGCATCGACCTGACGACATGGATGGACATGGCCGTGGTGCTACGCGGCCGCCTCGGGCTGTTGCTGCGGAACGGTCGGTGGGGGATCGTGCTCGTGTTTCTGTCGCTGGCGCTCTTCCTAAGGCCGAGTCTCGCATTTTGGGTAACGATGGGTATTCCGATTTCGTTCATGGGAGCGCTGTGGTTACTGCCATCGACGGGAGTATCGATCAATCTGCTCTCACTCTTCGCATTCATCGTCGTGCTCGGAATCGTCGTCGACGATACAATCGTTGTGGGGGAGAACGTTTTCACCCACAGAGGACAGAACAAATCCGCTTTGCGCGCTGCGATCGACGGAACGCGCGAGGTCGCGACACCCGTCGTGTTCGCGGTGCTGACGTCGATCGCCGCGTTTTCACCGCTGCTCCGAATCGAGGGAACGATGGGACAGTTGATGCGGCAGATCCCGTCCGTCGTAGTCCTGACTCTCATTTTTTCACTGATCGAATCTCTGTTCATACTGCCGGCCCACCTCGCCCATCTCAAGAAACGCAAGCCCAACCCAACGTCCAAAGGCCCGATGCACACTTGGCGGCGTGTGCAAGACTCTTTCCAACGCCTCATGGACAATTTGATCCAGAAAGCCTACGGACCCACACTCGAACGGGCTCTCGGTCTTCGTTACGCCGTCGTAGGATTGAGCCTCTTTCTGCTCTTCCTGACCGTCGGAACCATCGCCGGCGGACGAACCAAGTTCACCTTCTTCCCCAGCGTGGAAGCGGACAACGTCGTCGCCGGTCTCACGATGCCGCTGGGGACTTCGGTGGAGCGCACGTCCGATGCAGTGAAGAGACTCGAGGAGTCGGCGGAGCAGGTTCGTCGCGAGATGGAGGCAGCGGAAGGCGGCGCGGTCTATTCACATGTCTTGGCTTCGATCGGCTCTCAGCCCTTCAAGGAACAACAGGGCCGGCACGCTCCGACCTCGCAACGAACATCGGTCGACGATTCGCATCTCGGCGAAGTGAACATCCAGCTCGTTCCATCCGAGCGGCGCAACACCGATGCGATCGACGTCGTGGAGCGTTGGCGTGAGCGGACCGGCCCGATCGCCGATGCCGTGGAGCTGAGCTTCAGCTCGAGCCTCTTCTCGAGCGGCTCCCCGATCGACATCCAGCTCTCCAGCAGAGATCTCGACGTGTTGACCGCGGCCGCAGGTGAGTTGAAGGCTCATCTGGCGACCTTCCCCGGGCTCTACGATATTTCCGATTCCTTCAGAGCAGGGAAAGAGGAGGTTCGGCTCTCGATCCGCCCCGAGGGTCAGACCCTCGGACTGAATCTCGTCGATCTCGCGCGGCAGGTGAGACAGGGTTTCTATGGCGAGGAGGCGCAGAGGATCCAGCGAGGCCGAGACGAAGTAAAAGTGATGGTGCGCTACCCGGAAAACGAGAGACAATCGATGGGTAGCCTCGAAGAGATGCGCATCCGTGTGCCGGGCGGGGGCGAAGTGCCCTTCGCTACTGTTGCCAGGGCGGAAATGAGCCGGGCGCCGGCCACGATCCGCAGGGTGAATCGTGCCCGTAGCGTTCAGGTGACCTCCGAAGCGAATCTCGATCTCGTCAATCCGAACGACGTCATCGAGAAGCTGGTATCGAGCTATCTCCCACAACTCGAGAGTCGCCATCCCGGGCTCCGCTACAGCCTCGAGGGTGAGCAGCGAGAGCAGGCGAGAACACTTGCAAGCCTGGGCCGCGGATTCGTCCTCGCGATCGTGATGATCTACGCGCTTCTGGCGATCCCTTTCCGTTCCTATATCCAACCCCTGGTCGTCATGACCGCCATCCCCTTCGGTCTGATGGGCGCGATTTGGGGGCATTGGATCATGAGGAGCGACCTGACTATCCTCTCACTCTTCGGAATGGTGGCGCTCACCGGCGTCGTCGTGAACGACAGCTTGGTGCTCGTCGACTTCATCAATCGAAAACGTCGCACCGGTCTTCCACTCGGCATCGCGATTCGGGACGCGGGCAAGGCGCGTTTCCGCCCGATCGTCCTCACCTCGCTCACGACATTCCTCGGATTGACCCCGATGCTTCTCGAAAGATCGCTCCAGGCCCGATTCCTGATTCCCATGGCCACCTCGCTGGCCTTCGGAGTGCTCTTCGCGACCTTCGTTACGATGATCGTAGTGCCGGTCACCTACCTCATCATCGAAGACATCAAGGGAATGGTTCGGACTTCTCGCGAGTCGGCGACTATGATCGGCGCCTCGACCGATCTTTCAGGAAAGGGCACGCGGTGACGAGATCCAAACTTCGATCGGCGATGGTCGTGGGCGCCAGCGGCTATGTTGGTCGCAATCTGACCCCCGCGATCGCCGCGGCGGGCTATCGAGTGCTGGGCACCGGGCTGAGGAACCTCGACTCGATCCCGCGCGGCCGGAGGATCAAGACTCGGGAGCTGGATGTGCGTGACCGATCGGCGGTTCAGGCCCTGGTCGAAGAGGTGCGACCCGAGATCCTGGTGGACTGCACAACGGTCAGCGATCCGGCTCAGCTGGCCGCGGTGATCGTCGACGGATCGCGCAACCTCGCGACGGCGTCGGCCTCCGTAGGGGCGATCCATATCCTTCTGTCGACCGACAACGTTTTCGACGGGGCGAGCGGGTGGTACGCCGAGGAGGACCCGGTCTGCCCGGCCAACCCCTACGGCCGGGCGAAGGCGGCCGCGGAAGAGATCGTGATGCGCCTCTCGACCCGGCCCGTCATCGTGCGCACTTCCTTGGTCAGCGGCCTCGACCCCCTTGATCCTCGTTCTCAGTGGGTGGCGAACGCCTTGCACCAGGGAACTCCGGTATCCCTCTTCACCGACGAGCTTCGATGCCCCATCTGGATCGACGATCTGGTGGCATCGGTCGTCGAGCTTCTCGACGGCCGCCATCTCGGAGTCCTGCACGTCGTGGGTCCGGAGAGGCTTTCGCGATACGAAATCGGCGCGCTGATCGCGGAGTGGCTCGATCTTCCCAAAGAAGCGCTGGTGCCCTCGCTGGCCAGTCGGTCCAGCATGGCTCGCACCCTCGATGGCTCGATGGCGACGGGACGGGCGCGGTCGGTCCTGACGACAGATCCTCGCGGTTTCGAATCGCGCATCCTCGCATTGATCGAGGAGCGCGGAGGGGAAGAAGAGGAGAGCGAGTGAAGAGAGTCTAGTCCGCGTACCCGAGAGCTTTCAGCTCTTCGCGCAACCGAGGATTGGGATCGGGGGGACGGGGTGGGGTCCACCGAAGCTGCTCGAAGCGCGTCATGAGCGACCGATGGACCTTGGGATTGGACAGGAGCCCGCTCCTGACATCGGTGCGGTCATCGCCGGCGGGGGCGAGAACATTTGCTCCGGTCCGAGGATCTAACGTGAGGGTCCAACCGTCCGAACGGGTCGCGCAAATGGCGGGGTTCCGATCTCCGAGACGCGGCGAGCCGAGCGCCGGTGCTTCCGACCAGACGAGACGCGGGGAGCGATTGGAGGACCGATCCGCGAGCAGCGATCGCCCGTCGAGATCCACCATGCCGATCGCATCGCCCTCGACTCCGAAGATATCGAGCAGAGTCGGCGCCAGATCGGCCAATGACACCAAGTTCCGGGCAACACCGGGCGCTTCCTCACCCCCCACGCGAACCGGAGCACCCACCGGCGGCTTGATGATCAGCGGTACCCGCAGCACCTCCCGGCGCAGCGACTTGCCGTGCTGAAAGACCCCATCTCTCCCAAACTGTTCGCCGTGGTCCGCCGCGATGATGATCCAGCTTCGTTCCCACAGCCCCCGCGCCTCCAGCGCCCGCCAGAGGAGGCCGATCTGCGCGTCGAGCCAGGCCACTTCGCCCCGATACCGCGCCCGAAGAGCGTTCGCGATCTCCGCCGAAGGCTCGGAGCCCGCGGCGGCGAGCCCTTCCAGCTCCGCGAGCGTGCCCTCTAGCGCGAAGGGCGGTGCGTCGAAGAGAGAGCGGTACGGCTCGGGTGCGTCATAGGGCGCGTGCGGTGCGTCATCGTAGTAGTGGATCCAGAGCAGGAAGGGATCCTCGGCGGGCGCATCGAGAAGGAGCCAGCGGCGCGCGGCGAGCGTGGTCGGCACCGAGGAATCCGCCGTATCGAACCAGGCGCCGACAGTCTGCCACCGAGCGAGAAGCTGGCGCAGGGGCGGAAGATCCCAAACCGAGAGCTCGCGATGGAGTCGGCGCCGAAACCCCCGGTCGAGACCGATCGCGTCGGCGAGATCGAGGTCGGTGGCCGATACCATCCGAAGATCCCGCGCGCTCAAGGCATCCCCCACCCGAACCAGGCCGGGATCGAGCGCATGGAGATTCGATCGCACTCCATGCCGGTGCACCCAGCGACCGGTCATCATCGACGTGAGACTTGGGATCGTAAAGGGCGCGGTGGCGACCGCGTTGTCGAAGCGGATCGATTGGCGAGCAAGCCGATCGATGCGCTCCGTGTGAGCGTCCGCGGCTCCGTACGCACCGAGAACATCGGCCCTCAGCGTGTCGATGGTGAGCAAGACGACGCGCGGGGCGTCGCCGCGGGCGGCTGGAGCCGGTAGCGGCCAAGGGACCGCGATCGCGCCGACCACCAGCGCACCCGCCCACGCCGCTCGACCGCCGCGCACCGCCCCCCAGTGAACGATCGGCACCAGCGCAAGTCCCACCGCGCTGATCGGCAACTCCAAGCCGGTATCTCGGCGGACCAACGCCGTCCACAGAATCAGGACCCCCACCCGCAAGACCGCCGACGCAATGAGGGAAGCCGGGGCTGGCGATTCTCGTCGTCCCCCCGAGGACAAATGCGTCATGCAGCCGAAGGCGGCACCCGCCAGTGCGTACGACGCGCCCGACGCAACGATGAACTCCCAGCGCGCCACCGGCAAGAGGAGCCCCAGCCGAAGAAGCCGCACGCTCTCGACCAGGCCGAGCCCCCCCCAGATCGCGCCGTCCACCAGAGCGGCCCTGCGGCACCCGCGGATCGCCACCTTCGTGACAGGCTCCTATCTCAGATCGTGGGCACGCCGCTCCACCACCAACATCCGGCCTTCCGCCCGCTGCTTTCGATACCCCAAGAGGTGGAAGAGATCGTAGACGTACCAGCGCGCCACCGACGGATTGACGCGCAGCCAGTTCCGATGGGCGGGGTGCCGATCCACGCCCGGGAACCAATGGACGATGTTCGAGACCCGCAAGCGCCGGAGGATCCGCGAGATCCCTAGCCAGAAGGGCTCGACTTCACGCGCAAGGAAGAAACCGTCGTTTCCAACGGCCTGATAGAGGGGCAGCAAGACGCGGCATGGCTTGGGTGCCATGATCTGCCCGGAGCGATCGGTGGCCAGATGCTCCCCGGCCTCGATCCTCTGGAAGTTGCGGAACCCGGGCTCCATCTTGAATTCGTCCTCCGACTGGATCGGATGGCGGCTGGTGAGCTCCAACACCGGCGGAACGTGGGCGCTCGCGGCGGCGAGCTTTTCGCGTAGTACGGCCACATCGTCCACCGCCCCTTCCGCAATGCAACCCGCGGTCTCGAGCGCGATCCAGATGGTCGCCGCCAGATGATCGACCGACGAATCGGCGTCGTGCTGCCCCCCCTCGACCGCGATCGAGATATGTCCTTCTCGCGTCATCAGCTCGGAAAGCGCGCCGTCGATCGTCTCTTCGAGCCCCAATATGATCGGAGCGGGGAAATGGAAGGCGAACTCTCGATTGCGCAAGGTGTCGGCGAAGCAGATGAAGGGTTCGCCGGGAGCCGAGCTGGTGTGCAAATCGAGAAAGACCACGGGTCCGCGCGCCTGGGCGACGGCATCGTCGAGACTGGCGAGAAGGGCGAGCTGCTCGCGTTCTTCGGGGTCGTCGTGTGCGGTCCGGCGATCTCGCCGCATCGTCCGAACCCCTTCTTCCGTCCACAGCCTGTTGAGATCGGTGCGCAGATAGCGCTCCCCGGCCTCGATCGCCGCCAGGTTTCCGGCGAATCCGATCAGATCTCCCTTGAATTCGACACCATCGGAGCGGAGCCGCCGCACCACCCGATCGATCGCTCGGATCCCCGCCGATTCGTTTCCGTGCAATCCGCCGACGACGATGACGCAGGGGCCCGCCGCGCCCGAAAAACGCCCGACGAGCCTCGCGATGGTCATCTCCGCGCTCTCCTCGGCGCCAGCTTCGAATCGATCCCGCATCATCCGCTTTCAGCTCCGGAGCTGCTCCTCCAGAAGCACGCCCGCGATCGTCATGAAGTCCTTCTCCGTGACCAGGCCCACGAGGCGCTCGTTCTCGACCACGGGCAGACAGCCGACCCGGTGCTGCTTCATCAGCGCGATCGCCTCGAGTGTCGGCGTGCTCGGCGGCACCGACATCGGGTGCATCTGCATGATCTCGGAAACCGGCACCGTCTTCGTATGGGCCTCGGCTAGGTTGCGCACCAGGAAGCGCAACAGAGATCGGTAGGTGACCAGGCCAACCAGGCGGTTCTCGTTGTCCTCGACCGGAACGAAACGGATGTGCTGCCAGTCCATGAGGTTGACGACCAGATCGACGAGGTCGCCTTCGTTCACCGTGTAGAGGTCCGTGGACATGTACTGCTCGACCCGGGCGTAGTTCGATCTCCAGTCGCCGGCGTCGTCGATCGTGGCGAGACTCCACTCGTGAACCGGCTTGAGGCTCAGCTCTCGGGTGACGCAGCAGGCGGTGAGGGCGCTCAGCCGTTCGGCCTTCGTGCCCTTGCCCTTCATATCGGCATGGGACTGGATCACCCAGCAGGCACCCGTTTGACCGCTCGTGACTCGCGCCTCGATCACACCAAGGTAACGCTCGATGTCGTCCGCGTTGATGCCCGCGGTGGCGAGCCCCTCGCGCGCCATCGGGAGAAGCCGTTCCAAAACCAGCGTCAAGACTGGCTCCGGACTGCTCTTGTGAATCCACGATAGTTGCGCGCCCAATCCGAATCGGGCCGCCGCCAAGAAGTTCGCACGCGTGTCATCGAAATCCATGACGCGCGTGATGTCGGCGTACTCCTCGGTCATCCCGGCCAGGAGCCCGAACCAGAATGCCGCATTCGCGACCTCGTCCACCGGTGTCGGTCCGGAGGGGATGTATCGGTTCTCGATTCGAAGATGTGGCTTGCCTTCGGAGATGCCGTAGCAGACGCGGTTCCAGCGGTATACGGTGCCGTTGTGGAAGCAAAGGGCGCGAAGCTGAGGCACACGACCGGCGGCGAGCTCCGCCAGCGCATCCTCCTCTTCCGCCGCGGCCATGAGCACGCGAAAACGGGCGATGTCCTCCTGGAAGATCTCCAGAACGGAGTCGTCCACCCACTTCGTCCCGAAACTGACTCGCGGCTGCACCGAGCGCTGGTGCGAACGGATGTTGCGGGTATCGATCGATTGCTCGAAAAGCGCGATTCGGGTCTCCCGCCACAGCCGTTTGCCGAAGAGAAGCGGAGAGTTGCAGCAGATCGCCAGCAGCGGAGCGGCCGCGGCCTGCGCCATATTGTAGAGGCGGGCGAACTCGTTCGGTCCCACCTGGAAGTGGGTCTGAAAACTGGTGTTGCACGCCTCCAACATCACGGTGGCGTGGCTGATCAGAAGCTCGTCTACACCCTTGATCCGGAATTCGTAGTCTTTTCCGCGCAACGCGGTGAGCGACTCGTTCAGAGCCAAGTAGCGTGGGTTCTCGGTCATGTTCTCGAGACCGAGATGGGGGACGTCGAGCGTCGGCAGGATGCCGGTCATCACAACATCACCCCCCAGATCCCTCGCGGCCCCGCGGATCTTGCCCACGTACTCGGTGACCTGACGCTCGAGCGTACTCAGACAGGTGCCACCGAAGGTCAGAGGCGGCAGATTGAACTCGATGTTGAACTTCGCGAGCTCGGTAACGACGGCCGGGTCCTCAATACGTTCCAAAACCTGCTGGACCATCGGCGCCGGGCGCCAGTCGCGGTCGACCAGGAAGAGCTCCTGCTCGACACCGATTCGCCTCACACCGGTCTCGAACGAGCCATCGATCAACATCCGTTCGAGCGCCCGCACATCGCTCAGGAGCTGCTTCATGAAGGTGCGGAGCTCCGAGGCTTCAAAACGGGCGGTCTGGGGGTGGTCACCCATGCGGACTCCTCGGCGAGAGACGCGTTGGGACGGAACTGCGATTGCGGGCCACTTGTGAAGTCTATCCGAATCGGGGCGCGGAGGATGGACCCTATGATGGGACGCAACCCGAGCTCGATGACGGGATCGGATCGGAAGCGCTACTCTCTTCATGCGCGCCGACCGATCCGCCTCATGAGAAAGAGCAGCATGACCCGAGCGAAATCAACCCGACCCAGAATCGCGGTCGGCCTCTGCGGAGCTTCAGGCGCCCAGTACGGAGTCGAGCTTCTGCGGGCGCTCGCCGAGCGCGAGGTCGAGACCCATCTGATCGTGAGCCGGTGGGCCGATGCGGTTATGCGGACCGAAACCGACACCACCCTCGCCGAGCTGGAAGATCTGGCGGAGGTGACCCACGACAATCACGACATGGCGGCTTCGCTTTCCAGCTCGAGCTTCCTCGTCGATGGAATGGTCATCATTCCGGCCTCGGTGAAGACGGTCGCCGAAATCGCCGGTGGTTCGGCCGGCACTCTGATCGCGCGGGCCGCAGACAACATGTTGAAAACCCGCCGCAGGCTCATAGTTTGCATACGAGAAACCCCGATCAGTCTTCCTTGTATCGAAAACTTGCGCACCATCATGCTCGCCGGAGGCATCGTTGCTCCGCTCAGCCCGGGTTTCTACCATCGGCCGGCCGACCTCAGCGATCTCTACGCATTCATGGTTGGCAAAGTGCTCGATATGCTCTACATCGAGAACAGCCAGTTCCGCCGGTGGGGCGAGTAGGTCGGAGGGGAATCACAGGTGTCGCTCAGGTCATATCTCGATGAACTGGAACGTCTCAACGAGACCGAGGTTGTGACGACTATCGCCGACACTCGATTCGAGATCGCCGGAGTGTTGAAAGCGCTGGAGAACCGACCCGTACACTTCAGAAATGTACCGGGTTGTGAATTCAGTGTCGCCGGTAACCTACTGGCCTCCAAGGAAGGGATCGCCCGGCACTTTGGAATCGAAGTCGATCGACTGATACAGTGGATCGCCAAGGGAATCGACCAGCCCTCTCCCCCTCGGCGGGTTCGAAGCGCCCCTTGCCAAGAGGTCGAAATGAACGAGATCGACCTCGATCGGCTCCCGATCCTTCTTCATGGCCACGACGACGGTGGTCGCTACATCACGTCCGGTGTATGTGTCGCTCGCCACCCCGACCTCGGCCAGAATCTCGACTTCCACCGCGCGATGCAGATCGGAAAGGATCGGCTGGCGCTGCGGATCGTGCGGCATCGGGACTTCGATCGTTTTCTCCGTGATCAGCAAGAGATGGATGTGGCCATCTGCATCGGCAACGGACCGAATGTGCTTCTCGCGGCGGCCACGAGTGTCGCTGGCGGCGGAGATGAGCTCGAGATCGCCAATACGCTCGAAGCGCTCGACGTGACGCGCGCCAAGAGCGCCGACCTGTGGATCCCCGCCGATTGCGAGATCGTTTTGGAAGGCAAGGTGCGCCTCGACGACCGCGCATCGGAGGGACCCTTCGTCGATCTGACCGAGACGCTCGATGTCGTGCGCACCGAGCCGGTGATGACCGTCACGAGGATCACGCACCGTCGCGACGCGATCTGGCAGGCTCTGCTGCCCGGAGGGCTGGAGCACAAGCTTCTGATGGGCATGCCGAGAGAGCCGACCATCTACAGGAATGTGCGAGAAGCCGGTGTCAATTGTCGCGATGTGAGCATCACTCCAGGTGGCTGTTCCTGGCTGCATGCGATCATCAAGATTCGCAAGACCGGCGACGATGATGTCGCAAAAGCCCTCGATGCCGCGTTCGCGGGGCACCGCAGCTTGAAACACGCCTTCGTAGTCGACGAAGACATCGATATTCTCGATCCCATTGCCGTCGAATGGGCTTTCGCAACCCGGTTTCAGTTCGATCGGGACGTGTATCCACGAGAGATCGAAGCGGGATCCAGCCTCGATCCTTCGGCGGAGCCGGGTACGAAACGCACGGCGAAAGTGGGTTTCGATCTCACCGTCCCCTCCGGGACCGAAAGCGCACGCGAGAAGTTCGAGCATGCGCGCTTCCCCAGGGTTGATCTCAAGCGCTTCTTGGACAGGCAATGAAGCTGATCGGCCACGAAGAATCGATGCTCTCCGGCGCCGAAGGAAAGGCCGCACGAAAGTGCATGCAGATCCTGACCGCACTCGGCGAGATCTTCGGCGCGGAGAAGATGATCCCGGTCGAGACGGTTCAAATCTCGGGAGTTTCTTACGACAATCTGGGCGACGCGGGGCTGGAGTTCTTGCGAGAGCTGGCCGCCGACGGCCGCGCGAAGGTGCCGACAACACTCAATCCCGCCGGCATGGATACAGAGGACTGGAGGGCGCTCGGCATCCCCGAGGATTTCGCCCGAAAGCAGACCGAGGTCATCGCGGCGTTCACCAAGATGGGTGTCGATGCGACCTGCTCCTGCACTCCCTACCTCATCGGCAATCTTCCGAAGCCTGGCGCCCATATCGCTTGGGGCGAAAGCTCCGCCGTCACCTTCGCGAATTCGGTCCTCGGCGCTCGAACGAACAAAGAGGGCGGTCCTAGCAGCGTCGCGGCGTCGCTAACGGGATGCACGCCGGCATACGGCCTGCACCTCGACGAGCATCGTCGTCCGAAGGTGCGTGTGATGCTGGAGACCGATCTCGAAACCAAGTTGGAGTTCGGAGCGTTCGGAAAGGCACTGGGGGAAGCGCTGGACGGCCGGATCCCCTTGATCGAAGGGATCTCGACGCGCCGCTGGGACCTTCTGAAAGCCCTCTGTGCCGCCTTCGCGACCTACGGAGGAGCCCCGATCTTCCATATCGCGGGGGGAACGAGTGAGCAGTGGAGCCCTCCGGCCGACGCGATTTCGATCGGCCGAGATGAGATCGTCCGGGCCGCGCGGGCGCTCGATGATGGGGCGGATCGGGTCGATTTCGTCTTCTTGGGCTGCCCTCATCTCTCGCTCGATGAGCTGCGAGAGATCGCGGAGCTGCTCCGCGGCAAGACCGTCACGAAGGAGCTCTGGCTCGGCGTGGCACGGCGGATCAAAGAGCAGGCCGATGCGGCCGGAATCACCGAGATCTTGGTCGCCGCCGGAGCGAAGATGGCGTGTGATACCTGCCACGTCGTGGCGCCGCTGAGAGGTCGTTTCGATACCTTCGCGACCAACTCGGCCAAAGGGATCTACTACGGTCGCTCTAAGAACCGCTTCAAAAGTGTGTTTCGAACAACTGAAGAGTGCATTCGACTCGCGACGGAGAAGTAAAGGGTGCGAGGCAGAATCGTCTACGATGGTGTCGCGGAAGGGCCGGCGCTGGTGTCGACCGAAGCGATCGGTTTCTACGGCGGTGTCGATCCCGATACGGGACGAATCGTCGAGGCCGGGCACCCGCTCGAAGGATCGTCGGTGGCGGGAAAAGTCCTGGTCTTTCCGCAAGGCAAGGGCTCCACGGTAGGCTCCTACACACTCTATCGGCTCCGCAAGAATGGAGTCGCACCGAGCGCCATGATCAACGAGGAGTGTGAAACGGTCGTCGCCGTCGGTGCGATCATCTCCGAGATCCCCTGCGTCGACCAGATCTCCTTGGAACGGATCCGAAGCGGTGACCTGGTTCGGGTGAGGGGTAGTGAAGTCATGGTCGAAAGGAGAGAAGGGTGAGCGCCTCCGTCGAAACGGTGATTCTGAAGATCGGCGGCAGCGTCATCACGAACAAGGACTCGAACCGATTCGAAATTCGTCGCGATGAAATCGGTCGCATCGCCTCCGAAATCGGTGCCGCGAGAGCCGCCAGGCCGATGCGCCTGGTCCTTGTACACGGTGCCGGCCCTTTCGGCCACACGATGGTGACGAACTACGGAATCGCCGAAGGGGTTGGGGTCCCGAAAGGAATTGAAGGCTTCGTTAGAACCCACAATTCGATGCAAGATCTCAACTACGTACTGATGTGTATCTTGCGCGACAAGGGGCTCCTGGGGTTTCCGATCCAACCCAGCGCCTGCATTCGCCAGAAGAGACGCGAGTTGATCTCGTTCGATACCGCGATCATCGCCGGTCTCCTCGACCTCGACGACGGAATCGTGCCGATTCTCTACGGCGACATGGTTCTCGACGAGTCGATCGGAGCAAGTGTCGTCTCGGGAGATGCGATCGTCGCTCATCTCGCGCCCGCTCTCCGAGCCGATCGAGTTCTTATGGGCACCGATGTCGAGGGCGTGTTCGAGGGCGATCCGAAGACCGATCCCGCCGCCGCATCGATCCCCACGATCAGCGCCGAGAACCTCGATCGGGTGATGGAGTCGGTCCGCGGCGCGACGACGGTCGACGTCACCGGAGGGATGCAGAAGAAGCTGATCGAGATCCGCGACAAGCTCGGCGGAATCGGGGTCAAGATCTTCGACGCGCTCGCACCGGGCAACGTCGAAAGGGCACTCCTGGGTCGCCAGGTAGGAACGGAAATCAGTCTCCGTCGGTAGTGGGCCCCTCCGAGCGGCGCATCGTCCAGATCAGTGCTCTTTCGACGAGATCGGCCTCCTGCCTCCGCCCTTCTTCGGAGTAGGACGCACCGATTCGAGCCAGAAGTCTGTCGCGGGGTCCGCCCTTGCGGATCGCTTCGCGGTAGTCCCGGCGCGCTTCTGCTCTCTGACCGGAGATGGACAGAAGATTCGCACGCGTGGCGAGGAGCTCGTGCAGCGGTGCATGCGACAAGAAAGGGAGGACTCCGCCCGAATCGTCGGGCCAACGCTCATGTAGATCGAGCATGCGGTCCACGATCGCCAGCGCTCTGGTCGTATCCCCCGCGTCGAGAACCGATTCGCCCCAGACACCCCATAGCTCGTCGTCGTAGCAGAGGGGCGCGGCGCCGGCGGCTACCATCCTCGCCTCGCCTGGGCGACCGGCGCGCAGTAGAGCGAATGATAGATGCAGCGGCAAGCGGGCGTAGAGAGGATCGAGGGAGTGGAGATCCTCGTAGGCCGACACCGCCTCGGTCCAGGCGCGAAGCCGCTCGTGCGCAATCCCGATTCGGTAGAGCAGGCGGGGACTCCGGGGCTCCACGATGCGGGCCCGCTCGAGATGTGGGAGGGCTTCCGCCGGGCGGCCATGAATCAGGTGCCTTTCCGCGGCAAGCAGCTCCCCCTCCGTCCCCAGGGTGAAGCGCAGCTCTCGCGCACCGAGAAAGAGCGCCACCAGCCCGATCGGCGCCAGGATCGCGGCGCGCCCGATGCGGGTAGGGGTCCACGCGCGAGCGGATGGAGCGCCGAGCGCACCGAGGACGCCGACCATTCCCCAAAAAGGCAGCGCCACCGAGAACCAGCGCAGATTCGGACTCGCGAGCCCATCGACCGCGACGCCCGCGATCCCGGCGAGGAGCGCCGCGCGCCAGATCGCCTTCTCGTCCCCCTCGTCCCGATCTCGCATCGCCCGCCGGATGAGCAACAAGGCGAGCATCGCTAGGAGCCCGAGTCCGACGATCCCGAGCTCCGCGGCGACCTCCAACGCCTCGCAGTGCGCGTGGCCGGTGTTCGCCGTCAGATGGAGAAGGGGCGATTCCGGGGGACGCGCCGCCTGGATCGTTCTCGTGAAAGAGCCGAGGCCTTGGCCCAGCCTGGGTGCCTGCTCCACGAGCGAGAGAGCGCCGCGCCAGATCGTGCGCCGAACGAGCGCCGTTCCCGCGGGCCGAACGAAAAGCGCCCATGCCGCGGCGGCGGATCCGAACGCGGCCAGGGCCGCCAGGAGCGAGGTTCGCGGGTGGCGGGGATCCGCGAAGGCCTGCTGCACCAGAAGTGCCACCACCAGCCCCCCCAGCGCGGCCTCCGATCTTTGCGCGACGAGCACGATCAGCATGACTGCCAGAGCCCAATGGCCGATCCGCTTGCCGCGGGCACGGACCAGTGCGATCGGAATCCAGGGCAGGATCGAAGCGGCCAGCACATTCGGATTGCCCGCGGCGGCCCCCATAGATCGAATCCCGTCCCAGAAACGGGGAAAGGGAAGGGTCGCCAACACCGGAAGAACTACCAAAAAGGGGCGCAACATCGACCGGGGCTCGATCCCGAGCAGCGCCACAAGAGCGAAAGCGATGCCGCTGTGGTGGAGAAGCAGGGCTTGCCGCACCCGCGGATCGACCGGCGCGCCAAAGGCGCGAATCCAGCCCCATGCGCCGCAAGCGAGCAGCATAAACGCGATGGCGCGCGATGCCCCCCGCGCTACATCTTTGCGCATCGCCGCTCCGAGGCAGAGAGCGCCGACACCCAAGGCCGCGATCGCACCTTTGATGCGAACCGGCTCGAGATGCTCCGGATGGTACGCGACCGCAACCGTCGCCATCAGCAACGCGGCGGCGAGGCCGAGGCGATCGGTGGCGCTCTTCGTACTCGATTCCTTCGATTTGAACATCCGACGGGAATCCTACCCCGGAACCCTCCCCCCGACCGCGAGATGTATGCTCCCCGCATGGCCCATGGACTCCTAGTCGAATCGCTCGATCCCTCCGGCAACGGCGCACGCTTCGGCATTCGCCCCGGCGATCGCCTCGTTTCGCTCAACGGCTCCGAAGTGAACGACGAAATCGACCTGCTCTTCCATTTCGAAAGCGACGAATCGAACGAGCTCGAATTCGCGAGAGAAGGCGATCGCAGATCGGTGACGTTGCCGGCGGGTGATGCAGGCATCGAATGGCGGGAATCGGAGATCCGCCTTTGCAGCAATAAATGTGTCTTCTGCTACGTGCATCAGAATCGCAAGGGGATGCGCAAGGCGATCTATGTGATGGATGAAGACATCCGCCTCTCCTTCCTCTACGGCGGCTTCACCACACTCTCGAATCTGACCGACGCCGACCGAAACCGAATCATCGCCCAACGTCTGTCCCCACTCTACGTATCGGTTCACGCCACCGACGAGCTGGTGCGCGCATCGATGCTCCGCGCACGGTCCCGCGCCAATCCGACCGCGATCCTCGACGATATCGACTTTTTCGTGGAAAAAGGCATCGAGCTTCACACGCAGGCGGTGATCTGCCCCGGCATCAACGACGGCGAAGTGCTCGAGCGCACGATCAACGACCTCGCGGCGCGGCGCCCGGTCCTGCGCAGCCTGGCCTGCGTACCGGTGGGGCTGACCGGTCATCGCAAGAACCTGCCCCTCATGCGCCCTTTCGACACCGAATCGGCGCGTGTCGAGATTGCCCGCATCGAACGACTCGCGCGGGAGCTCGACGAACCCTTCGTGTACGCGGCCGATGAGTTCTACTGCATCGTCGGCATCGAACCACCGCCGCTCGAGCACTACGGCGATTGGGAGCAGCTCGACAACGGTGTCGGCCTGATCCGTTACTGGGAAGAGATCGTGCGCGAGGCGAACGAAGCTCTGATCGCGCCTCGGTCGCCGCGTCGCGTTCTCGCCCTCACGGGTGTGTCGGCTCGGTCTTTCGTCGGAGACAACCTCGCACCGGCCATTTCCGACACTCTCGAAATCCGGGTCGCATCGGTGCGCAATACCCTCTTCGGTGAATCGGTTACTGTCGCGAATCTGCTGAGCGGCGAAGATCTGCTGCGAGGGATAGAAAGGAGCAGAGCAAGCGGCTTCGATCCCGACCTCGTTCTGCTGCCGCCGAAGATCTTGAACGAGGACCAGCTTTTTCTCGACGATCTGCCCTTCGGGGAGGCCCGTGCGCTAGCCGCTACCGAGCTACTTCCGGCGCCCGAAGATCCCTCGCTTCTCGCCGAGGCTCTCGGCTATCGGGGTCCGGTATTCGACAAGGGAGAAAGCGAGAAAGGCCGGTAGCGAACCGGCGCCAATGACGAGTTCATCCGATCGTCGTAGATCCGGGCCGGAACTCTGCCGGCATCCGCTGTGCCCCAGTAGTTTCCGACCGCGTCGATCGAATCCGGCCTGGCGTTTTTCGGCGTCGTGAGCGCGTGGTCGGAAGAGCTGGAAAAGTTGTTGCTACTGATGAGCGGGAAACAGTTCAACGCCAGACCGACATCGGTACCGAGCGTCGCCTGGAACTCGTTCCATTCCACTCGCATGCCGTTCGGGGCGACGGAGCAATGGGCTGCTTCGATGCCGGCACCATTGCCATCGAATAGATTGCGGACGATCACCGGCACCGAGTTGTAACTGATCTCGATGCCGATACTGCAATCGAGAAAGCGGCTATCCGCCACGACGGTCTCGCTGTTCGATAGCACTACACCCGATTGCGCGCAATTGGAAATCACGCAGGAAGCGATCGAGCAGGGTGCGGCGTCGAAAAGCTCGACGCCATAGGTCGCGCCGGCGATCGTACAGTCGGTGAGCGTCACCGGCGACCCGCTCGAATAGACGGCAACGCGCCCCATACCGGTGAAGCTGCAGGCATCGATCGTCGCATTCACGTTCTCGGCAAGCGACAGTCCTTCATAGAGATCGGAGAATCGCACGCCCCGAAATCGATGCGGCCCCGAGCCCGCTTCGAGGAGCACCGCACCGTCTCCGGACGGCGCCCCGGTGATCTCGATCGGCGCCTCGTCCGACTCCGCGCGGATCACCCCTTCCACTCGAAGCTCCGCTTCGGTTCCAAGCACCAGACGGGTCCCGGCGGCCAAACTGAGCGTGCTGCCCGCGTCGATCGTGAGATCCCCGCCCAGGAAGTAGCTTCGGTCCGCGTCCAAATCGGCCCCTCCGACTCCCATGGCGCCCTGGAGCTCTCTCTCCTCCAGGAGCACGATTTCGCCCAGATCGGTCGGCTCCTGGTTTTCCACGACGACCTCGCGGCGGCGGGTCAGTCCGTGGCCCAAGAACTCCACCTCGATCTCATAGGTCCCATCGTCCAAGGGCCCCAGCTCGAAACGCCCGGCGCCATCGGAGGTAGTCGTTCGACCAGAGGTCGAGACCAGGGCTGATGCGGCGGCATCGCCGTCTTCCAGGCTCAAGAGTCCCTCGATCCCGCCCTGTGAATCGGGCCCCGGTGGCTCGACGGAGCAGGCGGCGAGGAGCATCGCAATGATCGGCGCGATCGCGCGCGTGAGGTGGCGGCGCATGGCTGTTCTCCGTGACGGTTCATCGATCTCTTCGGCCCGATTCCAGGAAGCTCGATTCGACGGCACCCCCTTCGCGCTATGCTGCACGGAATCCCCTGAATCGAGGCCCCTCATGAGCATCATGCCCTGCTCCGTCGATCAACGCGACGCGATGTTGCGCCACAACCTAAGGCTCGATCCCGATCTTCCCCGCGAGCTCCGGAACTTTCTCAGCTTTCGCGGGGCGGAGGTCGACATCGTCGATTCAAGCCGGGCGAAAGACCCCTCGCGCGCGGCGGAGGCGATCCGCGACAAACGCGTTCTTCTCAGCTTCGATTCATCCCTCGCGGAGATCGCCGAGCCACCGCGCAGGGGTAGGAGCGGCGGCATCGTCGTATTTCGCCTTCGCGACAAGCGCTGGGCGACTCTCGAGCCGGCGGTCCTGAGGCTCCTCGACCGATTCGAACCGGGCCTGCTCGAAGGCGCGGTGACGATTGTCGAAGATGCGGGGATCGAACGACGCGAGCTGAAGGCGAAGCGACACTAGGACTCGTTCAATCCCAGCTAAGGGTTCGCGCAAGAGTAACTTGTCATTTGGCATCCCATCTGCCCCACATCTGGGCGCCAAGATGACAAGTTATTCTTGCGCGAACCCTAACCGAGCAGCCGAGAACGCAAATATGTCAGACGACCAGCCGCGCCCAGAGATCGAAGCGGACGCCCCGCTCGATAACGCGGAGCCGTCCTCCAGCCCCATCGTCGCGGTCGTGGGACGCCCCAACGTCGGTAAATCGACCCTCTTCAACCGGATTCTCGGCCGCCGCCACGCCATCGTCGACGACCAGCCCGGCATCACGCGCGATCGTCTCTTTTCCGATGCGGACTGGGCCGGGCATCGGTTCACCCTGGTCGACACGGGCGGAATCGTCCCCGACTCCCCGCTGCCGATGGAAAGGCTGATCAACTACCAGGTGGAGCAGGCGATCGACGCCGCCGATGTTCTGGTCTTTCTGATCGACGCCCAGGTCTCGCCCGGGGTCGATGATGAACGGGTGGCCCACATGCTGCGCGACACCGGCCGCCCGGTCGTGCTGGCGGCCAACAAGGCGGACAACGATGCTCTCGTGCTCGAGTCGAACCGCTACTGGTCCCTCGGTCTGGGCGAGCCCCACGCGATCTCGGCGACGCACGGCCGCGGAATCGGTGACCTGCTCGATCGCGTGACCGAGCTGCTCCCGGCCGATCCCCGCGTGGGGAGAGATGTCCCCACCGGCGTGCCCCGCGTCGCGATCATCGGTCGCCCCAATGTCGGCAAGTCGTCGCTGGTCAACGCCCTCACCGGTGAGGAGACCGCGATCGTCTCCGAGCTCCCCGGCACGACTCGTGACGCGGTCGACACCCTGGTCGAGATCGATGGCCGTCCCTATCTCTTCATCGACACCGCCGGGCTGCGCCGCCGGAGCAAGGTCGCTCGAGGGGTGGAGCATTTCTCGACCCTGCGCACGATCGCGGCGATTCAGCGCGCTGAAGTCGTTCTGGCACTGGTCGATTCCGAGGCCGGCGTGACCGCCCAAGATGTGCGTGTGGCGGCGATGGCGGCCGATTCCGGCCGGGGCGTGGTCCTCGTCGCCAACAAATGGGATCTCGTCTCGACCGAGCCCGGGTTCAGCAAGCTCTTCGAAGAGGAGCTTCGTCGGAAGCTGCGCTTTCTCGGTTACGCCGCGCTGGAGCGGATTTCGGCCCTCACCGGTCGCCGCGTCACGAAGTTGAACCACGCGATCGATCGCGTGCACGCGCAGTTCCACCGCCGCATCCCCACGGCCGAGCTGAATCGCGCCGTCGAAGTCACGACCCGTCGCAATCCCCCGCCGGCGGTGAAGGGGAAGCAGATCCGGGTGCTCTACGCCGCGCAAGTCGGTGTGGCGCCGCAGCGTTTCGTCTACTTCGTCAATTCGCGAATCCCCCTGCCCGAGTCGTATCACCGATTCCTGAACAACCGGCTGCGGGCCGAGTTCGGGTTCGAGGGGGTGCCGCTCAGGCTCGAGCTTCGCCACCGGTCGAACAAGAAGGGACCGGGGATGGAGGAAGGGACGGGCGCGCGGCGCAAGTAGACCGAAGAGATCTCCCGGGCGCCTCCCCGCTTCGCCGACCCCAAGCGTGCCCGGGCATCGCCGATCTTGACCTTGGCAACCCTCGAAAAAGCACGTATTCAGTGGCGAGTCTCGGGGCCTACCAGGTGCGGTTCTGCCCGGAATGGGCGGCGGCCCCGGTCGCCCGGCGCACCCGCCCCGCGATACGCCCCATATCGGCCGGCGTGAGCGTGGGATGGGTGGGCGCATAGGCCACCTCCGCCGGAATCCGGCGCGCCTCGTCGATCGACGATACCCGGCACCGATCGCGCAGGATCGGCAGGTCGGGCCACGCCGAGCAGTAGTCCTTCTGAAGATCGACGCCGAGCGCCAGGGCGCGCCGCACCAGGCCGTCTCGATCGGCCGACCGAATCGTGAAATGGAGCATCGTATCGCCGGGATCCTCGGGGGGTAGCTCCAGCCCCGGCAGATCGGCCAGCGCCCTCCTCAAGATCTCGCCGTTCCGCCGCCGCTTGGCGATCAGCTCGTCGGCCCGCTTTAGCTGCACGAGCCCCGCGGCGGCCTGCGCCTCGGAGAGCCCCGGCACGCGCCCTTCCATCGGGCGCAGGTCGAGCTCGCTCCTGTCGTCGTCCAACGCCGTTTCGATCCGCTCGCTCCTGCCCAAGATCTGCGCCGAGCGCATCACCGCGAACGCGCTAGCCGTGAACGCCGGGGGCCAACAGAGCGCGGCCGAGACAAGCTCCGAAACCAGCAATCGGGCCGTTCCTCCCGGCGCCGGGAGGGCATCGCGCAGCCGCCGCAGCCGATCCGCGAGCTCCGCGTCGTCGGTCGTGACCGCACCTCCACCCAGGGTCGAGATCCCCTTGCCCACTCCGAAGGCATGGCAGCCGATCCCGGTCGACCCCGCACGAACCCCGTCCCGTGTCGTCCCGAACGCCTGACAGGCATCTTCGATCAACTTCAGATCGTGCTCCCTGGCCACCGCGAGAACCGGATCGAGCGAGAGCGCCCGCCCGTTCAGATGCGCGACCATGATCGCTCTGGTGCGCTCCCCGACCGCCGCCCGCAGCCGCTCGGGATCGAGCAGGAATGTGCGCGGGTCGACGTCGACCGCCACCGGCTTGAACCCCGCGGCGACCACCACGACCGGCACGATCCAGAAGGTGTAGGCCGGGAGAATCACCTCGTCTCTGTCGTCCCCTTCGCTCAGCGCCTTCAGCGTGAAATAGGTCGCGGCGCGCCCCGAGGGGAAAGCGATCGCGTGCTCCTGCCTCTGCGCGGCCGCCAATGCCCGCTCGAAGCGGTCGACCGAATGGCCGCTACCCGCGGCTCGATCACGAGCGGGGCGCAGCAGCGTTCCGATCGCCTGTGCCCATTCGCGGGCACCGTAAGAGAGGGATTGGCGCGGATAGGCGGGGAAGGGCATGGCGGCGGATGATAACATCCGCAGTCCGTCTATCCGAAACCGCGGGGGATCCTCCGAACGATGCACGACCATATCTTGGGAATCTGTTGCTACGGCACCAACGATACCGGCGTGGCGCTCCTCGACCCCGAGGGCAAGCTGCTCTACATGAGCGAAGAGGAGCGCTTCAGCCGTATCAAGAAGGACACCTCTTTCCCGGCCGCCGCGATCGACGATGCACTGCGACACACCGGCATTTCGATCGACGCCGTCTCCGATGTCGGCTTCTATTCCGATCTTTCCGGCGTGCGGCTCTCCGCGGCGCTCCACACGCTGCGCAATCTTCCTCTCTCTCTCCTCTTTCTCGGCGGTGGCGTCGACTCCTACCGTCGTCACCAGGGTTTCGCCCGCGTGCTTCGCGAGTTGACCGGCTTCTCGGGGAAGGTGCACCACTTCCCTCACCACCTCTGCCACGCGGCCTCCGCGTACTACCTCTCTCCTTTCGACAGCGCCGCCGTCCTCACCCTCGACGGCACGGGGGAGTTCACCACCGGCACCACGTGGCTCGGCGAAGGGATCGAGCTCCACCCTTTCGGCCGAGGCCAGTTCCCGCATTCGATCGGTCGGGTTTACGAAGCATTCACCCAATACCTCGGCTTCAAGCCGAACCGGGACGAGGGCAAGGTGATGGGCCTCGCGGGCCACGGCGACCCTGCCCGGTTCCGTTCGGCGCTCGCCGATCTCATCCACCTGGAGCCCGGCGGCCGCTACCGCGTCAATCTCCGTTACTTCCTCTACCACCTCGGTAGCGACACTCTTTTCAGCCGCCGCCTGGTAGAGCGCTTCGGCCCGCCCCGTGTGCCGGAATCGAGTCTCGACGAACACTACCGTGACATCGCCGCCGCTGTCCAGGAGCGCCTCGAAGACGTAGGGCTACACTTGAGCCGCGCCCTCGCCGCCAAGACCCCGACGCGCGACATCTGCCTCGCGGGTGGCGTGACGCTGAATACACAGATGAACGCCCGAATCGAAAGCGACGGCATTTTCGATCGGGTCTTCGTCCCTCCCCCGGCGGGCGACCCGGGAACCGCGCTCGGCGCGGCGAAGCTGGTCTACCACCGCGCGCACCGCGGCCGGTCGCGCGAAACGATGACACACGCCTACTGGGGGCCCTGCTACGACGACCAGGAATGCGAGCGCGCGGCGAAAGAAGCGGGCACGAGCTGGCGCCGAGTCGATGATCCGGGGGACGCCGCCGCCGAAGCGATCGCACGCGGCGAAATCGTCTCTTGGTTCCAGGGACGGATGGAGATCGGCCCTCGCGCACTGGGCAACCGCTCGATCCTCGGCGACGCACGCCGCTCCGAAATGGCCGACGTCATGAACCGCCGGGTCAAGAAGCGCGAATCGTTCCGTCCCTTCGCCCCTGCCGTGCTGGCCGAACGTTGTGGCGACTATTTCGATCGCCCCGGCCCGCAGCCTTTCATGCTCAGCGTCTTCGGAGTGCGTGAAGAGCGCCGCTCCGAGGTCCCTTCGATCACCCATGTCGACGGCAGCGCCCGGGTCCAGACCGTGCATCGCGAGTCGAACCCCGCCTTCTACAACCTGATCAAATGTTTCGACCGGCGCACTGGAGTGCCGGTAGTGCTCAATACATCGTTCAATGTGCGGGGCGAACCGATCGTCTGCACCCCGGCCGACGCGGCGGCGTGCTTTCAGAGCACCGATATCGACCGTCTCTACATGGGGCATATCGAGGTGATCGCTCGATGACGCGGGTCCTCTGCGCCCTCCTCTTCTTCGCGGCCGCCGGCTGCGGTCTCGGCCCGTCTCCCCTCCCCTCGATCGTCCTGATCTCTATCGACACCCTGCGTGCCGACCACCTCTCCTGCTACGGCTACGATCGCCCCACCCCCTCGATCGACTCTCTCGCCGCCCTCGGCGTGCTCTACGAAAACGCCCACGCCTCAGCCCCCTGGACCCTGCCCTCCCACGTGAGCCTCTTCACCGGCCTCTATCCCTCATCGCACGGAGTCGTCGACACCGACCGCAGCCTCCCCCCCGCCATCGCCCAGCTCCCCGAGGCCCTGAAACGCCATGGCTACCGGACCGCTGGCTTCGGCGCCCATATCTACCTCGGCCGCAATTTCGGATTCGGCCGCGGCTTCGACCATTACGAGATCACCCCCTATCGCAACGATCCTCAAGAGATCTCGCGCGGCGACCGAATCGTTACAAAGGGCCTTCAGTGGCTCGACTCGCGCAAGGCCGATCCGCGCCCCTTCTTCCTTTTCCTACACATTTTCGATCCCCATTGGGCATACGCCGCACCGGAGCCGTGGATCGGCAAGTACTCCTCCAATTACGTCGACCGGATGGACGGCTCCCTTCCCGCTCTCACCCATTTCATCGACCGCCCCATGCCGGGCGAGCTTCGACAGCACGCGATCGACCTCTACGACGAAGAGGTCGCGTGGACCGACGCCCTGATCGGCCGCCTGATGCTCGAACTCAAAGCTCGAAGTATGTCGCCCATGGTCGTCCTCGTCGCCGACCATGGAGAGGAGTTCAAAGAGCACGGCTCGATGGGCCATGCAGTGACACTCTACAAGGAACAGACCCACGTTCCCCTGATCATCGTCGATCCCGAGGGCGAGCAAGGGCAACGGGTCGCGGCGCCGGTTCGCACCATCGATCTCGTTCCCACTTTGGCCGAACGAGTGGGTATTCCAAGCGATGATCCGATCTGGCAAGCGCTCGAGGGAGCATCGCTGGATCGGGTCGATCCCGAACGCCCGGTCGTGATCGAGACCACGCGCTGGGGCTCTTCCAGGAGCGCGGTGTTGCTCGGTGATCAAAAGGCGATCTCCCCTTCGAGCTATCACTGGCTGGGCCACTGGCGCCGTGACGGAGAAGTCGTGCGCGAGCCGGTGGCGCATTTCGAGCGCGAGGCGGCTCTCTACGATCTCGCCGCCGATCCGAATGAGGCCACCCCCCTTCCCTGGGATCCGCGGGCTCCGGCGGCACTCGCACTGGAAGACTGGCAGGAGCGAACTTGGAGAGGAATCCGAGTCGAAATGCGGATCGAGAAGGGGCTCGAAGCGTTCATCTGCCTGCACGGCGACATCGTTTGGCGCGACCAGGCGAAGCTCGATGATGGAATCCGCACGCTCCCCGTGCCGATCGAGGGCTCGCTGATCACGCTCTCGAACCTACCTGCCGGGCGGAACCTCCGTCTCGATCTGCCTCTGGAACCGACTCAGCTCGATTCCTTGGAAATAGAAGTGTCGGGGGACGTCTTGTGGATTCGAGCCGGGAAGGAAGAGGAGCGGAGGCTCACCGCGGGCGGCCGCTGGACAATCGCGGCTAGTGATCCCGGTGATCATCACCGAGGATTGCCCGAAGGCGAAGCCGCCGTGTCGCGAATCTCCGTACGCACCCGTTCCTTCGAGGCGGTGAGAGCCGCGAGTGAGCTCTCCGAGCACGACAGGGAAGTGTTGCGCTCGCTCGGCTATGTGGATGGGTAGAGCGTACGCATTTTCCGGCCCAGCACGGCGATCCGCCCGGGGTGCTTGATCAACTCCGCGAAGAGCAGCGCCAACCGCCTCGGATGCGAATAGCAGCGGATCATGCTGGAGCGCCGGATCGCCGCCAGTCGCGCCGGCAACAGCTCGGAATCGTCCGCCGGCGGAATCAGACTGCCCGGCACACGATCGAAAACCGATACCAGCACGCCGTCGAGAGGCAAGCGACGGGCTTCTCGCAACATCCTCCGAAGATCGGATTCGGTATTGCCGGGCAGACCGATGATGAAGTACGCCTCCGTCTTGATTCCGGCACGCTTGCACTTTCGGACCGCCGTTTCGACGCGTTCGATCCCTTCGCTCCACGGCGCGGCATCGGTCGCGCTCCCCGAGTGCATCGCCTCGACCGATAGCGTGAGAGCGACACATCCAGCGGAGGCCATCTGCTCGAGCAATGCCTCGTTCTGCGCATCCTCGACCCGGATCCCGTTAGGCAGCTCCCAGGCCACTGGCGCTCCCTGCTTCCTCAGAATCGAAGAGAACAGCGACACGCGGCCGGCGTCGGCCGCGAAACGATCGTCTTCGATATGGATCGACCGCACTCCATGGTCCCGGTGCAGTCTGAGCATCTCCTCCGCCACACTTCCCGCTGGTCGTCCCACGAATCGACCGGTAGGAGTGGAGGGAACCGGGCAGTAGGCGCAGCCCAGTCCGCAGCCACGCGAGCTCAGCAAGGCCGTGTAGGGATAACCGTGCGCCAACATCCCGCCGCAATAGTCCTCTACGGGAAATAGTGTACGGTCCGCGACCAGCCTCGGCCAGAGCTCGATGTCGGGCGGGCGCAAACGCAGCTCGCCCTCGCCGCTGAATGCACCCGGAATCGCACTCGCATCGCCGTGGCTGGTCAGTGCATCCACCAGGTCGACCACGGTCGCCTCGCTCCAGATCGGCAGCGCACCCCAGGAGTGGATCGCGCCCTCCCCAACGATCGCCCAGCTCCTTGCGGGGGGTCGCGCCCACGCCCGCGATCGGAGCACAACATCGGGACCGGAGACGGCGACCGGCACTCTGGCCTCGATCAACTCCCCCATCATGCGGCAGCCGAGCTCCTCGCACCCGCGCGGAATCGAGACGAGCGCAAGATCCACGGTGCCGGCCGCTGCCTGCGCGGCGATGATCCGCGGGGATGAGCGCGCCGTCTCGGCCACCAGCAGCTCGTGCCGGCGGGGAGCCAGCGCAGCGGCGACCAGGGCCAGACCGAGGGGATAGGGCGCCTCGACCGGCGGCGAGAGATGGATCAACAGGATCCGCATCAACCTCTCCCGTTCATCGTTGTCAGCCCTCTCTCCCCAGCAGGCCCCTCGCCCTATCCGCTTCTGGGCTCTTCGGCGCCACCTCCAGAAGTCGCTCCCACCGCTCGGTCGCCCCCTTCGAATCGCCGGTGCGCAGATGCGCCTGACCCGAGAGAAAAAGAGCCTCGGCGGAGCCCGGATCGAGAGCCAAGACCGCGTCGGTTGCGTGCAGAGCCTCCCGGGTTCTGCCTTGGCGGAACGCCAGGCGCGCGTGCTGCAGATGGAGGGGCACCGATCCCGGCGCCGCCGCGATTCCCGCGGCGATCACCGCGCGCGCGGCGCCGAACTCGGCGGAGGCGATAAGCTCGCCCGCGAGCAGATTCTGGGCTACGGCCAGATCGGGAGCGACGTTGACAGCCTTTCGAAACGCGTCGATCGCAGCCCTGCGATCGTTCCTGGCCAGCGCCGAACCGGCATGGGCCAGGAAAGAGACCGCGGGCGCCAATCGATCCTCCGGCAGAGCGATTCCGCCCAGCACCGCTTCATCGATACGACGACGCAGCTCTGCCTCTCTCGGCATCGTACGCCCGAGCTCGATGCACCGATCGGCGAATGCGTCGAGTCGCGCCCGATTCGGGTCGCGAGCAGGTCTCGGTTCAGGCTGCCGGTGCCTTGGTGTCTTCACTTGTCGGGCAGTAGGTGTTCTAGGCTTCAGTTTCGCCACGGGCTCCAATCCGGACAGCTCCGGCAGATGCTCTCTCAGCGCTCCGTAGACCGCCTCCGCCATCAAGCTCGCGCCTCTTTCGCTCTGCTGCACGGCACCCCGAAAAAGCAGATCGTGCCGATGCCGGCGAAAGACCGCGAGCATGTCCACCAGTCCACGCTCGGTTTCCTTAGCGACATTTCTCGTCGCTTCGTGATAGGCCGAGCGCTCCGGCTTCGTGCTGTGGAAATCGTGCTGCGGCTCGACGACATAGAGAAGCTCGAAATCGAGGCTGTCCGCCAGGGAATCGAGTGCGAGCAGGTTGCTCTCGAATCGATCGAGCGGGACGCGGGCGTGTGTGCTGTCGGGCAGCGACGCTTTGGCGCCCAGCTCGATGCCTCGTCCAATCGCCCTCCATAGCTCAGAGCGTCTCACTCCGCGGGCGAACCGGTGGAGAATCGATCTCCACCGCGTGTCCAACCGGGCGGAAAGTTCGTGGTCCGGAAAGGACCTTGCGGGGCTGCCATCCTCTTGGGCATGGCTCACGACTACGAGGTCCGGCGATAGCTTCTCGAGCTCGGCGCGCATGCGCTTCAGCGTTTGGTACGATGTGTACCCGGGGACTCCCGCGTTCAGCACCTCGAAATCGAACTCGTCATTGCGGCTCAGCAGCCTCTCCAGCTCCCCCGGATAGGTGGCGCTTGGCGCGTCGATCGCTTCACCGAAGCAGGACGATCCACCGACACAGACCACGCGGTAGCCATTACCCTCGGCTTCGACCTCGAGCTCTTCCCCACGACAGCCGAGAGTATTTATGTAACGGTTTCCTATCCCTGATCCCGGCACCAGCTTCCAGAGCGTGGCCGGATTCTCGATCGTCGCCCACCGATGGAAATCGAGCATTGTGGAGCTTGGGCCACGCGCACGCATGACGCCTTCCGCCGCGGTCAGAACGAGAGCCAGATTCAACCCCATGACCAGAGACGCAAACCGGAGTCGCCCCCGCTCGAACAAGCAAAAGCCGGTGAGCAACACACTTGCCCCTACTAGCGCGATCTCGACAAAGATCGTGCCTGCCTCAAAAAAGGCGCCCACGAACCCGGCACCCGCGAGTGCGGCCGCGGCTGCAATCGCTACGTTCACCGCGCCTCGGACGACCTTCTCCCGACCGAGCCAAGTGATGCCCATGAACCAGACCAGAAGCAGCCCTCCAACAACAGAGGATCGGCGCACGATTCGGCCGATCGACAGCGGCCCCCGAATCTCGGTCGGCAGTGGTACCACCGTCAAAGAGTGCACGAGCGCTCCACCGGAGATACATGAAACGCCGGTTCCGCCCCATTCTATGTTGCTATCATCGAGTTGATCGATCTCCGCGTCGTCGATTGAAAGAGCATGGATGCCGTACCGGCTCTGAACCGTCACTGCCGTCCGGACTCCGGGCGTCAAACTGACGCTCGTACCTCCGGCGCCCAGCTTGTCCTTGGCGACAAAGCCGTTCGCGACATGTCGATTTGCACTCAGTCGGACCGTGTGGCGCGGTCGCACCCCGTCGCCCGCGCTCAGAAGTCCGGCGAGCTCTCCGACTTCCCGCTCGCGCTCGTGAAAATACAGATCACACACACTTCCCGGCTTCAGCGTCAAATCCAGATGGATCCGCTGGTTCGCGAAGACCGCTCCCCGCAAGCGGCGCTGCTCTCCCGACTCCAGTTTCCATGGCTCGGCGGTACTCAGTGGGTGGCTGGGCAGGTGAGCGCCCGAAGGTGGGGCACCGGGTATCAAACGATCGTGTCGCTCATCGAGAAGGAAGGCGACCGCCGGTAGCAGGATCATCCCGAGCATGGCCGCGACGACCGCGATCCGCCGGGGACGATCACGTTGATCGCGTTGCGCCGATGAAAGGGGCGGAGTGGATCGACCGGTGCTCATGATCGTCTACCAGAGACTCAGAAACACGAGGGGCGGCGTCGCGGTGTTGTCCAACCGCTCGACGACGATCTGAAGACGCCGTATGCGAACGCCCGGTTCGAATCCGGATCGGAATCCAACGTTTCCACTCCTTTCGGTCAACACTGGACGCTCGAGGATCGGCGCCCCGTTCACGAGCCCCGTCAGTCGCCCGTGGTCGTTTCGAAGAGCTAAACGTGTCCACTGCCCCTCCCGCAAACGCCAAGAGCTCGAGCTGACTCCGACCGCCTCGCTACCGCGATAGTGGAGCAAGGCGCTCGAGAGGGAGTCGGTGCTGCTGACCCTGAAGGCGTGATGCGATTCGACGGTTCTTCGCGAGATGAGATCGATGCCGCCTCCCGGGCCCAAAGCTTGGATCTCGGCGCTGATTTCGGTGATCGCGAGCTCATTCGATTCGGGCATCGCAAAAAGAAGTTCATCGAAGTGAGAAAGCGTGACGGTGGAATCCCGCCCGAGGCCGACGGGGTTCGGAGGGCGGGTGGAATCGGGGAATGCCGGCAACCAGATCCACTGGCTCGGATCGAGCACTTCGGAATGATACAGCGCGGGGTCACCGGGCAACTGGGCCCGAGAGGGTGCACCCGTTACAGTCAGCACCGTGTCGGTCATTGGAAGCGACGGCACGATTCCCGGTCGATTGTGGTACCGCCTCCCCCGCAAAGTATCGATCGCTGCGGAACCGCTTTCTGATCGCCGGCCAGGCAAGGTCACCGCGGTGCGGTCCCCCGACCGACCAAGCCGCGAGGCCACTACGAGCGTGTCGACCGTCACCATCGACGCTTCGGTTTCCTCGGACGGTCGCATCAAGACGACCAAGGTGTCGGCGGAGACCAGCTTCGTCTCCATCTCCTGGCCCAGCTCGATACGACGGGTCAAATACGGGTTGTTTTGGCCAAGCCCGCCCCCTTTTCCGCCTCTTGGCCGCAAGGGCAAATGCTGAGCCCAGATCACCGCTACCGCCAAAAGGGGCAGGTGGAGAAGACCAACTGCGCTTTTTCGAACCGACCTGGACCGAGAGAGCCAGTGATAACGCAAACAGACGAAGCAGGCCAACCCAATGCCAGCCATACCCGCCATACCGTAACCTCCCGAAACAATCCCACCCCACATCGATCCGGCCACGATGGCGACCGCCCAGGCTGCCTGGTTGAGCGTCCTTCTGATCGCGACGACGAGACCGACTCCCGCCTCGGCCCAAACCGAAAGCGCAATCCAAAGCAGGACCACGACCGACAGATTCCTCGCCACTCGTAATATGCGATCCAGGCGAAGGGGAGGCTTCGTCCCGGTCGGAAGAGAGGTTGCCTTGAGCTCTCTCATCCTCACTATTCCGGATAACGACTCCACGCCGATCTCACCCCAGCCGTGACAGAGGTGAACCCAGCTTCCGTGGTCCACGCCGTTGACGTAGAGCCAATGCGTGCCCGCCCGACTCTTGATCCGAATGGAGTGCCAGGCTCCGGCCTCGAACCGGGGGATTGCCGGGACCGCCGATTGCCCGGATCGCCGGCGCGGCCCATAGACAGCTCCAGGAAGCGTTCCCAAGACCACCTCATGACCGACGGCCGGACCAGACCCCAGAGAATCGAGTGTCCGCCGTGCGGCGCCCATTCCGACCGGCACCGCGTGAAAGCTGACGCCACACTCCCCTCCGGTGGGGAGCATCAGCTCGACCCGCAGATCGAGATCGCGAAGGAGCTCCCGCTCCAGCCGCAGCTCATCACCAGGAAAGACGACCCGCTCGCCGGCCAAACCCACGGCGGCATCCGCCTCCACCCACCTCAGGTCGGGCGAGGGGGGACGGTAACCCGCCAGCTTCTCGTCTCCCACCGACGCCGCCATCAGCCCCGCGAGGAGCACGCAGAGCACGATCGCGAATTGGGCTATCCGTCTGAGCATGAAAAGGGCTGAGTCCTCGCCGATCGTCTTGCCTGACACCGGTTCTACCGCTGATACTACAGCGCCTCGTCAATCCACTACTCCCCAAAGCGACCACGCAAAGAGGCTTCGCATCGTCACACCGAAGCGCAAGGAACGGAGTGAAAGCGGGCGTATTTCACGCTCGCTGGCGATCATCGTGATCGTGGGGGCGTTGCTCCGGCTTCGAGGAATCGGGTTCAGCATGATGCTGCCGGAGGGCTTCATCGGCCATTGGCACCCCGACGAGTTCGGAGTGGTGGGCTGGGGGGGAAATCTGTGGCCCGATCTCGATCCCCACTACTGGGGCTACCCCGCGCTCCACCTTTATGCGATCGGCGCGCTCAATGGACTGGGCTATCAGATCGCGCGGCTGCTGGGGCTGGAGAGCGGGCTCGACTATCGTGCATTCATCGATGCCGTCTTCGGCCTGCGCTATTTGATCGCGCGCCTCGTCTCGGTCGTTGCCGGATGTGCGACCATCTATCTGATCGGGCGCCATGGTGCGGTCATCGCCGGGGGCAGGGGATGGCTCGGGGCGCTCGGGGGCGCGGTTCTCCTCGCCCTGAGCCCACTGCACATTCAGCACTCCCACTACGGAACACTTGATGCCCTCTTCACGCTGCTGTGCACCGCATCGCTCTTCGCCTTCATGCGCCTCCGGTCGCGCGGTGACATCGGCGCGCATCTATTGGCGGGGCTTCTCCTCGGGCTGACGGTTTCGGAGAAGTACAACGCCGTTGTGCTCCTGGCGCCCTACGTGGTCGCCCTACTCCTCCTCGCTCGGCACGATTCGCGCCGCAGCTGGATCAAGGGATCGCTCGCGGGCTTGAGCGTGGCGCTGGTGGTGGCGCTGACGATCAATATCTATCTCTTCTTGCACTGGACGACATCCTCGGCGGAGCTCGCGCGGAATATTCAAAAGGTCGTGTTCTACGAGGCCCGCTACCCGGACGATCTCTGGGTGAAGTACCTCGATCTGCTGCGGCTCCATGTGGGACACAGCCTGATCGCACTCGCGATCATCGGGTGTGTTGCGTGGATCTGGAAGCGAGATGCGGCCGCCGCGATCGGTGCAACCTACCTGTTGAGCTTCTACGCCCTCCTGACGGTATTCACGCTGCAAACACCGCGCTACGCCCTGCCGCTCGTCCCCGTTCTATTGCTCCTGACGATGCGCGGATCGTGGACGACCGCAAGAGGTCTATGCGCGCTCCCGATTCTCTATGGGAAGCGGCGATTCGATTTCATCACGAGGGTGGTCGCGGTGGTTTTGCTGGTAGTCTCGGTGACTGAGACCGCTCCCGCTCTCGGCGCGCTCGGGCCGCTCTTCACCTCGCCGGACACCCGCCTGCGGGCATCGAGGTGGATCGAGGCGAATGTCCCGGCGGGCACCCGAATCGCCCTCGAATCGTCCGGCCACTACGGCCCGACACTCGACGACCGAAGTTTCGATCTGATCGAGCTCAATTTCCTCGAGGGCCACGTTGGGTACGGCAAATTCATTCGGGAGGTGCCCTATCTCCTCGTGGGCCACGATGAGATCTACTCACCGGACGATATCGCCGTCGGGTGGACGACCTACTCACGCGTGATCGACGCCACGCATCCGATCGAGGCTCGCGCGAAGGCCGAGGCCTTGGCCAGATCGTTGGACCTCAATGTTTGGGAACTGCGCGAGAACGCCCGCACCGCCGATTTCGAGGCATTGCTTCGACTTCGTCCCGGCTACATCGTTGTCACGGAGTTGATGTATCAAAACTCCGAGACCCTCGCCTTCCGATCGTTCTACGAGAAGCTCGACGAAGATCCTCGCTGTCGACTCGTGCGACAATTCCCGGGGCTGCTCCACGAGTACTCCTTCCACCACCCCGAGATCCTCGTGTACGAGGTGAACTCGAAGTTCTGACCCGGGGCTTGTTCAAGCGCTGAGCAGGCCTGAGCGCCCCATGAACAGGGTGTTCTTCATTCGAACAGATCACGCCTTTTCCCGCCCCACAAACAAGCAACTTACGTTGGCACGCACGTTGCTTGATGTCCTGGCGTGGAGCAGAGGAGAGGGTCATGAAGCCACTGGAATCGGTGGGCGGAACCCGCCCCCCAACACATATTTGGAGCCCCGAGCGCCCGCGCGAAGCACAACGCGAACCCGCAACCGGCGGCGCTGACGCGCAGCCCGAACTCCGCCCAGTTTCGTTCGAGACACAACTGACGGACCAACAGCTCAACCGTCGAACCGATGCGAGAGAGCTTCGTAGCGGAGCCACCGATCTCGCTCGACTCAGCCGTGCGGCGGGAAAGATGTCGGGATCGCTTCGCGAGCTTCGCTCCTTGGCGTCGCGATCGAGCGAGATCAGCGTGAAGGACGAATGGAGTCGCGCCGAGATTCAAGGGCGTGTACAGGAGCTGATGCGCTATATGCGCAACGTCGCGGCCGATTCGAGGCCGGAGCCGCCCAGGTTCTCGATCGAGACATCGAGGGGATCGATCGAGTTTCCACCCAGCGATCTCAGCCAGACCGCCCGGCAGATGGAGCGAGAGATCGATCTGAACAGCGTTTCCAGCGCCCGAACGAGCGTTGCGGCCGCGGGCCGGGCGCTTCAGGCGATACGCGAAATGCGCGCCGAGCTTTCCGAGTTCTCGAGGCAACAGCTCGCGCCGGCCCGGAACGCTGCCGATGTCGCGCGCGCCAATGCCGAGGCAGCCGAATCGACCCTGATGTGGGACGAATCCGCTCTCGAAGACGCGCACGCCGCGCAGGAAGCGGCGGACTCGGTGGCCGCCGTTCTCAAGGAGCAACTGGCCGAGACCCTCCGCGCGCACGAGACCCTCGACGGAGCCAGAATCGGCGCGCTCCTCACTGCCTGATCAGTGCCACTCCCAGTCGATGAAGCCGGGCTGGACCTCTTCCATTGCGTTGACCATCAGCTCGACCAGTCCGCTGTAATAGATCCCCGCCTTCTCCCACGCATCGTAATAGTTGATGATATCTCGGAGCTGGCCCTTGCAGTTGCTGCATGGAGCGCATAGGTACTTCAGCGCGAGCGCTGCGCGAGCCGCACTCCGGAGCCGCCGGTCGTATGGCTACTTCTTGACGTCGCCGGTGGCGGCGCCGTGCATCTTGATCTCCACCTTCTCTTCCAGATTGTCGTAGTAGTTCTTCAAGATCGCGACGACCTCGGGCTTCGAGAACTCCTTCGGCACCGGCTTTCCTTCGCTCATCAGCTTGCGAAGCATCGTGCCCGACAGAAGCAGGCGAGATCCGCCCTGATACTGGCCCTCGTCGTCGATGACCGCCTTGCTATCGTGCGGGCAGGTCTTCATCGAAGCCATGGTGCCGCAGTCGTAGCAGTAGAAAGTCCAATCGAGGGGCAACGGCTGCAGATCGAGCGCGCCCTTCGGAATCTCATGGAAGATCTGCTGCGCGTCGAATGGGCCGTAGTAGTCGCCGACACCGGCGTGATCCCGGCCCACGATCAGGTGGCTGCAACCGTAGTTTTGCCGGAAGACCGCGTGGAGCAGGGCCTCACGCGGACCGGCGTAGCGCATCTCCATCGGATAACCACCCTGGATGATCCGCTCTTCACGGAAGTAGTTCTTCACGAGGGCGTCGATGGCGGAAACCCGGACATCCGCGGGGATGTCGCCTGGCTTCAGCTTGCCGACGAGCTGGTGGATGTAAACGCCATCGCAAATCTCATTGGCGATCCACGCGAGATAGGCGTGCGAATTGTGCATCGGATTGCGAAGCTGCAAGGCCGCGACCGTGCTCCAACCACGCTCCTCGAACATAGCCCGCGCCTCCGCCGGACGCTGGTAGATCTCCTTGAACATCTCGGGGTAGTAAGACTCGGAGAGCACCTTGACCGGGCCGGCGAGATTCACGTCGGCCTGCTCCATCACCTTCGCAACGCCGGGGTGCTCCGGGTCGGTAGTGGTGAAGATCTGTTTGCACTCGAAGGCCTTGTCGATCGTGTACTTCTCGGTGACCTTCATGGTCCCCATGATCGCGCCGGTTTCGGTGTCGACCAGCGCCACCTCCTCACCCAGTCCGATCGAGTCCGACAGACCTTGCTCGGCCGAGAGGGTGATCGGGATCGGCCAGAAAAGACCGTTCAGTGATGGCAGCGTGAATTCAGCGCAGCATCCTTTCCAGTCGTCCTTGTTCATGAATCCCGTCAACGGGGTGAACGCACCGATTCCCATCATGATGAGATCTGAGGTCTCCCTCGTCGTCATCGGGACCTTCTTGAGGCCTTCGGTTTTCGCCAGCTCCGCATCCCTCTCCTGCCCGTCGAGCAGAAGCGGCTTGAGATCTTGCCCGCCATGGGGCTTGACCAACATGCTCATATTCTCTTTCTCCAGTGTGTTTCTACTCACGAGGGCGCGAATGCCATGCGTTCATGAACCATGGCCAGCGTTCTGTAGAGCAAATGCGCGGATTTCGAGTAGGGAGTTGTCAGGAAAAGACAGAGCACGGCACCCAGGTGAACCACGTAGAGCGCGCAGTTGAGAGCGGTGGGCAGAAAGAACCGCCCGGCTTCAACGAACACACCCGAGAAGATCACCAGAGCTACGATGCTCAAGAAAAAACTGTCGAACGCCGTGGACGCACCAGATTCGGATTCCTTCGCGAGTCGATTGCGCACCAGCATGATACCATCGACGACCAGGAAGATCGCCGAGAGGTTGCCGAGTAGCTTGAAGGGGTGCTCCAGCGGCAAGGGCATGATCTCCCCCATGCCGTATATCTCTACGATCAGCAGGCCGGAGGTCACGGCGGCACCGATGAACCCCCACACCAGCGCCAGGTGACCTGTCTTTCGATTGTGGGCCGTTCCACAGTCGCCGAATCGCCGGTGCGTACCGATCTCAACCAAGACCGGCCAGAGACTCGCCAGAAACGAGCCCTGTCGCGATCCGGCGCCATCGAGCCCCGTCCAGAATCGCCACCCGCTCCGCCAGAGCGCCGCCGCCACAAGACCCGCGGTAGGGAAGAACACGGCATAGATCAAACTGTGCGGAACGAAGAGCTCGTATGCGAAATCGCCATGCGGAAAAGGAGCCCGCGGCACGGCGAGGTGTCCGGTGATCGCCAGTGATGCCACGAAGAAAAGGATCGGTACGCTCAAGAGAACCGGCCAAGTCACGTTGGCCTTGGCCACGAGACGGCCCAGCACCGCCGGCACGGCCAATCTCTCGATTACCTTGGCTCTCACCGCCTGAAGCACATCCCCCGGGCGCGCGTTCTTGGGACACCTGGAAGTGCAGTCGTTGCATTGGTGACAAAGCCATATCGCCGGATCGGCTGCGAGCTCATCCATCAGTCCCCAACGAGCGAGCTGTACTTGCCGTCTGGGAGAGGCGATCTCCGCGGTCGTCAGATCGCAGACCGCCGTGCAGGTACCACACTGGCAACACTTCGTGATCGACTCGCCCCCTCCGGAGCGAATCGCCTTCCGATTCGCGGCGATCACTTCCGTCTCGGTCATCAAGCGAATGCGCGGGTTCCGTTCGATGCGCCCAACATTGATCTCCATCCCACAAAGAGGTGGACAGAGTTTGGGGAAGTAGTTGTGATTCCGCAGGACGCGCCCCCCGATCGAGGGCTCGCGTTCGATGAGGACAACATCGTGGCCGGCGTCGGCGGCCTCCAGGGCCGTCGTTACTCCTGCGATCCCTGCTCCGATCGTAAGGATGGATCTCGATGCCGGTGTGGTCACGGAGAACTCCCTAGCTGAAGTTTCCCGGATCCGTCATGCAGCCATCTTGACCAGGATAGATAGAAACGAGTTTTTGTGCCGAATGCGTTCATCAGGGCAAAGTGTTCGTAAATCAGATGGTTTCACGGCGTCGGTAAACTGTCTTCTGGCGTCAAAGAATGCGTAGAACCGTCGCGTTGTTGCGTTGTGCAGCCGTGCGGGAGTTTGCGCCGTTTGATCGGTGTGGATCCAGGTTAGAGTGGCTGCCATCATGCAGAAGTGGAGGTGATTGGTCACCGCCACGGGGTTCCTGGTTTGGCTTCTTGCGCTGCCGATCTCCTGCTTCAGCTCCTTGAAGGCGGCCTCGATCTTCCAACGGGCAGCATAGTATTCGATGACTTGCTCCACCGTCAGGTTGAGGTCGGTGGTGAAGAGCGCAACCCAGGAGGTTTTGCGGTAGATCCATTCGGTGACGGCGAGGATAGTGCCTTGGTCGAAGGCGCGCGCAACGGCAATGAGCATCTCCCGTGCCTGTTCGATCTTGGTCTGAAACGTCACCGGGGTACGGCCAACTGTCATCTTCGCCGCGGCAATGGCCTTCTTGGAGTGATAGAAGCGGAAGGCAAGGGGCAGGCATGCCCAGCCTCCCTTGATAGGCTTCAAGAGACCGATGGTCACGATGAGCTGCGCCCAGGCGTACCGCGTTTGGTTAGCTTTGGCAGCGTGGTCAAAGAACCACTCGCAGCCGAAGATCTTCCTGCCGGTCTTGGGGTTGATGCTGTCATCAATGGCGACAAGCAACCGCTCATCAACGTATGGAGATGGGATCATCATCCATACCGTGCTCCAGAGCTCCGCCCAGCGCAGCTTCGGTGGGGCCATAAACGTGTAGTAGCGGCGGAGGCTCACGCTCTCACCGAAGACCCAATGCAGAGCTCGAAGGAGATTTGAGGTACGTGCTGTCGAGAAGGGCATGATGATGGCCAGCATCGTCGAAACGAACCAGCGCGCCCTTTCACTACCGTTACGAGATGCTGGGAAAACCATACTCAAAGGACGAAGCAGATCGGCTACACTGGCCATGGAACGGGGCATCTCTTATGGTGTTGGCTGTCTTTTGTTCTCACGTAAGACATCACCACATACGAGGTTCCCGTTCCACACCCCTGTCCGCTGTGACGGCGCCGACGCAGCGTGCCGATCGTAGCGCCGTGCCGCGCCACACACCAAACACGTGGCCGCTAAATAGGACGCAAAAGCCTGGCGACACTATATGCGTTCACAAGTGCCGCGATCTGCAACTGCGTCAATTATATTGTGTCGCTACACGGCCACGGAACCGTGAAACTTCAATCAAGAGGATCGCACTCGACGGCCCATCTCGCGAGATTGACCGACACATCGGTCGTGCTGGTCGTCGACGTATCGAAGTCGACACGTACGGTTGCCGCCCAAGTGCTCGGCTGCCGAGAGCTGGAACCGGATTTGCAGCTCCGGGGCGTCATCCTCAATCGTGTCGGCACCAGTCGTCAGGAGAAGGTGATTCGAGAGGCGATCGCCATCGAGACCGGATTGCCAGTCCTCGGCGCGATTCCCCGACTCGAAAGAGAGCTGCTACCCAGCAGATATCTCGGTTTGGTCACCGCGTTCGAGCACCCGAGAATGACGGAGGTTCTCGGTAAACTGGCCACGCTTGCCGAAGAGCGGATCGATCTCTCGCAACTGCTCGAAGTCGCGCGCTCCGCGCCAACTCTTGCGCGGCTGGCGCCGCATCGTTCACACACCAGTGTTTCCAAGCCGGTCAACATCGGCGTCCTCAGAGATCGTGCGTTCTCCTTTTACTATCCGGAGAATCTCGAAGCGATCGCGGGGAGCGGCGCGGAGCTGATCGAGATCTCGCCGCTCCGGGACTCCACGCTGCCCGCGATCGATGCACTCTACGCTATCTGCACGCGCTCGGAACCCCGGAATGGGCTCCAAGCATGGCGCGAGCCGCCGCGGGAGGCTGGCGATGAACGACGAATCGGGCACCAACGCTCTCACCGCACCCGCGGTCGTGCTGGCCGTGGCGGAAGAGAATCCCACGCTTCTGGTTCCGGTGATCCCGGACCTTGTGCGCCTCAGCGCGGATGAGGATCTGCGTCCGGATCTCGCGTCCGCCCTGTCCATCGTCGTCGATCGATGTCCGGGCGAGCTTGGTCGCTCTCTGACCGATGCAGTGAACACGGAACTCAGGAGGAGAGGTCGACGTCATGCCTAGTGGACGAACCGGGAAGATCCCCGGCCTCGAGCAAGCCGTCCGGGCGCGACCGGAATCCGCGCAAGCTCATTTCAAGCTCGGAACCGCGTTCAAGGAACTGGGGCAGCTCACGAAAGCCGAGGAGGCCTTGCGCAAGGCGACGGAACTGGATCCATCGATGTACGAGGCGTGGGTGAATCTGGGGGGCGTGCTCTTCGCACGGTGGGATTTCGCGGGTAGCGTCGAGGCCAACCGCAAGGCCGTCGAGTGCGATCCGGAATGCGTCCGGGGACACTACAACTTGGGGCTCGGGCATCTGTACCTCAACCGCCCCGAGGAGATGGTCGAGAGCTTCAAGCGAGTTGTGGAGTTGGACAAGGAGAATGCCGGAGGTCACCACCACCTGGCGATCGTCCAAAACGCGCTTGGCGATCTGAACCAAGCGATCATCAGTCTGGAAAGAGCCAAATCGCTCGGATTCTCTCCAGACCCTTCATTCATCAAAGAGATCGAGAAAGCTCTGTCCCGTCGCGAAAGCGAAGGCGGAGTCGTCTCGTTCGAAATAGACAACCACCCCAGAGAAGACAGCTCGGATTGAGCAAAGGAGATCACTCGTGGCGGATTTTCAAGTTGGCGACTACACCATCGAGATCGACGAAGACGGTTTCATTCAGGAACCGGACCGTTGGGACGAGGCCGTGGCCCTGGCGCTGGCGGGAACGGAAGGAGTATCCGACCTCACGGACGACCACTGGAAGGTCGTCAATTTCCTGCGTGAGTACTACATCGAGTTCGGCGTGGCTCCGATGATTCGCAAACTCTGCAAGGCCACCGGCTTCAAGCTGAAGGAGATCTACGATCTCTTCCCCTCGGGCCCCGCCAAGGGTGCCTGCAAGGTCGCGGGTCTGCCCAAACCGACGGGCTGCGTCTAACGCGAGTGCGCGCGCCCCGGCAATCCGGTGTTGGTGGAGCGAGCCGCCCACCAAACGATTCCGGGCGTAGCGTCCCGCCGGCGGACGGAAACCGAGCTTTGATCGCCATGGCCGAGGAACATCCAACAGCTCACGCTGCCGTGGATCAAGCCAAATTCCGTCGACAACCCACACGGCAGCGGCGGTGTTTGGGCGCGCCTGGCTCTTGAGGTGTTGCTTTTCCGATCGCTTTTTCGCAACACGAGTACGACGGTGCGCCCCGACGGCACGGTTCTTCACACTCCCTCCAAATAGTTGTGGGCGGCTTCCCTCGGCTTCCATTGGTGTTTCCTCGTAGTGGTGATCAGGCACATGGGCTTCTTCACCGACCCGGTTCCCCGAGTAGTCAGTTCTCTTTCCGGACTGGACGGATTCCTCGATATCGGCGTACCGGGTCTGCTCTTATCCGGTGCCTTCCTCTTCGCCGCCACGCTCTTTCTCCTCGGACGAAGGCTCTTCTCCGCGCAGCTTCGTTACATCTCCCTTCCGGCGGACTACTTCCCTCTCTTCTTGATCGTATCGATCGCCGCCACCGGTCTCGCCCTGCGGCATCTCGCAAAGACCGATATCGCTTCGGCGAAGGCGATGATCATGGGACTCGTCACATTCGCGCCGGCTTCGGGCGCGGAGCTCCACTGGCTCCTATATGCGCATCTGTTCCTCGTTTGCGTGCTCTTCGCCTATTTCCCATTCAGCAAGCTCATGCACGCCGGAGGAGTGTTCCTGAGCCCCACTCGGAACCTCGCCAACGACAACCGGGCGACGCGCCACATCAATCCATGGAATCCGCCATTCGAGGTCTACAGCTACGAGCAGTACGAAGACCAGTTCCGAGACAAGATGAAGGCGGCCGGAATCCCGGTAGAGAAGGAGTAGGCGATGGCACACGAACCACAACCCGACGAGATGGTCTACTACGACCGAGACGAGCTCTCGAACGTGCGAATCGCCCTTCCCGAAACGGGATGGATGGATACCCCGGTGGATCTGCGGCCCGGGAGCTTCATCTATCCCGCGAAGGGCAAGCACCTCGAATACCTCGGGATGGCGAATCCCAGGCAATGGGCGCCGGCCGATCAAGACTGGAAGCTGCCCAGCAACTGGAAGGAGATCATCATAGACGGTATCCGTGAGCGCCTGGACAAGTACCGTTCATTCCAAGTGTTCATGGATATCTGCGTTCGTTGCGGCGCCTGCTCCGACAAGTGTCACTTCTACATCGGAGGCGGCGATCCAAAGAACATGCCTATTCGGGAGTCGCAGCTACTGGACATTGCTTGGTGTCCTGGCTCTCATGGTTCTCGCCGGATTGTCCTGCTACCTCTACCAGTTGAAGATCGGGCTGACGATTACCGGCTTGTGCCGGGACGTGCCCTGGGGCTTCTACATCTCGCAGTTCACCTTTCTCGTCGGCATCGCTGCGTCGGCGGTGGTGCTGATGTTGCCGTACTACCTACATGATTTCAAGGCGTTCGGGAAGATCGTGATCCTGGGCGAGTTTCTGGCGATCTCAGCGGTGATCATGTGCATGCTCTTCATATTCGTGGACATGGGACAGCCGACCCGTGTGCTCAATGTTGCTCTCTTCCCGACTCCGAATTCGCTCATGTTTTGGGACATGACGGTTCTCTTCGGCTATCTGGTGCTCAATGTCGTCATCTCCATGGTGACGTTTCGGGCTGAAATGCAGGGGGTTCAACCGCCAAGATGGATCCGCCCGAAGCTACAGCCGGAATAGGTGGGGGGACCTGACGCCACGAAGTGCGTTGCGTGTATCTACCACAACAGGGCCATCGGGCGAGCGCAGCAATGTGTAGTCAAAAGCCTCGTGATCGGTAATCACTACGATACAATCCCTGGCGGCGATCTCTTGCCCATCGAAGGCGACGGATTCCAGTTCGACGCTTCCCGCGGCGTAGGTAGGAATCATCGGATCGCTATAGGCAACGTTCGCCCCCCACTTGGTGAGCTGCTCTATCACATCGAGCGCGGGTGATTCTCGAGAATCGTCCACGTTCGGCTTGTAGGCAACCCCGGCGATCAAGACGCTCGCGCCGCGCACCGCCTGAGAACGGGAGTTCAGTGCCTCCGCCACTTTAGTAGCGACATAATGAGGCATGCTCGTGTTCACATGTCCCGCCAATTCGATGAATCGCGCTTCGAACCCATGCTGTCGAGCTTTCCAGGAAAGGTAGAAAGGATCGATAGGAATGCAATGACCACCGAGCCCCGGACCGGGATAGAAAGGGGTGAATCCGAATGGTTTTGTAGCCGCCGCCTCGATGACCTCCCAAACATCGATGCCCATCTCGTTGCACATTAGCGCCAATTCGTTTACCAATCCGATGTTGACACTTCGAAAAGTGTTTTCGTGTAGCTTCACCATCTCGGCGACTCTCGTCGATGAGACGGGCACGACATGGTCGACCGTCTTGCGATAGAGGGACTGGGCTACGTTGGTGCATGTCGTCGAGTGACCACCAACCACCTTCGGGATGTTGCGTGTGTGAAAACGTGCATTACCGGGGTCCACACGTTCCGGAGAAAACGCCAGGAAGAAATCCTCAGCGACTCGCAAACCGGTGCTCTCGAGCCTTGGTAGGATCAGCTCGTCGGTCGTACCCGGATAGGTCGTGCTCTCAAGGATCACGAGCTGACCGGTACGCAGGTGCTTCGCGATCTCCGTGACCGCAGCGGCGATGTACGAGACATCCGGGTCTTTCGTCTTACGGAGCGGTGTCGGCACACATATATTTATCGTATCGACGCTTGCGAGCAGCGAGAAGTCCGTGGTTGCGGTCAATCGACCCTCTTCGACCTGGGCGGCGAGGTCCTCGGATGACACATCGCCAACGTACGATTCTCCTCTGTTGATCCGCGCACACTTCGTCTCGTCCACATCGAAGCCGAGGACCGACATGCCCGAGCGAGCGAACTCGCATGAGAGCGGAAGTCCGACGTAACCCAAGCCGATCACTCCACAACGTACTGTTCCGGATTCGATCTTTTCGGTCAGTTCCTGTGCGCGGCTCATGGGGCGTTCTCTTTTGATTGTTTCGGTGGTTTCTCGTGGTCGGTCCGCTCAAACGAGAGTGAGCGATGGATATCGATCATTTGGACTCCGCCAGCGTACTGGGTCGTGACGACATTGGCCAAGCCGGCGAGCTTCTTGGTAATCTCTCTGATGCGAAGGCTCTCGCGCTCGATGCTCTGAAGCTTGCGGATGATATCCGCATTTGCATCTGGGTGTTTGCGGAGAAGTAGATCGGCATTACCCATGATCGAGCAGAGCGGGTTGTTGATCTCATGGTTGATACTAACCGCGGCTTCCGTAACGGCCGCAAGCCGCTGAACCCGAACGAGCTCATCTTGCTTCTCTCGCAATGCGCGCATCGCGGCGGAGGTGGCCTTGTACTGCCGCAGCAACTCCTTGTTCGACAACCAGAGACGTGCCATCAGTTGCCGATTCTCGCTCTTGAGACGGTTTCTCACCCAAGCCTCTTCGAGAAAAGCCTCCAGCTTTCGGTGCTCCAACGGCTTGGTCAGATACTCGTCGGCGCCGATCTTCATCGCCTCGACCGCGACCTTCTCCGACCCGAACGCCGTCATCATGACGACGAGAGCGTCCGGATCGTCCCTTCTGATCGCCTTTAGAACCTCGAGTCCGTTGGGGGCCGGGATCTGTATGTCGAGCAAGACGACGTCGGGTCGAAACGATCGGAAAAGCTCGAGGGCGCTTGCACCGTCCGCGGCGTGAGAGACGGTGTACATTTCATGTCCAAGCCGAAGGCGAACCAGCTCGGCATTGTATTCGTTGTCCTCGACCAAGAGCAGTTTCCGCCTCTTCGATTCGTCCGAATCCACATCACCCGGGCGGAGAAGGGACCGGGCGACTCGCTCGAGCTCTCTGAGATCGACGGGCTTCGGCAGCGAGGCATCTACCGCGAGCTCCTCCTCACTCACGAGCGTGTCATCGATCAAGAGGGGAGAAACGACCATGATCGGCACCCGCTGGTTTCGCCCCTTCTTGCGAGCCCTCTCGATCACCTCGAATCCGGACAGGCCATCGAGCATCAGGTCGAGAACGAGGAGGTCGAAGGGGTCGCTCATCAGCGCGGCCAGGCCCGCCTGACCGTCGACGAAGGGGATCACGTCGGCAGGGAGCCGCTTCAGAACCGCCGCCGTAGCCCCCACGGACTCTCCATCTCCGTCGATCAGACAGATCCGGAATCTTCTACTCTCCATCTGGACTCCGATCCCGTCGCACTCCTATTGCGAAAAGGGAAGCTGATTTCGGCCGATGTTTCAACCATGGCCGGCCACCCGCGCCGGGCTTCCGGTTCCGATCTCTACCACCCACAAGCGCTTCCTCTTGTCGATGGACCCAAGACTCCAGTTTAGCATGACCCGCGGAACCCGGCGCCGCGATCCCGGGCAAGTGTGGCGGCAGCCTGCAGTCGAGGGAAGCTGGGCATGAGCGACTCCAATCACGCGAAACGAAAACCCGGCAGTCGGCAACCGACATTCAGGATCGCGATCGCCGACGATGATCGCACGGCCAAGCTCACGAGACGCGGCTGTCCCCACGGCCCGGCTCCTCGGGAGGAGGAACTGAGAGAAGCGGCTCTGAGCGCTGGAGTCAAGATCCCTCTCCCGAAGGGGATCAGCGAGAAAGTCTCGAAGCTCTGGGACAAGCTCCGCGGCGGAGGGGCGTCACTCGTGATCGCGCGGGCCCTCGCGCCGGTTCCCCCGACTCCCGGCACCTGGGAGCTACGCGATAATCCGCCCCTGCCCGTCCGCCGGGGCGAACCGTTGGCCCGCTGGTTGGAAGGTGAGGCCGGAAGAGACGGTGTATCGATACGCAGAAAACGAATTCGCGCGCCCGAGCTGAAAACAGGCGTGAGACCCTGTTCGGCCCGGATCCGAGTCATGGAGGGAAGTGCGGCGGCGGTCGCGAGGCTATTCGGCGTCCCCACTCTCGAAAAGGGATTCCTGGATCTAGTGCCGTTGATCGCGCTCTCGCCCGACCGTCTAGAGGCCACGGCGACAATCCCCCCGATGCTTGCCTGCAAGGCCGAAGTCACGGGGAAGATGATCATCACAGCGGTTCGTGCGTGCGGCGTTGTTCACGGAGTGGATGAGGAGGGAATCACCGCGGCTGTAAAGGTGGCGAGGGCGAGCCAGAAGCCGGTCGCCGCGGTCCCAATCGCCTCCGGAACCAAGCCCACCGCGGGCGAGGTCTCCCGTTACGACTTTTTCGCTGCGGAGGACGCCGCCCTCACGCCCGGCTCGATCATCGCTTCTCGAAAGGTACGAGCAACCGGTCGAGACGGCCAAGATGTCACGGGCCGCAGGATTCGCTTCGATTCCGCGGAAAGACCGGAGCTCCGCGCAGGCGTTGGCGTGGAGCTCGACGAGGAGTGTGGTGAGCTCGTCGCGACCAGATACGGCCAGCTTCGCTTCTTGGGGGAGGAGATCGCGCTTCGGCCACTCATCAAGATCTCGGCGGACCGTCTCTCGGCCGCGATGGAGGCTTTTGCGACTGTCGCGGTGATCCGACGCAACGACAGGGGTGCAATTGAGAGCGACGAAATCGAAACCTCGGAGGAGATCCTGATCCAGGCTCTCCTTCACGATGGAATCTCGGAAGCGCGGATCCTGCCCGAGGAGGTGGGCGCTCTGGCCCGAGACTGTCGCGAATTGGGCCCGGACGCCGAGCGCGGCGCCCGCCGACTCGTCGCCAGAGGAATCCCCGCGCGCAAGGGCGAAGACGCCACAATCGATTTCGAATTCATGATCGATGGGGACGACCCGATCCGCACCTTCGGCGATCCTGGGGCTCATTTGGGCGATCGGTGGATCGATGTTGGCCAGATACTCGCCACCAAAACCGCACGGGAAGAGGGAGATGATGGAGTGGGAGTCGACGGCGAAGCGATCGAGGCGGAGTCGGGGCGCGATCTGATGATCGAGGCGGGGGAAGGCGTCGAGGTCGATCGATCCGGGCTCGTGTTCGTCTCGCATGGCCCAGAGACAACTCTGCCTGCCCTGTGTGGAAGCACCCTCACCTGTGAGAGCATGGTGGGGGTCTCGGAGGATCTCCTGCTGGCGCATTTCCCGAGAGACGGTGCGCGGAAAGGACTGACGATCCCGGACCGTGCGGGAATCGTGGCGGCGCTCCGGCGGGCAGGTGTCGAGCACGGTATCGTCGACGCAGAGGTGGACTCTCTGGCCGAGAAGGCGGGAAAGACCTGGACTCCGGGAACGCCTCGGATCGAGCTCGCGGTCGGAACCCACCCGGCTCACGGCGAGCCCGCTCGCTTCGTCTGCCACATCGATACACAGAACAAGTTCGTAGGCGCGGAGGGGGACGAACGGGTGGACTTCAGAGAGATGATCCACTCTCGCGCGGTCGAAGAGGGCCACCACCTGGCCTCGCGCGTGCCACCCACCAAGGGCGCAGCACCGGGCAAGAGCGTGCTCGGCACGGAACTGGCCTGTAGGGATGGCTTCGACCGTACTCCGCGCCCCGGACGGGGCGTCAGGCTCTCGGAAGACGGCCGCGAGTACTACGCGACACGCGAAGGCGTCTACAATCAGCGGAAGAACTCGATCGAGGTCTTGGAGAACTACGTCGTCGATGGCGATGTCGATTTCTCCGTGGGCCATGTAGACACCAAATGCATGGTCACCGTCGAAGGAACGGTCGCCGCGGGTTTCGATGTCCGCGCCGATGGCCCGGTCTTCGTGGGTCGCTCAGTCGAAGACGCTGTCATTCGAACGACCGCGTCGGTCTATGTCGGAGAAGGCATCTACTTTGCCAGCCGAGCCGAGGTGTACGCGGGGGAAGAGGTCGATGTGGCCGTCGTCGATCGGGCTTTGATCGTTGCTGAAGGGGACGTAATGGTGCGCCGAGAAGCGATCAACGCAGACATCCGAACGCTTGGAACCCTACGCTTCGGTCGGGTGAAGAGCAGAGCTGTGGGTGGAGCATTGAGAGCCGCGAAGAGGATCGAGGCAGAGACGATCGGCAGTGAGTTGGGCACCACGACTCTCGTGGAGGTCGGTGCCACCGTGGGCCTCAGCGACGATGCCCCCCCCGAGCCACCGGAAACGGGCTGGGCCAATCTAATCCCCCGAAACGGAGGGTACGGGGCCACGGTTCGCGTGAGAGGAAAAGTGCATCCAGGCACGATCATCAGAATTCTCGCTTGGTCTCGAGAGTTGCACGAGACGATGGCGGGCGTAGAGTTCTACCTCGATCCGGACTGGACTATCCGAACCAGGAACCTGTAATGCGACGCTCGGCGCTCAAGCTGATTCGAAATCCGTCGATCGGATGGAAGGAATCCCGTCCGCCCGAAGCCGAGCAACGCGGCGGAAAGACGAAAGGAACGGGGACATGACAGATTCGATCGCCCTGACAGTGGGCGCGGAGCGTACCGAGCGTTGGGCCCAGGCGCTGATCCTGGCCGGTTTCAACATCGTGAGCGGCGAGCAGACCGGAGAGGCCAATCTAGCGATCGTCGACGGAACCGTCGGGTCGGGACCAGCCGATGTTCCAACCCTGCGAATCCCCGCTGGCGAGGATCCGCCACCGGAGCGAGTGATCGCGCTGGTTGCGGGAAAGCTCGAGGAGATCCGCCGAGAGTGGTTCGCGGCGGGAGTCGATCCTGTCACCGGGATGCCGGGGCGTGAGAGTCTATTTGCCCGCGTGGAGAACGAGGTGGAGCTCTCCGCGCGCATCATGAAGCCATTCGCTGCCGCGATCCTGGATCCGGACGGCATCGATTCGCTTGCCGCTGGCCTGGGCCAAGAGGCCGCGAATCGAGCACTGTCCGAGTTCGCCCAATTCGTTCGACAACGCCTGCGTCGCGTCGACGGTCTGGGTCGCTGGGGAAGCGAGGAGATCGCGCTCATCATGCCCGCCACCTACCCAACACAGGCGATGACCGTTATCGCCCGACTCCAGGACCATCTCGCTGGAAGCGATCTTGCCCCGGGACGAATCCGTTCCTTCACCGCCGCCGTTGCGGCCTATCCGATCGACGCGGATTCAGCCGGCCGTCTCATGGAGCTGGCGGAACAACGACTGGCCGATGCCCGCCGCAAGGGCGATGGCCGAATCGTGATGGTGTAGATCGCCCGGCGGAGGCTCGTCGCTGCACCGATGGGTCCGAGGCGGTGTACGCCGGCGCACATGTCGGGCGATTCGTTTCGCGCTACGCCGCGATCTCGATCGGTCAACTAGTTGGTACGTAGCGCCAAATATCGATACACGCCTCTTTGGCACGTCTCTTGAGAGATAGGCGGTCCGGAGCTCGTTACTCTTCACCGCTTTCAGGAGAACCCTCAATGAGACGCACGCTCACCGTTCTGACAACGCTTTCCGCCGCCACCTGGGCGATCACCGGTTGCGCGGACACTCCCCTCGGCAGCCTCGGATCCGACGATGCCAATCTGGAAAGCTCGATGGATTCCAGCTATGGCGATTTCACCGACACGCACCAAGAATCGATGGAAGGCGCGGTCTACGCCGGAGACGACCGCGACGGCGACGGCGCCCTCGATCTCGCGCCCTTGGAAGGAAATGCATCGCTCCCGGTGGCCTGGGGGCGCAGGCCCAGTGGACCGATGCGACGCGTCGTCGAGACCTTCTATCCCGATCCCCGTCACGCCGAGAGCACGATTCGGCGCACGATGCACGGTCGGCTCTATGTGGACCGAAGCGACGACGGGATTCGAAACCCCGGCGTGAAGGGATTCGCCGATGATTGGAAACGATCGACTCGCTTCGTTCGCCTGGATGATGATGAGTGGCGCATGACGTCGATCACACCAGCCCAGATCCGTCTCGCGAATCGAGACGCCCAGACCGTGTTCATCGAGAACGTCACGATCTGGGTCGATGGCGCAGAGGCCGTGTCGATCGATGATCCGAACGCCTTCCTCGAGTTCCCGGCCGATCTCCCCGTCGCGGCGCCAGGCCAGATACTTCGCGTCGAGGCCGCCGTGGGGAACACCGACCAAGAGTGGACACCATCCCAGTGGGTCTACTTGCACACTCAGGGGCGCCGGATCCGAGATTGGGACGACGACGGCGCACCGCAAGATCGACCGCTTTGCCACCGCTTCCGCATGTCGGACAACGGCGAACGGGGCGACCGGGTGCCGGGTGACGGGATCTACACCATCGAGATGGAGTTGAAAGGAGATCGCCCATTGGCCCGCGCCGTGATCGATGTCATCGCGTCCGAGACACTGATGTCGGAATTCGGTGACGACTACAACAGCACGGCCTGGGGCATCCCCTTCCTGGTTCGCCCTCCCGAGGGCGAGTAGGGATCTTCGTGCCCGCTCCGACGTACTAGGGACGACGCAAGAGTTGCGTCAAACCCCAGCAGCAGGGGCCGCCGAATGGCGGCCCCTCTCATTTTGTCGCTGTGCTGGCACCGTCATACCTGGGCCGCTACCATGTCCGGATGTCATCCGAGAGCGCCTTCTGCCCGAGCTGTGACGGTCAGATTCCACCGTGGCGTGTCACCGCGGACGCGATCGTGGAATTGAGAGACAAGCACGGCTCCAATCTAGGAATCGTGCTGATCGAGAGACTCAACCCTCCACCGGGCTGGGCGATTCCGGGAGGGTTCCTCGACCCTGGAGAGGATCTGGAAGACTGCGCAAGACGGGAGGCTCTGGAGGAGACCGGATTGAGCGTAGAGCTCAGTGGCCTGCTCGGAGTCTACTCCGCACCGGGAAGGGATCCTCGCGGGCTCACGGTGACCGCGGTCTATGTTGCAACCGCGACTGGTGAACCGGTGGCGATGGACGATGCAAAATCGGTGATGATCGTCGACCCGGCGAAGCCGCCGACTCCGATGGCCTTCGACCACGATCTCATTCTCGAACACTACAGATCGTGGAAGCGTGGGCAGCGGGATCTCGGCGATTTGGTAGGAGCCAAGTCGGCACCGTGAGCTCGTGGCTTTGGATCGCGGCGATCTACCTTGGACTCCGTTACTTTGGGTTTTTCGGGCTCGGTGTGCTCCTGGCGGTGGTTCTGCTCGGGCAATGGACCGCCCGTCTCGTGGCGCTGGCGGCTCAGCGGTCCCGATTCCTGGCGCAACGGAGAGCGGAGCTCGCCAATCCCGCGGACTATGGGGCTCGCCACCAGCTCGGAACGATCTATCTGCGGGCACGACGCTATGCGAAGGCCGCTCACTATCTCGAGGACGCCCTCGAGCTCATGCGAAAGAGCCCGCACGCGGAACCCGATCCGCAGTTGATCATGGACTGTGCGCGCGTTCGCTTCGCCCGGAGGGATTTCGCCGGCACGGCGATCTTGGCGGATGAGGTTGCACAGCGGCATGCGGCGCATCGAGTGGGTGACGCCAATCTCCTCGCCGGGCGCGCCCATGCCGCCACCGGCGCGTCCAACGAGGCTCTCGTCCATTTCGAGCAAGCGGCTGAACGAGCCCCTTCCTCGGCGGAAGCCGCCTTCCGGTGGGCGCGCGCACTTGCCGCGCGAGGAGAGGGAAGAAGGGCGTCGGCCGTGCTGCGTGGTTTTCAGACCGCTTCCGCCGGCGCGCCGGCATTCGTACGCCGCCGCGACCGCTGGTGGCGCCTCGCGATCGTCCTCTTTCCGGCGCTTCGTTTCTTGCCCCTCCGCTGATGCTCTCGTAGCGCGGATGCGGTATGGGTGCCCGCCTCCATCACCTCCTCCGGAGTGCCGGACGCGACGATCTCACCCCCTTCGTCCCCCGCCTCAGGCCCCATGTCGACCACGTAGTCGGCGGACAGCATCACATCGGGGTGGTGCTCTATCGCGATGACCGTGTTGCCACTGTCCACAAGACTTTGAATCACTTCGAGCAGCTTCTTTACGTCAGCCAAGTGCAACCCTGTCGTAGGTTCATCCAGCAGGTATAGAGTATCGCCCGTCTGAACCCGGGCCAACTCTGAAGCCAGCTTCACGCGCTGAGCCTCTCCGCCGGACAGAGTCGTCGCGCTCTGGCCCATGCGCATGTACCCCAAACCTACACGCCCCAAAGTATCGAGCACGCGGTGAATGCGACGGTGATTCTGAAAGAATATCGTTGCTTCATCGATGTGCATCTCCAGAACATCCGCGATCGTCTTGTCGCGGTAGCGGACTTCCAGCGTCTCGTCGTTGTATCGTCGACCTTTACAAGTGTCGCATCGAACCCACACATCGGACAAGAAGTGCATTTCGACCAAGGTCGCTCCGGCACCTTCGCAAATCGGGCAACGTCCGTCCGCTCTGTTGAAACTGAAGCGTCGCGCGGAATAGCCACGTTGACGGGCAAGGCGAGTTCTAGCGAAAAGCTCCCGAATCGGAGCAATCGCGCCGCAATAGGTCGCTGGATTCGATTTTGGAGTGCGACCGATTGGAGCCTGGTCGATGACCGCCAGCTTCGCCACCGGTTTGGCGTTCCCCGCGGGTTGATCGATCGATACCGTTCCGTCACCTGTACCTCCGCCCAGCAGCTCCGCAATGGCTGGTCGTATGGTCTCCATCACCAGTGAAGATTTGCCGCTTCCTGAAACGCCGGAAACAACGGTAAAGGCTCCGATCGGAAGGTCGGCATCGACATTCCGCAGGTTGTGGGTCTCGCAGCCGCGAACTTCGATCTTTCCTCCTATTCCTGGCCGCGTGCCCGAGGGGGGTGCGAGAATCTCCCGACCTGAAAGGTAGGCTCCGGTGAGTGACTGGGAATCCCGGGCCAACTCGGCGGGTGAACCGGCCGAAACCACATATCCGCCGGTCTCGCCCGCACCAGGGCCAAGATCGATGACATGATCCGCCCGCTCAATCGTGTCGCGATCGTGCTCGACTACGAGAACGGTATTTCCGAGGTCGCGAAGATCCTCGAGTGTATCGAGCAACCGTTCGGTATCACGTGGATGCAGCCCAACCGTCGGCTCGTCGAGTACATAGATGACCCCCGCCAACTTGTTGCCGATCTGAGATGCGAGCCGGATCCGCTGTGCCTCTCCACCCGATAGTGTGCTCGACGCTCGATCCAATGCCAAATAGCCTACGCCCACGTCCTCCAAGAACCCGAGCCGAGAAATGCACTCCAGAATCGCGTCCCGAGCGATCTCGCTCTCGATTGCACTCAGATCGCCTTCTAGGTGATTGAACCAATCGCCACACTGCGCGACCGTCATGGCTCCGACCTCCATGATGCTTCGACCGGCGATCGTAACCGCCAGCATTTCGCGCTTCAGCCTCTGCCCCCCACACCCGGTACACACCCGTTCCTTCATGACGCGCTCGAGCGATTTGGTCCAAGGACCTCCGGTGGAGGCGGAATGCCAGCGCTTCACTAGAGAGACCAACCCCTCCCACTTCATCTCATAGGTGTAGTCCCTAGAAGCCCGCCTTCGACGTCGCTTTCTTCGGATCCTGTGGACCCGACCATCGTCGCCGTTCAGCAACACCGCTCTCTGATCTTCGCTCAGCTTGCGCCATGGCGTTCGCATGGTCGCACCGAGTTGCTCAACCACCGATCGCAGCAGTGGACCGTAGGCGCTGTTGCTGTGGCGCAGCACAAACGCCGGAGCCTTGTCGAGAGCCGCCAGGATCGGTTTGCCGGGTTCCGCGATCAACTTTCCGACATCCGGCTCCCTTGAAATCCCAAGCCCCGCGCAGTCGGGGCAGGCACCCTGGTGACTATTGAAGCTGAACATACGAGGGGTCAGCTCCGATTCCAAATAGCGATCACATTCAACGCATCCCGGGCGGGTCGAAAGCTCTACTCGAAGATCCTCGCCTTCACGATCCGAAAAGGCCCGGGCGGTGGCGATTCCGCCGGTGATCCGATAGGCACGATCGAATGCTTCGGCGATCCGCCGTCGATTCCGGTCGATGGCTCGCACCCGGTCAACGACTGCGTCCACCCGGGAGATCGTTCGTGGATCGACTCCTATCTCCTCATCGAGGCGCAGATCTTCATTTCCGACCAGCACCCGCAGAAAGCCCTCCCCCATGAGGCGTTCTCTCGCATCGACCAATTCCTCGGCGCTTCCCAGCTCGAAACGTGTCGGTCGGCTCGCATCGAAAAGCGGCACGGTGATGTAGAGACGGCGAGCGGGCGCGACCTGAAGCACTTCGTCCGCGGCTCCCGTTGGGAAGTAAGCCTTCATCTCTCGCCCACATTCCGGACAGTGCGGCCGTCCGATTCTCGCCCACAGCAAGCGGAGGTAATCGTGTAGTTCTGTGGTTGTCGCGACGGTCGATCTCGGACTTCGCGACGCTCTTCCTTGATCGATGGCGATTGCCGGCGCAAGGCCCTCGATCGAATCGACGGGTGGTTTGTCCATCCGCCCCAAGAAGCGTCGCGCGTAGGTCGACAGCGATTCGACGAAACGACGCTGCCCTTCAGCGAAGATCGTCTCGAATGCCAAAGATGACTTCCCTGAGCCCGACAAGCCGGTGATAACCGTCATCTTTCCATGGGGAATAGTGACGTCGATGCCCTTCAGATTGTGGGTTCGCGCCCCTTTGACCTCGACCGATCCACCCGCGACCAATCTCTCCCGCTTCTGTTTGCGAATCGGCGAGGTCTTCGGAGAACCATCGAACACACTCCTCAGGAGAGCGGATGTCGGTCCGGCCCCGGACTCGGCGACCGCCTCCGGAGTGCCGGCGGCGACGATCCTCCCCCCTCCCTCTCCTCCCTCCGGACCCAGGTCCACGATCCAGTCCGCCACCTTGATCACGTCACTATTGTGCTCGATGACGAGCACGGTGTTTCCCGAGGTTACCAGACGTTGCAGAGCCGCAATCAACCTGTCCACATCCGCGAAGTGCAGCCCCGTTGTCGGCTCATCCAAAATGTACAGAGTTCTTCCGGTATCGGGGCGCCTGAGCTCGGACGCCAATTTGACGCGCTGTGCCTCCCCTCCCGACAAGGTCGTCGATCGCTGCCCGAGCTGCATGTAGCCCAATCCCACATCCGCGAGTGTTCCGAGTGTGCGAGCGATCTTGGGAATGTCCGCGTAGAAGGCGTTTGCTTCATCGATCGTCATGCCCAATACATCGTGAATCGTGCGCCCCTTGTACCGGATCTCGAGTGTTTCACGGTTGAAGCGCAATCCATCACACTCTTCACATGGTACTTGAACCGAGGCCAGGAACTGCATCTCTACTTCACGAACACCCGCTCCTTTACAGTACTCACACCGTCCACCGCTCACGTTGAAGGAGAATCGTCCTGGTTCGTAGCCACGGGCTCGCGATTCCGGAACTTTCGCGAAAAGCGAGCGGATCTCCGTGAACACTTTTGTGTAGGTCGCGGGGTTGGAGCGCGGTGTGCGACCTATCGGAGACTGATCGATCTCGATGACCTTGTCGACAGCGTCGATGTTGTCGATTCTGTCATGGTCGCCAGCTTCTTCATGAGCTCCGTGCAGGTGGCGCCTTAGCGCGCGATAGAGGATTTGATCTACCAGAGTGGATTTTCCACTTCCCGACACGCCAGTGACGGCGATCAAGCAGCTGAGGGGCAGCTCGACATCGATGTTCTTCAGATTGAATTGGCGTGCACCTCTAATCGTTATGGTGCCCTGTTCAGGCGGTCTTCGCGTCTCGGGCACTTGGATAGATCGGCGTCCCAGGAGATAGTCCGCCGTTTGAGAACGTTTGGCCTGACGAATCTTGGAGTAGCTCCCACTCGCGACGATGTGGCCGCCATGGACCCCCGCTCCGGGTCCAACATCGATAATGTGATCCGACGATCGCATTGTCTCTTCATCGTGCTCGACGACTACGATTGTATTGCCGAGATCTCGGAGAGTCCCCAATGTGTCGAGCAACTTACGGTTGTCTCGCGCGTGCAATCCGATCGATGGTTCGTCCAGAACATAGAGCACGCCGCGCAGGCCTGATCCCACCTGTCGAGCCAATCGAATGCGCTGTGCTTCCCCGCCGGACAAACTGCCGGTCGCTCGATCCAATGTGATGTAACCGAGGCCGACGTCGATCAGGAATCGTAGTCTTGTTCGGATCTCCTTTACGATCTCCGTGCCGATGCTCCGCTCGCGATCGGCCTCGAATCCGAGCTGCTCGAACCATCGATCCGCTTCCGTGACGGTCATGCGATTCATGTCGCTTATCACGCGATCCCTGAATCGAACGGCCCTGGCCTCCGGGCGCAACCGTGTCCCATCGCAGTTGTTGCAGGCTCCCTCGGCCAAGAAACGCGACACTTTGGACCATTCTCCTCCTCCGGCCCAGAGAAGAAAGTGCTCCATGCCTCCCACAATGCCCCGAAACGCTCGACTGATCTTCCCGGAGACCTTTCGTCCTCGTCCCTCCCAAGCGACATCGAACTCGAGCTCGATCTTCCCCGTGCCCTTGAGCATGACCTGTCGAGCCTTGGCGGGCAGCTTTCGCCAGGGTGAATCGAGCGAGATCTCGAGATGATCGGCGACTACTTGCAGATCGGAAAGCCGGTATGGCGTATAGAGCAGCTTGCCGGTGCGGTCCAGATTGGCGAAGGCGCCGCCCGCGATGCTCTTGTCGCCGTCGGGAACGAGTAGCTTCGGATCGACACGCCGTTTCCAGCCGAGGCCCCTGCAATCCGGGCAGGCTCCGCGAGGCGAGTTGAAACTGAATAGACGGGGTTCGATCTCGGGCAATTCCACGTCGTGCCGCGGACAGGAGCGAAGAGCACTGAAGGTCGTGAGTCGATTCTCGAGGAGCACCCGAACCTGGCCGCCCGCCCGATCGAGAGCCAAACCGACGCTTTCCACGAGACGGGTGCGTCGATCCGGCGCGAGGGGAACGCGGTCGATGATGATCTCGATCGTGTGGCGCTTGTATCGGTCGAGAACAATCTCATCTTCGAGGCGACGAATCTCGCCGTCGATCCGCGCGCGAACGAATCCCTCCGTCGCGAGATCCTGCAACTCTCTGCGGTACTCACCCTTGCGATCGTCTACCAGCGGCGCGAGTACGAGAGCGTGTGGTGGCTTGTTCGAGGGATGCACCACACCCTCAGCCATGGCCAAAATCCTCTGACCGATCTCGGATGGGGTCTGCCCGTCTATGCGGTGACCGCATTCGGGGCAGTGCGGCACGCCGAGTCGAGCGAAAAGAAGGCGGAGGCAGTCGTAAAGTTCAGTGACGGTGCCGACCGTCGATCTGGGGTTGCGGTTGACCGTCTTCTGGTCGATCGAAACGGTCGGCGAGAGCCCTTCGACATGGTCGACCCGGGGCTTTTCCATCTGCCCCAGGAACTGCCGAGCGTACGAGGACAACGACTCGACGAAACGCCTGTGGCCCTCTCGATAGAGGGTATCGAAGGCCAGGCTCGACTTGCCGGATCCCGACACACCAGTGATGACGGTCAGCGCATCGCGGGGCAGCGAAACATCGACACCAGCGAGGTTGTGCTCACGGGCTCCACGGATCTGGATCTTGTCGGTCGGCATGGAGGAGCAACCATAACCGACCGGATGATTCCGGAAGTCAATCGGTGTCGATCAGATGCTCCGGCGCGAATCGCCGCCCCGTGCGATCGAGGGTCCACGCACTGGGATCGGTCGCACGGCCGAGGCGGATCGGCAGAATCAGCCAGCTGTGGTGGCGACCGTAGCCGTCGATCGCGGATTTCAGATCGGCCGAGGATGGAGAGGCGCTTCCTCCGGGGTGGCTGTGGAACACCCCCACGACCACCAAGCCGCCGCGACGAGCCCTCTGCTCGACTTCGAGCACGTCGAGCGGCGTCGCCGAGAACGCATCGGAAGAGTCCGCGCAATTGGCCAAAGGCACGGCTTCACACACGAGGCGACGCTCCTCCCCTTTTTGGCCCACGAGCAAGCCGCAGATCTCTCGCGGCCACGCGGCTTCGGCGCGTTGCTCGAGCCGGCGCACCAAGGCGCGCTCGATCAGGAGCATGCTACCCACGGCGCGTTTTCCGATCTGCGGGCCATGGGTTGGATCGTACTCGATGCCGCCGATCGCTTGTGAGAACCTGTGGTCGGTAGTATGCTCCGCCGTCGTTCTTGGGCCGATCCGCCCACCCCGCATTGCGGTAACCTGGAGACCTCTGGCATGAGTTTTCGAGTCGGCTCCGCCCGCGGCGCGCTCGTCATCCTCGCCTTCCTCATCTCGGCTTGTGGCTCGGACGATTCCGCCCACGAGGTGGAAGATATCTTCGATCACGTAGAGGCGCGCATCGACGCGGCGCGTTCAGATCAAGACGATCTGTACGAGGCCGCCGATATCGTGTCGGCGCAAGGCGAGTTGCTGAGGCAGCGCGCCGATGAGTTGGAAAGCTCCCTCAGCGATATCGAGGCGTCGCTGGCCGACCTGCACGATTCGTACGATCCTCCCGATCGCCCCGCCGGTGACGACGAAGAGCTCACGGTCGCCGCCGGCGATGATGACGATGAAGAGGATGAGCATTCCGGTGGAAGCCTGTTGAGATTCTTCTTCGGCTTGATCGTCGTCTTGATTGTGCTCTTCCTTCTCAAGAGACGGAAGGACCGGCAACAAGAGGAGGAAGCCTGGCGCAACGCAACCTACACGCCTCCTAGCTACACGCCTGCCTCACCCCCGGCCCAATCCAGCTCCACGGCGCCGCGGGCCGCCCCCGCCGCATCCGAGGAAGAAACGACAGCTGAAGAGTCTGATGAACCGGACGATGAGGACGAAGTTCAGGATCGGTAGTCGAGCCTGAACGAGCGACGATGGACGGGGCAGGGCCCCATTTCGCTTAAGGCACGGCGGTGCTGCACGGTCGGATAGCCTTTGTGGCCGGCAAAACCATAGCCGGGATAGCGTCTATCCAGCTGCACCATGATGTGGTCTCTTTCGACCTTGGCGAGAATCGACGCCGCGGCGATCGAGGCAAAACGATCATCTCCTTTCACGACCGCCCGCCACTCCTCCCCTGCTTCGGCTTCGAACTTCGGCAATCGGTTGCCGTCCACCAAGACCAGCGCCGGTCGGAGATCCAGCGACTCCACCGCGCGGCGCATCCCCTCCAGAGTGGCCGTCAAGATGTTCAAGCGATCGATCTCCTCGTGATCGACCGCGACGATGGCGTATTCCAGCGCCGATACGCGAATCTCTGCGGCCAGCTCCTCTCTCGAAGCTGGGCTCAGCTTCTTGGAATCTCGGACTCCGGCCACCCGACGCCGGTGTGAAAGAACCACCGCCGCCACCACCACCGGGCCCGCCAAGGGACCTCGGCCGGCCTCATCGACTCCACAAATCGGCCCCAGCCCCTTTCGGTGGAGCTCGGATTCGGCAGCGTCAAGCTCGCAACAGATGGAGGCTCCGGCGGGATCGCTGCTCATGCGGCTCCCCACCCTCCCCCGCCGGGGGTCTCGATCCTGATGCGGTCCCCGGGGGCCAAGCTCGCCTCGCATCTTCCTTCGAGCTGCGTTACCGATCCGTCCGCCCCCTCGATCGAAGCTGATCCGGATGCTCCTTCGCCGCCTCCGGCCAAACCATAGGGGCGAGTGGTTCTGCGATCGGAGAGAAGGGTCAGCCGCGCCTTCTCGAGCGATTGGATCACACGCACGACTCCCGATCCACCGTTATGCCGACCTCTGCCTCCGCTGCCGTATCGCAGGCGGTACTCGTGGACACGCAGGGGGAGCGAGTGCTCCAAAGCCTCGATCGGAGTGTTCCGCGAGTTGGTCATATGTGTGTGGATGCCGTGCTCCCCGGGGCCCCGCGGCCCCGCGCCCGCGCCCCCCGCGACCGTTTCGTAGTAGGCCCACTGCGCACCCTGCGCGTCGATCCCACCCAGACAGAGGTTGTTCATCGTCCCCTGGCTCGCTGCCGGGATCTCCTCCGGAAGAGCCTCCGAGAGCGCCCCGAGAAGGGTATCGACGACCCGCTGGCTCGTTTCGACGTTGCCCCCCGCCACCGGTGCCGGAGGTCGGGCATCCAGCAGAGTGCCGGGTCGCGTAATCGTTTCGACCGCTCTCAGCGCGCCGGCATTCCATGGCGCATGCGATCCCGCCAGACATCGCACGACGTACGCCACGGCGGAGAGGGTCACCGCGCGAGGCGCATTCAGTGGTGCCTCTACCTGATCGGCCGTCTCCGAGAAATCGAGGTACAGCTCTCCTTCTCGCTTCACATGTACCGAAACACCGATCGGTATCGATCCATCCAATGCATCGAAAAAGCAGTAGCTTCCTGGGGTCAGTCGGCGGAGAGCGCAGCGAGTCATTTCCTCTGAGTAGTCGAGTAGCGTCTCGCTGTAGAGAGAGAGGACATCTCCGCCGAAACGACCCGCTGCTTCGCGCAATCGCGCTTCACCTACATGCAGCGACGCCATTTGTGCCTCCAGATCTCCTCGCCTCTCTCGAGGCGCCCGCACATTCGCGGTGAATACGCGCAACAAATCGAGAACGGGAGCACCTTCGCGCACCAAATGGACGGGGGGGATCCGCAGCCCTTCCGACACGATCTCGGTAGCCATACCCATCGATCCCGGCGTCGCGCCGCCGATGTCGGCATGATGGGCACGACTCGCCACATAATACTCTGGAGTGTCGCTATCACCCAAGAACACTGGTGCGATCAGTGTAATATCGGGAAGGTGAGTGCCTCCCCGATAGGGATCGTTCGAAACGACGACGTCGCCGCGAGCCATCGGACAATCGGCCATCGCCGCGGCCACCGCCTCCGGCATCGAACCGAGGTGAACAGGCATATGATCGCCCTGCGCAATCTCGCGGCCTTTCCGGTCGAAAAGAGCGCACGAGTAGTCCCTTCTTTCTTTGATATTGGCACTGAATCCCGTCCGCATCAGGGCGGCACCCATCTCGTCCGTGATCGCGCCAAGCGCGTTTCGAACGACCTCGAGCAGAACCGGATCGAAACCCTTGTCCATCTACTCGCGCTCCCTGCTCGACCTTCTCATCGAGATCAACACCAGTTGGCCGGTCTCATCCAAACTCATTTCCCAGCCTCTGGGGACGACTGTCGTTGCCGTGAGCTCGACGATGATTGCCGGGCCGTGAATTCGGGCTGACGGTGGCAATTCGTTCCTCTCGTATACCGGTGCGATGACGGCGCCTTCTCGGTCGGTTGATACAATTTCGTCGATCGGTTCCAGTCCAAGTACATTGTGTACTGTCTGCGGTGATTGCCCCAGCGACGTGATCGCTCCCGGCGCGACGCCGCGCGCACGAACCGTTACGATCTCGACCGACCGGTCCTCCAGAGCTCGGCCGTAGCGCCGGCGATAGCTCTCGTGAAAAGACGCGGTTGGGTCGGCGTCATCGAAGGGCAGAGAGATTTCGTAAGACTGGCCCTCGTAACGCAGATCGTACATCGCGTCGACGTCGATAGATTCGAACCCCTCCCGGCGCAGAGCGCTCACTACGCGTTTCGAGAGTGCGTCGCGCACACGCCGCGCCTTCCGCATTCCACGCGCATCGGCCTTGACCAACACAGTTCGAGCCAGAGCTCGCATGGCCGGGGCGGCGAGCATGCCGCGGGCGGAGAGGGCGCCGGGATCCGGCGGGACGGAGACCCGAGCGATTCCCAGCTCTTCGGCGAGGAGCGCAGCGTGCATGGGGCCGGCACCGCCGAAGGCGATGAGCTCCAAACCTCGGGGGTCGATCCCGCGCGCGACCGTAATCTCGCGAAGGGCACGCGCCATGACGGCGCAGGCGACCCTGACGACGCCGAGGGCGGCCTCTTCTGTGGAACGCCCCCCCATTCGTGAACCGAGCTCCGCACAGGCGAGCCTCGCGCGGTCGAGATCGAGCCGTATAGCCCCGCCGAGGAAGCGATCCGCCGCCAGGCGCCCGAGCACGAGATTGGCGTCGGTTACCGTAACCGCCTCGCCCCCTTTTCCGTAGCAGGCGGGACCGGGGTGCGCCCCCGCGCTCCGCGGTCCCACGCGCAGGGCCCCGCCCGCATCGATCTCCGCGATCGAGCCTCCGCCCGCCCCGACGGTGTGAATGTCGAGCACGGGCGTTCGCAAGGTCATTTCGGCGAAGTGCATCTCGGTCGTTGCCAAGGGCTCCGACCCGCAAACCGTCACGTCGGTCGATGTCCCGCCCATGTCGAATGCTATCGAGGATGGGCCTACAAACTCTGTATCGAGCTCTCGTCGGTCTACGCCTCTTGCTCCGACTACTCCTCCGGCCGGACCAGAGAGCAGAGTACGAATCGGCTCTTTCGCGGCGTAGCCGGCCGACGCGGTTCCACCCGACGAGAGCATGATCCGCAGGCGCGGAATGCGGCGAGAGAGTCGGCGAAGATAACGCGACATCAACGGAGCGACATAGGCGTTGGCGACCGTGGTCCAGGCCCGCTCCACCTCTCTGAACTCACCCACCAGATCGCTGGAAAGGGTGACGTCGAAACGCTCTGCTCTGAGCACCGCCCCCACCCTGCGCTCGTGTCGAGATTCGGCATAACTGTGGAGCAGACAAATCGCCACCGACGCGATATCGGATCGCCGTAGCTCGTCGATCAAGCGCGGAAGCTCGTCGAGATCGATCGCTTGGACGATCTCTCCCTCCGATCCGATCCGCTCACTCACTCCGAGCGAGAGCACCACCAAGGAGGGCGGTCGCCGGGGCTCCAATGCGTAAAGGTCGGGGCGGGACTGGCGCCCGATCAGCGCCAGTTCCTCGAATCCGCGGGTGGTCACCAGCGCGGTGCGCGCGCCCCTTCGCTCCAGTAGAGCGTTCGTGGCAACCGTTGTTCCGTGTACGACGTCGAGCTCCTCCGCCACGTTTGGACTGTTCCGATTATCGGCGCGGGCCTCGGCCAGAACCGCCGCGATCCCCTTTTCGACGGCTCGTCCCGGATCGCTCGGCGTCGACGGGGTTTTCGCGACCCACTGCCCTCCTCCCGGCTCCATCAGTATCACGTCGGTGAAGGTGCCCCCGGTGTCCACGCCGAGTGCCCAGGCATTGCTCCGGGATCTGTTCGTCGAATGGGAGTCGTCGCTCATTTCATGCAGGGTAGACTCTTCACTCGAAAGGCACTCGCCGAATGATCACGCCCCTTCAGCTTCTCGGCCTGATTCTCGCCTTGATCGGTGTCGGGCAATCGTGGAAAAACCCCAAGCTCGGCGGCGGCATGATGGTGCTCGGCGCCATGATCCTGGGCATCGGGACGGTGATGGTCGGAGGCCGCTTCAACGCGATCGTCGGCACGGCCTGGACGATCGTCGTGCCGGTGTTCGCGGTCGTGCGGAGCCGCACGCGAGCCCGAGACGCGGCCCGGGCGGCGGAAGCGCGCGAATCGTTGGACCGGCTCCACAGTCATCGAGCGCGGTCGGGGAAGGGGTAGGCTATTTGTTCGCGAAGATCGCAGGATTCTGAAGCTTCATCACGGCGCCCATGTCGCCTTCGACCTTCAGCTTCTGGGTCATGAACGCCGTCATTGGATTGACCGTTCCTTCGATCACGCCGATCCAGGTCTCGTCCGCGGCGGTGATCGTAGATGTCGGGCTTTCGTGCACCCCTTCGGCGCTCGCGCACTGTCCTCCGCCGACGGAGAGGTAGAAATCCCCCCCCTTGTCGCCGGAGATCTTGAACTGAATCACCGCTGTCCAATCGCCCGCCCCGTCCGGATTGAAACGGTTGGGAAACTCGTCGAAGATCTGCTTCACATGGGTGATCGCCATGTCTGGGCTCCTCTAGTTAGGGTCCTTCGCGGACCCTTGTCGGCGCCGCGAAACTGGGGCGCTGGGCGGGTGGATCGGGCTATTCACTGACCGGGGAATGTAGGGGGCGGCACGCGGGCTGTCAACGGCCCCTGATCCCCGCTGATCTGTGCCAGAATGGGGGCGGTCGCCCGGAAGCGAATCGAAGCTCCTCGAGACTAGGAATTTGTTGCGCCCAAAACCCTTTACGAGACGGAGGATACGATGCCCAAGACCCTGAGAATCGCGAACTGTAGCGGCTTCTACGGGGACCGCCTCTCGGCGGCGAAAGAGATGGTCGAAGGGGGAGAGATCGATTTTTTGACGGGGGACTACCTCGCCGAGCTCACCATGATGATCCTCTTCAGGGACCGGCTGAAAGACCCGAGTCGAGGGTACGCGCGGACTTTCCTGACGCAGATGGAGCAGGTGCTTGGGCAGTGCGCCGACCGCAACATCAAAGTGATCTCAAACGCCGGGGGGCTCAACCCGATGGCGCTCGCCGAGGAGATCGAAGGGTTGGCGAGAAAGCTCGGCGTCGCACCGAAGGTGGCCTGGATCGAGGGGGACGAGATCACGGAAAGGCTCGACGAGCTGCAGGCACGGGGCAATCCGCTGGTGGACGGCGCGACCGGGCGCCCGCTCTCGGAGCTCGACGAGCGAGTGCTCTGCGCCAACGCCTATCTGGGAGCTTGGCCGATCGTCGAGGCTCTGAAGCGAGATGCCGACATCGTGGTCTGCCCGCGAATTACCGACACTGCATTGCTGGTCGCGCCCGCGGCCTGGCACCACAATTGGAAACGTGACGACTGGGATCGGCTGGCTTCGGGCATCGTGGCGGGACATATTCTGGAATGTGGGACGCAGTGCACCGGGGGTAACTACGCCTTTTTCGAGGAGATCGAATCCCTCGAGAGTCCAGGATTCCCGATCTGTGAGATGGACGAAGATGGTTCCTTTACGATCACCAAACATGAGAACACGGGGGGGCTGGTGTCGGAGGGGACGGTAACAGCCCAGCTTCTATACGAAACCACCGACGCCCGGTACCTCACGCCCGACGCCGTCGCCCGTTTCGATACGATTCGGCTCGAAGAGGAGGGCCCCGATCGTGTGAGAGTCACGGGGGTAAAAGGTGAGCCTCCGCCCGAGACACTGAAGGTGGCGATGCTCTATCTCAGCGGCTACCGGAACTCCGGGAGCATTCTGCTCACGGGTCTCGACATCGAGAAGAAGGCGAGAATCGTCGAGGAGGAGTTTTGGAAGCTGATGGGAGGCAAGGACAGCTTCGATGAGGCACGCGCCGATCTGATCGACTTGACGGAACCGAATCCCGGGTCGAACGCGGAGGCCTACGCACGACTGCGTTTCGCCATGCGCGACCGAGATCCGGAAAAGGTCGGGCGCCGGTTTTTTGACAAGATCGTTGAGCTCGCTCTGTCGAGCATTCCCGGATTCACCGTTCCCACCGGGTTGAGGAAAAAGGCATCGCCATGTGTCTCCTTCTGGGGAGCACTGATCCCGGCCGATGAGGTGGAGCAGGTAGTCGTCGTCGACGGAGTGAGAATACCGGTGCCGCACACCCAACCCACTACCGAGACGATCGCCATCGAGCCGGAGCCGATCGAAATCCCCCCACCACCCGGTGGACCGACGAAACCGATTCCGATCGGTCGCGTGCTCGGCTCTCGATCGGGAGACAAGGGGGGAGCCGCGACACTCGGGGTATGGGGGACGTCGGCGGAGGCCTACTCCTGGGCCGCCGAATACCTGACGGTCGAAAAGGTGAGGGAGCTGATCCCGGAGGCGGAGGAGCTGCGGATCGAGCGCTTTCTGATGCCGAATATCCGGTCGATCGGCTTTCTCATCGATGGGCTCTTGGGCGAAGGGGCCAGCGCCTCGATCCTCATCGACCCGCAGGCGAAGTCGCTGGGAGAGTACTTCCGCGCTCGTTTCGCGGATGTGCCGGAAGGGCTGGTATTTGGTGAATAGATCCTGGAAACAAACGCGAAAGCGGCGGGCCGTGACCGACCCGCCGCTTTACTCCCCTGCTGAGGTAGAGCCGAGCTACTCGTCGCCGTCCTCCTCGACGAACACCATCTCGCCCGCGGCGGTAGCTTCCAGCTCATCACCGGCGACCGAGGCGCCGGAAGCATCCATGAAGGCAACGATTCCGCCGGAAGCATCGAGCACCGCCAGCATGCCGCCGGAAGCATCGAGCATGACGATCATGCCGCCCGAAGCGTCGAGCATCGCCAAGATGCCGCCCGAAGCGTCGAGCATCGCCAAGATGCCCCCGCTCGCCACCAGCTCATTGATGAAATCGTGACCCGAAGAGTCGAGAAGTGTGACGATTCCGCCCGAGGCATCGAGCATCGTGAGGATGTGACCGCTGGCGTCGAGCATCGCCAGAATCCCGCCGGTGGCTTCGAGGGTGCCCAGCATCACTCCGGAAGCATCGAGGAATGCAACGATGCCGCCCGAGGCTTCGAGCATGGCGAGCAGTCCGCCCTGCCCCATCATCAGCGACTCGAGGTCACCCGATGTAATCTGCCACAGGATTACCTCTCCAAACTCGTTGTCGAACATACAGAAGAGGCCTTCGGGCGTCTCGATGAAGAGAACGGGGCCCACGTCGGGATCATCGACGACCACACCGAACTGGGTGGTCGGGTAGACCGGGACCGCCGCCTTGGACTTGTCCACGTATCCGCCCAAATTCTCGGCCGGCTCCGACACGATCGACTGCCAGTCCGAGAGGGCGGCGAAGGGGTCGATCACGCCGTACCCGTAGCCTGGATCCCAACCGGCATCACCGAGGTCGTTGGCGGTCTGTAGGATGATGTTCCGCACATCGAGGGGCGTCAGGTCATAGGGGGTCGCGCTGGAGTTCGACAGGATCAGCGCAGCCAGAGCCGCGACATGGGGGGAAGCCTGAGAGGTTCCGGCGCTGAACCAGTAGCCGGTCCTGTTCGGGTTCCTGTGCCCGATCGCACCGCTCAGAATTCCGTCGGGGTATCCGTCGAAATCCTGGTCCCTCTTCACGCCACCGGGCGCCATCACGTCGAGGGCCGCGCCGTAGTTCGAATAGGGAGTGCGGGATCCGAAGCGATCGACCGCACCGACCGCAATCACTTCATTGTACGCCGCGGGATAGGAAACCGTGGGCACACCCTTGTTCCCTACGGCGGAGACCATGACGATCCCCTGCTGATCCGCGTCCTCGACCACCTGCTTCAGGTACGGTCCCGGCTCAAATCCGGGCGGAAACGACACGCTCATGTTGATGACGCGATACTCGAAGCTCTGGTTGATGATGTGTTGGATCCCATCGGCCAGAGTTTCGGTCGTTCCGTGACCCTGCGCGTCGAGCACGCGGACCGGCGCCAAGGTGAAGAACGGCGCCATTCCGGAGATGCCGCGATCATTGTCGATGCTGGTGTGGATGATGCCCGCGACATGCGTGCCGTGCTGGTTCAGATCGTACCCATCCGGCTCTCCATCGACCAGGTCGACGGCGGCGGCGATCGCGGCACCCATGTCTTTGTGTCGCCGGCAGAACTTGCCGCTTCTGCCGTGAAATCCGGTCTTCCAGGCAACGCCGGAATCCAAGACAGCGATCAAGAGATCGGATGCCGGGGCGGTGCCGTGCTCGATCGCCCAGGCGGATTCCATATCGAGCATCTCGAGATTCCACTGGCGTCCGTAGTGCCGATCGTTCGGCGCATAGCCACCGCCATAGGTGACGGAATTGCAGACGGCATTCGGAGATGCCGCTGCCACGCGCGGATCGGCACGCAGCGCTTTGAGCAGCTCTCGCAGACCGCTCCGGTCGGCCAGAGGGGAGCGTCTGCTGAGTCGGCCGAGGCGTCGGGCGATCGCCGCCGGAGCCGGCGTGCGGACCTTGAACCAGCCGTGGGGCATGCCGTCGC
>NYZA01000144.1 GCA_002686955.1 Gemmatimonadota bacterium
AAGGAGAAGATGCCTGCGTCATGGAGCTCTCGAAGAGGCTGCGGAAGTATCTGGGAGCCGCCAAGAGATGAGTGTGTCGAGAGTGCATGGAGGCGGCCCCTTCACGGCCGATCTGGAGCTTCCCGGCGACAAATCGATCACGCATCGGGCCTTTCTGATCGGTTCGCTATCGGGCAAGACGGTGCGCGTCATAGGGGCCCTCGACTCGGCCGACACGCGGTCCACGCTGGGAGCGCTCGAAGCGTTGGGGAGCGGTGTGATTCGGCGGAACGGCGGAGCGATCGACATCGTGCCGGCCGCGTGGTGCTCGCCCGCCGCGCCGATCGACTGCGGCAACTCCGGCACGACGGCGCGCTTGCTGGCGGGACTGCTGGCGGCGACCCCGATCTCGGCGATCCTCACCGGTGATGCATCGTTGCGACGCCGCCCGATGCGCCGGATCATCGACCCATTGTCCGCCATGGGTGCCCGGATCGGAGCCGAGGCCGGCACTCTTCCGATCGAAATCCTGGGGGGAGGACTTCGGACCGGCACGCGTCATGAGCTCGCGGTGGCGAGCGCACAGGTGAAGTCGGCGATTCTCTTGGCGGCGACACGGGCGGGGGTGGCGGTATCGATTCACGAGCCCGGTCCGGCGCGGGATCACACCGAGCGCATGCTCTCGGTGGCCGGGCGGCCGGTGACGCGTCTCCCCGGTGGATGGCTGGAGCTCGAGGAGGGGCCGCGCGAACTTTCGATGCCGAACGAGCTCAACATCCCCGGAGACATCTCCTCCGCCGCCTTTCTCTTCGTGGCGGCGGCGATCACCGGGGGGCGGGCCCGTGTTCAGGGCCTCGGAGTCAACCCGACCCGCACTGGTGTGCTCGACCTGCTCGGGCGCGCCGGCGCGCGTGTCGTGATCGAGCCCGAAGACGACAGGGCGGGCGAAGCGGTCGCCACGGTGACGGTGGAGGGGGGGGAGCTGCGCGGTTTCGAGGTGTCGGGCGGCGAGGTGGTTCGTGCGATCGACGAGCTCCCCGCGATCGCCGTCCTCGCGGCGGCGGCCCGTGGGCGCTCGGTCGTGGCCGATGCGGCGGAGCTGCGCGTCAAAGAGAGCGACCGCATTCGGGGGATCTGCTCAGGTCTCGCCAAGCTCGGCGCGCGCGTGGAGGAGCGTCCCGACGGCTTCGTCGTCGAGGGTGGCGGAAGGCTCGCCGGCGGATCGGTGGACGCCGAAGGAGACCATCGGCTCGCGATGGCCTTCGCCGTGGCGGGACTGGCGGCTCGCGGGACCACCGATGTGATCGGGGCGGAATGTGTCGACGTCTCCTTCCCCGGGTTTTGGGGGATTCTGAGGACGGGGATCGCGCCGGGGAGCGCACCGTGAGCTCGGGCGCGACCCCTTCCGATCCGTCCCCCGCCTCCGGCCGCACCCGCACGTTCGGCGTCATCGGAGATCCGATCGAGCACTCCCTCTCGCCGGCCCTACACGAGATGATGCTCGCTCATTGGGGAATCGAGGCCCGATATCTGCCATTTCGGGTGGAACCCGGACGCCTCGATGCCACCCTCGATCGGATTCGTGCTCGGGACTTCTCGGGGATCAATATCACCCTTCCCCACAAGATATCCGCCGCAACACTCGTCGATCGACTGGAAGGCGACGCCGCGGTACTCGGGGCGGTCAACACGGTGCGTCTCGAGGAGGACGGAACCCTGAGCGGGCATAACACCGATGTCCGTGGACTCGAGTTGGCGCTTCGCTACGCTGGCGATGACGCGCTTCTCACCCGCGGAAGAGGGGCGCCTGGACCCGCGCTCGTGCTGGGTGCCGGCGGGGCGGCGCGGGCCGCCGTACTCGCGCTGGCCCGCGCGGGTTTCGATCCTATCGCCGTCTCGGCCCGCCGCCCAGCCCGCGCGCTTGATCTGATCGATCGGCTCCGGAGCGCGCTCCCAAGATCCACCTCGACCGAATCGATGGAGTTGTCCAGCCTGGCCCTCTCCGCGCTCCAGACCCGAATCCCGCCGGTCGCGTTGGTCGCTCAAGCCACGAGCTGCGGCATCGGTGATCAGGCCGATCTGTCGCCATGGCCCAGCGATCTTCCCTATCCCGAGGACGCGGCTCTCCTCGATCTCGTCTATCAGCCGGAAGCGACACCTTTCTTGCGCCGCGCGGGCCGCCGCCCGAGCTCCGATGGCCTGCCGATGCTGGTTTGGCAGGGAGCTCTGGCGCTCGCCATATTCGCCGGAACCCCGCTCCCCCCGCCGGACCAGGTGCGGGAATGGGAAAGGGCACTGCGCGAGCGCCAGCGCAAGGAGGGCACCTGATGCGGATAGTGCTGACCGGTTTCATGGGCACCGGCAAGACGGTCGTCGGCCGCTTGCTCGCCCGAAGGCTCGAAGTCGAATTCATCGATCTGGACGAGGCGATCGAGGCAAGGGCCGGGGAGCCGGTGCGGCGGATCTTCGAGGCCAGGGGGGAAGCGACATTCCGCAAGTTCGAGAGCGCGGAGCTGAGTGCTCACCTCTCACGCCCGGAGTCTTTCGTGCTCGCCACCGGTGGTGGCGCGCTGCTCGATTCCGCGAATGCGAGCCTTGCCTTGGAGTTTGCCCGCGTGTTCCGGCTGAGCGCAAGTGTTGCGACCTTGGCGGATCGACTCGCGCAGGCGGGCGACAGACCGATGCTCGACCGCCCCGCTGGTGTCGACCTCGCAACACATATCTCCACCCTAGCCGCCGAGAGGGAGCCCTCGTATCGCCGGGCGGGGATCTCGCTGAGCACGGAGAATCGCTCTCCCGGCGAGGTGGCCGATGCCCTGCTCGCGTTCCTCGGCCGCCGACCCTTCGCTCTCGATCACGGGAACGGCGCGAAGTACGAAGTGGTCGTCCAGGCAGGAGCGGCCGAGGAGCTCGGCGAGCGGATCCGCTATGCCTTCGCGAAGGGGAGGGGCGTGCTGGGACGACCGGTCGAGCTACCCCGCGGCGTCCCCATCGCGGTGGTGGCCGATCGCAACGCCTGGAAACACCACGGCGCGAAGATCGAGGCGGCCTTGCGCCGGGCCGATCTCCATCCGCGCTTGCGCCTGGTGGCGGGGGGCGAGAGAACCAAGACCCGATCGATGCTGGCCACGATCCAGGATTTTCTCCTCGAATCGCGTGTCGAGCGCACCACCGCGGTCGTCTCGGTCGGAGGTGGCGTCACGGGAGACCTGGCGGGCTTCGCCGCCGCCACCGTGCTCCGCGGACTTCCATCGGTTCAGGTCCCCACGACTCTTCTAGCGCAGGTCGATGCGTCGATCGGCGGAAAGGTCGCCGTCGATCACCCGCTGGGCAAGAATCTGCTCGGTGCCTTTCATCCTCCGTCCCTGGTGTTGGCCGATCCGGAGCTGCTCCGCACGCTGCCCGCGCGAGAAAAGCGTTGCGGCCTGGCGGAGATCGTCAAGATGGCGCTTCTGGCCTCGCCAGGGCTCTTCCGCCGGCTGGAGTCTTGCGACCGAGAGGTCGACGATCGGCTCCTGCGGGACGCGATTCTCGAGTCGATCGGGCTCAAAGCCGAAGTCGTGCGGGCCGACCCACGCGAAGCGGGGCCGCGCAGGATTCTGAATCTCGGGCACACCTTCGGTCACGCAATCGAAAGCTGTGGAGGGTATCGCGGCCTCTCGCACGGCGAAGCGGTGGCGGTCGGTCTCATCGGCGCCCTCAGGCTCGGCGCCCGGCACGGCACCACGCCCGACCATCTCGATGCTAGAGTCGCGAACTGTGTCTCGGCTCTCGGCCTGCCGGTCGAGGCGCCCGGACTCGACCCCGGCGAGATCTGCGCCGCGCTTGCCCATGACAAGAAAAGGCGTGACGGAAAGCGGGCGTGGGTGCTCTTGCGAGATGTGGGCGATCCCACGATCGAAACCGAGCTGGACGAGGCAGCGATACTCGATGTCGCGGCCGGCCTGGTCTCCCCGGACACCGCGGTGAGAGGTGAGCGATGAGCATTGAGCGAACGATCCTGGTCCTGCACGGTCCGAACCTCTCTCGTCTGGGAAAGAGAGAGCCGGAGATCTACGGCTCCCTTTCTCTCGAAGAGCTCGATGAGCGATTGCGAAAGCATGCGAGATCGAAGGGTGTGGATCTCGACTGCTTCCAGTCGAACAGCTCCGGAGAGCTTATCGACCGGATCGAAAGCGCGGAGGAGTGCCTCGGACTCGTCCTGAATCCGGGGGGACTGACCCACTACGACGTCGCGCTGCGCGATGCGGTGGCCGCGACCGATCTGCCGGTGGTCGAGGTGCATCTCTCCAACATCCACGCCCGCGAGTCTTTCCGCCGGCGCTCACTGATCGCGGCGGTTTCCGTCGGGCAGATCAACGGATTGGGCTGGAGAAGCTACGCCGCGGCGATCGATTTCCTCGTCGGGGAGTTCGGGGGCGGCTCGGCTCTGGGCTTCAGACCGAAGGACCTGAGGGCGTGAGCCCGGCCGATCGCGTCCGGCGTCCCGGTTTTCGTGAACGTTTCGCCACGCTTCTGCCACGGGCTCTGGTGGCCGTGGTTTTCGTGCCGATCCTGATCTGGGCCGGACTGGAATCCTCCTGGCAGATCTGGATCATCATCAACGCGAGCTTCGCTCTGGCCACGGTCGAGTGGCACAGGTTCGCGGCGGCGAAGGCCCGGCGTATCCGCCCTTCGCTCTTCGGCGCCACGGTGCTCTTGGTCCTCAACACCGGCTTCTGCCCCGATCCGACCGCGCTCCCGCTCGCTCTCGCTCTTTCGGTCATGGCTATCGCGATCGACCGCACTCTAAGGTCACCGGTAGAAGGGATAACGGCCGACCTGGGAGTCGCGCTCGCCGGTGTGCTCTATCTCGGTGTGCTCGGATCGTTCCTGCCGCGCCTCCTGACCATTCCGGATGGTCTGAATGCTATAACAAACAGCGTATCACTCGGTTCCGCTTCTTTCTTGATGCTCTTATTGATGACCTGGTGCACCGATACAGCGGCCTATTTCTCGGGGGTTCTCTTCGGCAAACACCCCTTGATGCCGGCGGTGAGTCCGAAGAAGACCGTCGAAGGTCTGGCCGGGGGAGTGGCCGGAGCGGCGTTCGGCGGGTGGATCGCGTCGGTGACCTTCGCTCCCTTTCTCGGACCATGGCATGGCCTCGGCCTCGGGGCGGCGCTGGCGGTCATCGGTCAGCTCGGAGACCTGGTCGAAAGCTCTCTCAAGCGGGACGCCGGCGTAAAAGACGCATCGAAGATCCTGCCCGGCCACGGCGGAATCCTGGACCGCCTCGATTCTCTGCTCTTCACCGCACCCTGCGCCTACGCCTTCCTGCATCTGGTCGTGCTCTGATCCCCGTGAAGTTCATACGCGACAACCGCTTGGCTGATGACGAACGGGCGTCTCGGCCTTGCCCTTCACCTCCGGTCCGCCTATATTCCCCTGCGCAAGCTCCCCACTCCACCCCGGAGGGAACCGGTTCATGGGCGACCTGATCGCGCCGACTCTGTCCTTTGTCGAAAACGCGCTCGTCTTCATCCTCAGCCTCGGGCTGATGATCTTCATTCACGAGCTCGGCCACTTCGCGGTCGCCAAGTGGTGCGATGTGCGGGTTCTCACCTTCTCGATCGGCATGGGGCGGAAGCTGCTCCGCTTCCAACCCGGCGAGACCGAATACGCGATCAGCGCCATCCCCTTCGGCGGCTACGTCAAGATGTCGGGCGAAACCCCCGAGGATCCGGCGGGGGGTGACGGACGGGATTTCGCTTCGAAGGGGTTGCCGGCGCGATCGGCGATCGTGCTCGCGGGCCCCGCGATGAATGTCGTCCTCGCCCTCGTCGTTCACTACTTCCTCTCTCTGGCCGTGGGCATCGGTGGACCCAGGGAGATCGGCATCGAGACGGTCCGGGAGGGTTCCGCGGCCTTCGAGGCCGGTCTTCGGGTAGGGGACCGAATCGCCGAGATCGACGGGGTGGAGATCGGCTCGCCCCTCGATGTGGTCGATGCCGTGCGCGCCACCCCCGCGGGTGAATCGATCGTTCTCGCCATTGAGCGAGAGGACGAAGAGCTGGCCCTTCGCATCGCTCCACGCTTCGACGAGGAGCTGGGAGTTCCTCTGCTCGGGATCCGAACTCAGGTGATTCAGGAACCGATCGTGGGCCAGGTGAAACGGGGCGGAATCGCGGAGGCGGCCGGGTTGCGGGAGGGGGATCGGCTGACCGCGATCGCCGGCGCTCCGATCGATGACTGGCTCGGCGTGCAGATGGCGCTCTCGGACAGGATCGGCAGCGAGATTTCGATCGCGGCGATCCGGGAGGGAGAGACGATCGAGTTCCGCATAGTCCCCGAGACCAGCAACCTGGCACCGCAACGCCCCGACGGATCACCCCTGGCCGATGTCGGCATGATCGCCAAGCAACCGATGCAGCCGGTCTCCTGGATCGGTGCCGCCGGCGCGGCTCTCGCCGCGACCTGGCGCGACAGTGTGTACCTCTTCGAGAGCCTGCGTCAGATCCTCTCGTTCCGGGTCAGCCGAGAAAGCGTGGCGGGCCCGGTGGGGATCGCGACGGTGATCGCGGAGAGCTACGCCTACGGGATCGACCGCCTCTTCCGTCTGGTGGCGCTCATCAGCGTGAATCTCGCCGTGATCAACCTCTTCCCTTTCCCGGTGCTCGACGGAGGGCAGCTCGTCTTCTTCACGATCGAGGCGGTGCTCCGCCGCCCGATGAGCGATCGGGTGATGATGATCAGCAATCAGATCGGTGTCGTCGTCCTGCTCCTCCTCTTCGTCTTTCTGACTCTCAACGACATCGATCGCATCATCCCGGTGTCGATTTTCGGAGGCTAGGAGTTGAAGCGACACGGGTGGATGCTCCTCTCCCTTCTGGGGCCCGGCGGCTGCACCCCGGCTCCGCCGCTCGATCCAGGCGGTGTGGATCCCGACTCGTGGATCCTCACCTCGGCCTCTCACGGGAGCGCATACGGCCGCCTCGGGTGCTTCGATGCCGGATGCCACGCAGACGCCGGGTCCAGATACGACGCCGGCACCGAAGAGCACGCTCTCCCCGCCTTCTCCTGCGTGGATGGCGACTGCCATGGCGACAACGGCGTGCTGGACCAGACTCTGGTCACAGGCAAAGTCTTCGCCGATCTCGCCGGAAGCCAGGTCGAGCAAGAGATCGTGGTGATCGCCGAGGAGGTCGGAAACCCCCAGAACAGCGTCGAGTCCGATCCGACCGATTCCGATGGCCAGTTCAGTCTCGTCCTTCCCCAGATCGGAACTTTCGATTTCGTTCTGCGCGACAGAAACGACGCGACGACTCGTTCGGTCGATCACTCGATGCCGAGCCTGACAATCGGCGGCGGGCCGGAGCGAGCCCTCGACTGCGCCGAATGCCACGACGGAGTCACAGCGGGCTTTCTCGCACCGATTCGTTGAACTAGAGGCGTAGACTGCTGCCGTGCCAACTAGTTGTCCGCAGTCATTTTGCCGCTCGGCGACCCGTGCCCTCCTACTCTGGGCCGGCCTCCTTGGCGTCTCGGCCCCCGCCCCCGCCGCCCGAAGCGGGGAGGAGCGTCCTCTGGCCGTCCGATCGATCGATTTCGTGGGGAACGAAGAGGTATCTCGGGATCGCCTGCTCGGCGCCATGCGACTCGCCGAAGCGACCTTTCTGAAGCGTACAGCGGGATTGGAGAGGATCGAGTTCGATCCTCTCGCCTACCAGATCGACGTACGGGCAATCCGGTATTTCTACCAGCAGCAGGGGTTCATCCACGCCGACGTGAAGGGAGACCGTGCGGCGTTCGATTCCCTAGCCGGGGCGGTCGATCTGACGATCCGTGTGACCGAAGGAAACCGGTATCGATTCGAGCGGGTTACGGTCGAGGGTGCGGCCAGGCTCGAGCCCGAGGTGCTCTGGAAGCGGATCGGCACGCGTCCCGGCGATCTCGCCAACCTGCATCAGGTCAAACGCGATGCGAATGCGATCCGAACCCTCTACCGCAATCGGGGCTATGTTCGCGCAACGGTCGAATTCGAGACGGCGATTCGGGAGGGGGACTGGACGGTCGACGTTCGCTTCGACGTAAGCGAGGGGGAGCCCCACACGATCGCGAAGGTGGTCACACGCGGCAATCTCGACACCCGGGACGAGATCGTACTTCGCGAGATGAGGATGAAACCGGGCAAGCTCTACAATCGGGAGACGATCCTGACTGACGAGCGAAATCTCTACAACACCGGTCTATTCTCGGGCGTAAAGGTGAGCGAAACCGCTCTCGACTCGACGAAGAACACGGTGAATCTCCGTGTCGAGCTGATTGAACGCAGCCCGCGCTGGATCTCGTTCGCGGTCGGCTCCAGCACCGGCGAGCGGGAGAACGTTCGCCTCTCGGCCGATTGGGGGCACAAGAACCTCGCCGGCACCGCGCGGCTAGTCACGGTGCGTGCCGAGGCGACCTGGCAACTGAGTCGCTATTACGACGAGGGTCGCATCGATCCGCTCGCGAGCCGCTTCGAATTCGCCTATCTGCAACCCTGGATCTTCGGACATCGCCTCAGCGCCGGCGGAACCGCGTTTACCGCCCAGGAGATCCCGGTGGGGCGCGAGGACCGGCTCAGCACTTGGGGAATCGTCGGGCGCCTCTTGCGCCGAATCGGAACCGACACGGAGGTCTACCTGGAGGCGACGCTCCAATGGGCGAACGAGTCGGTCGAGGGACGGATCCTCGATCGCGACATCAGCCAGACCAAGAGCGTTACTTTGGCGCATCGTCTCGATTCCCGCGCGAATGTCTTCGCTCCGACGTCGGGCACGGCGACCACGATTGCTCTGACACACGCCGGGGGGGTCCTCGGCGGTGATTTCGATTTCCGCCGTGCGACCGCGAGCTACGCTCGGTTCTTCGGCCTGGGGGAGGGCAGTGTCGCCGCTTTGAGGCTCTCCGGCGGGGCGGCGGCGCCCTTCGGCGAGAGCGAAGAGATCCCGATCGATCAGGTCTTCACCGCCGGTGGATCGAGCACGGTGCGCGGCTATCTCGAAGGGGGACTTGGTGCGCCTGGAACTCCGGAAGAGGGGGGACGGGTTCTGGCCCTAGTCAACCTCGAGCTCAGGCAACGACTCGTGGGGGATTTCGGTGTCGCCCCATTCATCGACGGCGCGCAGGTGTGGCCCTACCTGTCGGCGGTCGACGCGATCGGCGAGATGCGTTGGAGCATGGGGACCGAGCTTCGCTACCAGACTCCGATCGGACCGCTCCGGGTGGGCTACGGCGTGAAGATGAACCCGGAGAGCGGCGATCCCGACCCGGGCTCATGGTTCTTCGGATTCGGACAGGTCTTCTGATGGGGGGCCGCTCCAGGGGCAAAAGGCGCATGTGGTGGATCCTCGCTGCGATGGCGATCGCCGTCGTGTTGGTGAACAGGATCGGAGCCGGTTGGCCGGTGACACGCGCGCTGCTCAATCGAACGCTGCTGCAACCCAAGGGCTACGAGCTCGTTGGAGGTCGGGTGCGCTGGGCGCTGGTGCCACGAGTGCGAATCGATGGGAGCGATCTGCTATTGCGGGGCCCCGGCCTGGAGGTCGTCCTGCCTCGGGTTCACGCGGAGCTTTCGGGATTCGAGCTGCTCGCCGGTCGCCTCGGAGTATCCGATCTGCGCGCATCCCGGATCGAAGTCTCGCTCGCCGAAGGGGAAGGGGAGGGGGGCACGCCGGTTGTGCCCGATCCGCGTCTCGTCCGCATGGCACTGGAGCGCTTCAGATTCGATCGCATCGTCCTGGCTGATCTCTGCGCGTCGATCGGCGACGCAACGACGCTCGATCTGGCTCTGCTCAGGGGTGCGCTGACCGGCCGAGACGAAGGACCGACGCTGGTGATCGATACGCTGGCGGCCACGCTCGGTCTCAGCGAGCCTCTGGCTCTGAGGGCGGCCGGGACTGAGATCGTGGCCCGGACCGACCGCTACAGCGCATCGAGGTTGGGTGCCTGGATCGGAGAGAGCCGGATCGAGGGGACCGGGAGCCTGCGGCCCGGAGAGGCGGGACCGATCTGGGAGGCGCGGCTCCATCTCGACGAGTTCTCTTTGCAGTCGATTCGACCCCTGATCGACGAGACGATCACCCGAGCAGAGAGCCGCGTGAACGGCCGGTTGCAGGTGCGCGGAGAAGCCGACACGATCCATTTCGCTGGTCGGGGTCGAGGCCATGTCGACCCGATCGTGTTCGACGCCGACACGGTTTCCGGCTGGTGGGACGGCCGCGAGATCGTGGTCTCGCGTATGGAAGGGGTCGTCGAGGGGATCGAAATCGTGGCGACCGAGGCCGCGATAGATCCCCGAACGCAGGACTATCGCCTGAAGGGAAGGGCGTCCGGCGTCGCGATCGAGCCCTATTTGGACTTCATGGCGGGCACCGAATTGAACGGGCCCGTAGAGCTGCGGGGCTCGCATTTCGGGGGGGAGGAGCTCTGGCTCGATGTGCGCGCACCGAAGCTCCGGGGCCGCGTCTTCGACCTCGAGATGCCCGATGGAGCGTTGCACCTTAGATATGCCCTCGGCCGCTACGATTTCGACGGCCTGCGTGTCGGCTTGGAAGGCGCCCGTGTCGATGCCACCGGCATGGTCGATCCGGACGAGGATTCGATGCGCTGGGAGGGCCATCTTTCCCTCGATCCCGATGCCGCTTTTTTCGAGCGATTCGTCCCCGTGGAGGGGCTCCGGGGGGCACTCGAGGGTGATGGCAGGCTCAGCGGTCCATTGGAAACCCCTCGCCTGACGGCGACCTACGGCGGGCGCTCGATGGAGTACGGAGCGTTCGTGCTGGACAGCTTCGAAGGCGAAGTCGATCTCGATTCGGTCTTCCACCACCCGAGCGGACGGGCCGCGATCCGAGGCCAGGGCCTGCTGGGGGTGCTCCCGATCCGGATCGACGAGAGCGAGCTCGAGGTGGATGCGCGGGATCTCTATCTGGACCGACTGTTGATGCGGCAGGATCGCCGCGATATCCGCGCCACCGGTCCCCTCCGCATCGATGAGGGGATCTCCGGTGAGCTGATCGAGTTGGCGCTCGACTCGCCGATGGGGGGGGCGGTCGCCCTGGACACGGTTCTCTTCCGTGCCGACTCGAGCGGCTTCCGGCTCGATCCGGTCGCTTTTCACTTGGGCGGGGGCAATCTCTCTCTCGAGGGCTTCTGGCGGGTCGCGGAGGGGCTCGACATAGATTTTTCGGTCGAAGAGATCGATCTGACCCGTTTGGCGCGACTGGGTGGCGCCGGCCACGATGCCGTCTCAGGGAGCTTGCGAGCCTCGGGGCGACTGGAAGGCACCTTCGAGAACCCGAAGGTGGAGGGAGAGTGGAGTATCGGAGAGCTCTCGATCGGAAGCGCGTATCTCGGCTCAGTCGAGGCGAAGGCCGGCCTCGACAACGGGCGGGTGCGCTTCGATCGCCTGCGCGCGGGCCACGGGGGATCGGCGATCCGCATCTCGGGCGAGTACCCGCTCGGTCCTCAGATCGGCTGGAACCCGGCGCCGGGACCCCTCGATGAGATCGATCTCTCGGTCGAGCTGCGGGAGTGGTCCCTCGCCGAGTTGGGCGCCCTCGTCGGCCTCGACTCCTTGGCGGGGCGTGTCGATGCGAGCGCGCGGCTATCGGGAACCCTGACTTCGCCCACCCTCTCGCTCTCATGCGACGCCGTGGAGCCGGCCGTGCTCGGAGACCGGTACGCCGACCTGACGATCGAGGCCGAATTCGACGCGGGCAAGCTCAACCTTGCGGCGAGAGACCGGGCGGGTTCCCAAGCACTCGGAACCCTTCCTTTCGTCTTCTGCCTGGCCCCGCTCTCCTTCGCGCCTTCGGACGAAGCCCTCGATGTCGAGCTCAGTCTCCGAGATTTCGACGCGGCTTTTCTTCGCCATCTCGTTCCGGACATCGAATCGGCCAGTGGCGCCCTGCGCTTCGACGGACACCTCGATGGCCATCTCCCCTGGCCGGATGCCCATGGTGAGCTTTCGGTGGACGGGGGACGGGTTCGGCTGATCTGGATGAATGCGCCGCTCCACTCGATCTCGGGCAGCGCGCGGGTCGACGGGCCGCGGACGATTCTCGATCGCGCGGAAGGGAAGATGGGCAGGACCGGACGCTTCACCGTCAGCGGCTCCCTCACAACGCGGGACTACGTGCCGATCGACTACGATCTGGGCGTGAAGGGGAAACGCCTGCCGATCGATTGGATCCCCGATCTCAGAGCCGAGGTGGATGCTGACCTGCGTTTCACGAGAAACGTACATATTTCCGGAGATGTGAGTGTTCACGAGGCGATCTACAGCCGAGCCTTCGGAGAGGAGCCTGAGCCGATCCCACCGCCGGCTCTGCCGGGAGAGGAGCTGCCATTCGTTCTGAGCTACGACCTTGCTCTGGTGGGTGATCGAAACCTCTGGCTCCGGAACAGCGAAGCCGATATGGAGCTGCGCGGCCGGCTCCACCTCGAGAGTCTGCTCGATTACGACGAGCTGCCGTTCACGATCCAGGGCGAGCTCGAAGTGATCCGGGGCACCTACACACTGCTCGGAAAGAACCGTTTCGAGATCGAGAGCGGCCGGATCGAGATGCCCGATCCGTCGATCCTGGATCCGGAGATGCAGGTCGAGGCGGGTGCGGTGCTGCGGGAGCGGGTTCGTGACGAGCAGGGGGGCTACCGTAGCGAGTCCCTCCCGGTCCATCTCTCCCTCGAAGGGAAGTTCTTCTCCGATCTGACTTACCAGTTCACCGATCTCTCCCAGGGACGAGCGCCGATCCCGATCGAAGACATGATCCTGCTGCTCACATTCGGCCGCCGGCGCGCGGCCGTCGATCAGGGAGGGCTCTACGACCAGACCAGCGCTGCGGCCGACGCCAGCGCCATCACCGCCCAGCTTCTCGAGAGCCGGGTGCGCGAGTTCCTCGACATCTCACTCGATATCAGCACCGGGCGGAGCTCTCCCCTCGAATCGCTCGACGAGACCTATGTCGGCCTGGGCAAATACTTGAACGACAAGCTCTTCGTCTACTACAGCCAGTACCTTTCCGCCGACCCGAGGCGGAAGCTCGGTGTCGAATACGCCTTCACCGATCATGTGCTCGTGGCCGGCGAGCTCGACGAGACCGACCCGAACGCGCCCCGCTACAACGTCGACCTGCGCTACAGGTTGGAGTACTGATGCGAAAGGGTTCGCGCAAGAATAACTTGTCATCTTGGCGCCCAGATGTGCCGCAGATCTGGCCGATCGGCGAGTCCCGAAACCGGAGGAATAGTCGGGCTATTTCGAGGCTTTCGGGACTCGCCGATCGGCCGGAGATGTGGTGCAGATGGGATGCCAAATGACAAGTTATTCTTGCGCGAACCCAAAGGGACGGCGGCGCTTCGGCCTCGATCTTCCCCGGCTCTCGTCGACGTTGCTCACCTTCTATGTTCTCGCGGGCGCCGTTCTCGCCTCCGCCGGAGCGTTCTACTACGTCCACGGCCTGATGGGGGCGCTGCGCGAGGACGCCCAGATCGTGAGCGAAGTCTACGGCCGTTTCTGCAGCATCGCCGGCGATCCGGATGGCGGTGCCGAGGCGCTCGATGTCATCTTCGACCACGTGATCCGCCGAATCGACTTCCCGGTGATCATCACCGATCGGGAAGGCGTGCCGCGTCACTGGGTCAACGTCGGACTTCCGCCCGACTCCGACGATTTGTCGGGTTTGCGGGCGATGGTGGAGGAGATGGACCTGGAAGCGGAACCGATCGACGTGCGCGTCGGGCGGGTGGGCCCACTGATCAGCCGGGTCCACTTCGCCGAATCGGATCGCATCTCCGATCTGCGGCGCGTGCCTTTGATCCTCGGGGGAGTGATCCTGCTCTTCGGCGGACTCGGATTGTGGATCATCTATCTGCTGAGGAAGCAAGAGCACCGCGCGGTCTGGGTCGGCATGGCTCGAGAGACCGCCCACCAGCTGGGCACGCCCCTTTCCGGCCTGGCCGGATGGGTGGAGCTGTTGGGGGACGGAACGATCACCGCGGCCGAGGCATCGAAGGAGATGGCGGTCGAGATCGGCCGCCTGGAGGCGGTGGCGGCTCGCTTCGGGCGGATCGGGTCGAGGCCGAGACTGGTCGCGGTCGATCTTCGCTCCGTGGTGATCGATGTGCTGGAACGCTTCAGGACACGATCCGCTGCCCACGTCATCAGCTTCGAAGAGGAGCACGGTCCCGGCACGATCGTTCGCGGAGACGGCCAGCTTCTGGCCTGGGTCGTGGAGAATGTCGTGAGCAATGCCGTCGATGCCTGCCGAGCGACGGAAGAGGCGGGCACGATCTCGGTCTGGTGCGCCGCCGACATCAGTGGTCATTGGGTGCGCCTGACCGTGCGCGACAACGGCCGTGGCATGACGATGAACGAAGCCCGCCGCGCCTTCCGTCCCGGTCAGACGAGCAAAGAAACCGGGTGGGGGCTCGGCTTGGCTCTGGCGCGCCGGATCGTCGAGGACGATCATGGGGGACGGATCTTCATCGCCCGCAGCCGACCCGGTGACGGAACCACCGTCGAGTTGCAGCTACCTCTCCACACCGAAAAGGCCGACCACTGACCATGCCTCCCCCCGCGCAGATCCTCTGGGTAGACGACGAGATCGAGAGCCTGCGCTCTCTGATCGTCTCGTTGGAATCGATGGGCCATCACGTCGAATCGGTTACGAACGGAGACGATGCGATCGCGCTAGTTCGGCGAGGGGGCATCGATCTCGTGCTGCTCGACGAGATGATGACCGGGCTCGACGGCGTCTCCACACTTCGAGCCGTGAGAGATCTCGACCCGACGATTCCGGTGGTCATGGTCACCAAGGTCGAAGAGGAGGAGCTGATGGACCGGGCCTACGAGGCACGGGCCGACGACATCCTGATCAAGCCGGTGCGTCCTTCGCAGGTTCGCGCGGTCGTGAAGAAGCTGCTCGATTCCGAGAGGATCGTCGGGGACGGCATCCGCCGCGACTACGGGCGTGAGATGGCGCGAGTGATGGGAGAGATCTCGGGAGGACTCGACCCCGAGGGTTGGCTCAGGGTCGCCTGTTGGCTCTTCCGCCGCCAGATCGAGTTGGAGCGGCTGGGCGATGCAGCGCTGCTGGACACCCACGCCGATCTCCGGCGAGACGCGAATCGCTCCTTCTTCCGTTCGGTGAGCGCCGAGTACCGATCGTGGTTGGATGAGGCGGGACCTCTCCTCTCCCATCGGATTCTCGATCGTGCCGTGGTCCCGATTCTCGGCGCGGGCGAGAAACTACTCTTCGTCGTTCTCGATTGCGTGCGGGCCGATCAGTGGATAGCGCTGGAGCCGCATCTGCGCGACGTCTTCGCGGTGGAGCCCGCCTACGGTTTCGCTCTTCTGCCCACAGCCACCCCCTTCGCCCGCAACGCAATCTTCGGGGGGGCGCTGCCCTCACAGATCCGACGAGACCACCCCGACCTGTGGGAGGACGACTTCAACTCCGTCGCCTCTCTGAACAGGCACGAGGAAGAGCTTCTGCGTTTGGCGATGAAGGCTCGCGGCTTCGGTGGGCTGAAGCTTCGCTATGAGCGCGTGGATGGCGGGGACATGGCCCACGATCTGGCTCAGCGCCTCTTGTCGTCCGCCGATATCGATCTCTACTCGGTCGTCTACGGGTTTCTGGATCTGCTGGCACACAAGAGCAGCGAGTCGGAGGTTCTTCAGGAGATCACGGCGACCGAGGCCGCCTATCGCGATCTGACGACGACCTGGTTCGCCCACTCGCCCCTGCAGGAGCTGCTCAGGGCCGCGGCCAGGACCGGGCGCACCGTCGTGCTCACTTCGGATCACGGCTCGGTGACGGTGCAGCGCGGAGCGAAGGTGGTGGGCGACCGCAAGACGTCGAAGGCGGTGCGCTACAAGGTGGGCCGCAATATCCACGCCGATCGAAGGCAGGCGCTCGACATCCGCGATCCGGAGGGCTGGGGTTTGCCCGCCACTTCGATCAACACCAACTACTTGATCGCGAGCGGGGATCATTTCTTCGTGTATCCGAATCAGCAGCGCGAGTACGAGCGACGACTCACCGGCACGCTTCAACACGGAGGGCTGAGCCTCGAAGAGATGGTGATCCCGATCGTGACGCTGAGACCGAGGTGAAGGCCCTGGTCGCCGATTCGGTCGAGCGAATGCGCGCGCTCGGGGCGGCCTTGGGTCGTTCCGCCGAGGCGGGAGACGTCCTGCTGCTGCGGGGAGCGCTCGGTTCGGGCAAGACCGAGCTGGTGCGCGGTCTGGCGGGGGGCCTCGGCTGCGAAGCGCGGATTCGCTCTCCGACCTTCAATCTGATCCACCGGCTCGAGGGGGGGCGCCTGCTCCTCCACCATCTGGATCTCTACCGGATCCGCGACGCGCGCGAGCTCGAGCAGTTGGGGCTCGATGAAGCGATGGGCGAGGAGGGGGTGGCGGCCGTGGAGTGGAGCGAGCGGCTCCGCGAATTCGAGCCGACGGAGGCGCTCTGCTGCGATCTGTCGTTCGCTGGTGACGCGGTCCGGGAGATCGCGTTCGCGCCGCGCGGTCTACGGGGCGCGGAGTGGGCCCGGCAGGCCTTTGGAGAGGAAGCGGATGTTGGTACTCGGGGTTGAAGCTTCCGGCGGAATCAGCGGAGCCGCCGTATCGATCGAGGGGCGGGGAATCAGCTCCGTCGAGCTCGCGGGTCGGGGGCGTCACGCGCGCAGCGTGAGCGATGCCGTCGAGGCTCTGTTCGGCAGCCTCGATCTTTCACCCGCCGATGTGGAGCTGATAGCGGTCGGGCGAGGACCCGGCTCCTTCACCGGCTCGAGGGTCGCGATGGGCGTCGCGAAAGGTTTCGCCTTCGGTCAGGGGGCGCCGATCGTGGGTGTCTCCTCCTTGGCGGCGATGGCGGCGCCTGCGTGCATCGAGGGCTCGGTGATATTAGCGGCGAGCGATGCGAGGCGCGGCGAAATCTACGGCGCCCTCTATGCGCCCGATCCGACCGCGAGTCTGCCGCTTCCGCTCAGCGAAGAGGCCGCGATCCCTCTGTCGGAGCTCGGGCGCTGGCTCGCGAACCATCTGCCCCGTGATCTTCCCCTCACGATAGCGGGCAACGGTGCCGAGCGAACCGCCGGCGCCCTGCTCGCGCAGAGTGAATTCGAGGCGCCGGTCCATCTCGCCGCCCCGGAGGGACGAGTCTCCGCTTCTCCCGCTTCGGTCGCTCGCCTGGGACTCGCGCGCTTTCTGGTCGACGGTCCCGATGATCCCGATGCTCTCGATCCGGTCTACATCCGTCCCGCAGTCGGCGGATGAAGTCGATCCCGCCGATCAGGAAGGCGACTCGGGCCGATCTGCCGCTCCTGCTCGCCCTGGAGCGGGCGATCTTCCCCGATCCCTGGCCTCCTTCGATGTTCGAAGGGGAGATCGAGTGGGGTGGCGTGCTCGTCGCGGGGGGGGTCGAGACGGCCGAAATCGTTGGGTTCGTGGTGGCGGTCTTCGAGAGGAATCGGGTCCACATCGCCAATCTCGCCGTCGCGCGCGACCACAGGAGGCAAGGGTTGGGGCGACGCCTCCTCGACGAAGCGATCGACGCCGGGGGGTGCAAGGGCGCCCGGGCGGCCTGGCTCGAAGTACGAGCCTCCAATGCCGCGGCCCGCGAGCTGTATACTGCTGCCGGCTTTCGGGAGATCGGACGGCGCACGGGCTACTACCGGCGCAGCCGACTCCTCGGCCGCGAGGATGCGGTGATCTATCGGCGGGATTTCGGCTCGCCGGAGGATTAGAGGAACGAGGCTCGGAGAATGCGAGGAATCGAGCGCTGGACCGGCGCCACTCTGGCGGTTCTTGCGGCGACGATGCCGGCACGGGGCGCAGCCCCTGCCCGCGGGATCGACGGCACCCACGTCATCGAGCGGGCGATGGGGGGGCGCGGCGCGATCGCCGATATCCTCGACGAGTGGCGACGCAGCCCGGCCGTAGAGCGTCTCGAGGCGGGGCGATGCACCGATGGTGCAGACACGCTCCAGTCCCAGTCCTTCAATATCTTCGACCTGAGCGACTTCAACGATCTCGGTGGTGTGGATATCGATTGCACCCTCGTGCGGAAGACCGAGCACGCCTTCATCTACGTGGAGACATCTCTCTGGGGCGGGGCTCTGATCGACGATTCGGTCATCGATTCCTTCGTCGAGCTCTTCGAATCCTCGACGCCGGCGGTCGCCGATCCGCCCCATGTGCTGGCCTCCGTCGATCCCTCCGCCGGCATCTTCGACATTCTCGAAACCGAGCTGCGCCCTCTGCCCGACTCGAACGATCCCCGCGATGTGGACGGTCTTGATCGCATCTATGTCGTGTTCGTCGACATACCGGACAGCTACAGGCGCGCGGGCGACGTAGCGGTCAACGGGTACTTCTCGTCGGTCAACGAGCTCTGCGATGCCGAGTTCAAGGCCAACTACGGCGCCTACGTGGCCAAAGGGCTGGGAACGAACGAAAAAGAGATGCTGGTGCTCGACATCGATCCTTCTCTCGGCACCGGATTCCTCGACATCGTGCGGGGAGTCCCCGCCCACGAGCTGCAACACCTGCTTCATTGGTTCGCCGACGAGCGGGAATCGACCTGGCTCGACGAAGGGATCGCCGATCTGTCCGCCGAGCTCGTCGGCTTTCCGCCGGTGGGACACTACGACGCCTTCCTGGACGATCACGACGCGAGCTCTCTCGCGCTCTGGGAGCAGGAGCAGAGGGACTACGGCCACGCCTCCCTTTTCATGCGCTATCTGGCGGACCATCCGCCGGCCGAGGCGGCGGTGCGGTGGGGCAACATGGAAGCGGTCCGCAAGGTCATGGCGTCGACCGATACCTCCGTCGCGGGAATCGTCGATGGCCTGAATGACGCGGGAGATCCGCGCGACATGCTGGAGCTCTACCTCGATTTCTCCGCCGCCATGCTGCTCCGAGATCCCGATTTCGAAGAGGGAAAGTACGGGATGCCTGCCGGGGGACCGACGCTCGATCCTCGCGCCAACTCCTTCACCGACGCCGTGCTCACCGGAATCGGCCAGACCATCGATCCGACTCTGGACGATCAGGTCACCAGCCTCACCGCGCGATTCGTGCAGCTCGAGAGCTTTTTCGCCGACTCCATCTATGTGAAAGTCACCGGACCCGCCTCGCTCGCCGCCCGCGCGATTCTCGGCTTCGACGCAGCCGGCGCCGACCCGCTGGATCTCGATCCGGTGGCCGTGCTCGATCTGGAGACGGTCGCGGTCGAGGGGGGCGATTATGTACGAGAGGTCCTCCTGGAGGAGATCGGCGGTGCCGCCGACCGAGTGCTCGTCGTGACGAGCCAGATCGATCCGGCGCGTCCCGGCGCCGGCGTGGCCGACTATACGGTGACGGTGGCCGGAGACGCCTCGGAGCCGGGGAGCTGTCTTTCGCTGCTGCGCGTCGGTCCGAATCCGGTCGATTTCTCCGATGGAGGCTCGGTCGAGGTGTCGTTCTTTGGCGATGCTCCGGGGCCACACTGTGCGCGGATCGCGCTGTACGATGCGGCCGGCCGGTCAGTGCGCCGTCTCGATGCTCCCCCTTTCCAATGGGACGGCACCAACGATTCCGGCCGTGGAGTCGCCGGCGGCATCTATTTCTGGGTCGCATCGGGGGACGATGAGATTCGGCGCGGCACACTCGCGCTCATCAGATGAGTCGAACAAGCCACAACAACCAACGAGAATGCGAGAGCAGATGAATCCGAAGAGCTCGATGCCGGAGATCCAACCCGCGGTCCAGCTATTGCGAGAGCGGGGCTTCCAGGCCAAGATCGCCGTGGTGCTCGGATCGGGCCTGAGCGATCTGGTGGAGTCGTTCGATCCGCGAGAGTCGATCCCTTACGAAGAGATTCCCGGCTTTCCGGTGTCGACGGTCGCGGGGCACGCCGGTCGTCTTGTGCTCACCCATCCCTCCACCGATGCGCTGGTCCTACAAGGGCGCTTCCACTACTACGAGGGCTATCCCATGTCGGTGCTCTCGATGCCGATCCACGTGCTGGCCGAGCTCGGTGTCGAAACGCTGATCGTCACCAATGCCGCGGGCGGGATCAACCCCGGGTTTTCGGCGGGCGATCTAGTGTTGATTCGCGACCACATCAATCTGATGGGCTCGAATCCTCTGATTGGATGGTCGGACGGAAGCAACCGGCGCTTCGTCGACCTGGCCGATGCCTACTCTCCGAGGCTGCGGAAGTTGGCGCGGGCGGTCGCGCCCGAAGGGGCGACGCTCCATGAGGGCGTGCTGATGGCGTTCACGGGGCCCTCGTACGAGACCCGCTCCGAGATTCGACTCGCGAGAATCGCCGGCGCGGACCTCGCGTCGATGTCCACCGTGCCCGAGGTGATCGTGGCCCGGCTCCACGGCATCGAAGTGCTGGGGATCTCCTGCGTGACGAACGTGATCGCGCCGGATGACGCCGAAGACCCGATTCGGGTCTCTCACGAAGAGGTGGTCGAGGCATCGCAAAAGGCCGCGCGCCATCTTTCCGAGCTTTTGAGGGGCACCATCGCCCGCTTGGCCGCGGAGGAAGGGGCGGACTGATGGACCCGAAATCGTGGCTGCGGAAAGCGATCGGGCGCGGCGTCAAGACCCCCAAACGCAAAGCCCTGCCGGACGGCGTCTGGATCAAATGTGATGGTTGCGCCGCGATCGTCTATCGCAACGAGCTGGTGCGCAACCTCTGGGTCTGCCCGCGCTGCGATCACCATATGAAGGTCGGCGCCGCGGAGTACGTAGCCCTGCTGACCGACGAGGGCCTGGATTTGGAGATCGCCGCCGATCTGGTTTCGGTCGACCCTTTGAAGTTCAAAGACAGCAAGAGCTACAAGGACCGGATCAAGGCGGCGACCGAGAAATCGGGGCTGCGTGACGCCATCGTGGCGGGTCGGGCCTCGATCGATGTCAGCGAGTGCGCCCTGGCCGTGATGGACTTCGGCTTCATCGGGGGGAGCATGGGCTCGGTGGTGGGGGAAAAGGTCGCGCGCACGATGCGGGAAGGGCTCGATCGAGGGATACCCGTGATTACGGTGGCGCGAAGCGGGGGCGCCCGCATGCAGGAGGGGATCCTCTCGTTGATGCAGATGGCCAAGACAGCGGCAATGGCCGCCCGCTTGCGAGAAGCGAGGATTCCCTACATCTCGATCCTCACCGATCCGACGACGGCCGGCGTCATGGCCTCTTATGCCTCGCTCGGCGACGTCATCATCTCCGAGCCGGGCGCGTTGCTTGGTTTCGCGGGTCCGAGGGTGATCCGGGACACGATCAAGCAGGAGCTGCCCGAGGGTTTCCAGTCGTCGGAGTTCTTCCTCGAGCACGGCATGATCGACATGATCGTCCCCCGAACCGAGATGCGGACCACCGTCGGGCGCCTGCTTCGGCATCTGACCTTAGAGTCGGCGAAGAAATAGCTCCCCATGTTTGCATCCCATCTTCGGCGCATCTCTGGCCGATCGGCGAGCTCGGAAATCCTCAAAAGGGCTCTGCCATTCCTCCGGTTTCGGAGCTCACCGATCGACCAGATCTACACCAAATCTGGGCGCGAACATGGGAAGTTATTCCTTCGCCGACCCTTACCGGTCGCCGCGGAGTAGCGACGGCGGTGTCGGCCAGGGGACTGGACTGGCTCTTCGCCCGCAGTGGCGGAAGGATCAAGCTCGGGCTCGATAGAGTGCAAGCTCTGCTCCGTGCCCTGGGCAATCCCCACCTGGACATGCCGACACTCGTAATCGGAGGCAGCAACGGCAAAGGCTCGGTCGCGACCCTCTGCGCGAGCGCCCTCTCCGCGGGTGGAGCGAAGACCGGACTCTTCACCTCTCCTCACGTTCTCGACTTCGGTGAACGGGTGCGCATCGATGGCCACCCCCTTCCCTTGGACAGGGTGGAGCACTTCCTCGCCCGAGCCGCCCCTCAGATCGAAGAGACCGAGGCCACTTTCTTCGAGGCGACGACCGCGCTCGCCTTCTGTGCCTTCCGCGATGCGGGGGTCGATCTGGCCGTGCTCGAAGTGGGACTGGGCGGGCGCCTCGACGCGACGAATGTGACCCTTCCGCTGGGAGCGGCGATCACATCGATCGACCTGGAGCACACGGGGATTCTCGGCGACGACCGGTTGCTGATCGCATCGGAGAAGTTCCCGATCGCTCGCGCGGGTCGTCCCCTGGTCGTCGGCCCGGTGGAACCGGAGGTTGCCGACTGGTTTCACCGGAGCGCCTCGAACGATGGAGTGGAGCTCCACCTGATCGAGGAGGACTGGAGCTGGCGCGTGCGATCTCAGAGCGAGACCGGCCTGCGCGCCGATCTGGCGGGTCCGGGAATCGAGCTGACCGACCTGACCATTGAACTGCTCGGACGTCATCAGGCAGCCAACTCTGCGCTCGCCTGCGCGCTGCTCCAGCGAGCCGATCTTTGGCCGGGTGAGAGCGCGGTGCGGCAGGGCTTCGCCGACCTCGATCTCCCCGGGCGCTTCGACATTGTGCAGACCCGCCCGGTGCCCGTGGTCATCGACGTCGCCCACAACTCGCCGGGCGTCGCCGCGAGCGTTGCGACCTGGCGGGAGCTCTGGGGCGACGAGCCGATCGCCATCGTCTTCTCCGCCCTTCGCGACAAAGATCTCGACGCGATGTGCGCCGAGCTGCTTCCCCTCGCCGGCCGGATCTACGTGCCCGAGCTCGACGCGCGGCGCGGTCGCCCTCCCGCTCCCGTCGCCGACTTGCTTCGGCGCGCCGGCGCCGATGCCCAGCAGTGCGGATCGGTTGCGGAGGCCCTAGACGGGGCACTGGGCTTGGTTGAGACCGGAAGGGCGCGAGGGGTGCTCTGCCTCGGCTCCTTTCATGTGGCGGAGGGGGCGTATCGGGTGTCGAGATGGGGGGCAAGCGCGAGGCTGTAGGGCGCTCACTCCTCATCCGGTGGCTTCGCTTCTCCCGGCGTCGGAGATCGGCCCGTTCGCTCTTGCCTTTCGTCCCGCCCTCGGCGCACTGATCGAAGGGGCGGCCAGAGTAGAAGAGGACCGTGGAGAAAGCGTTTGATGACGTCTTGAGGGCAATACCATCCTGTTCGAAAGTGCGATCGAATATGCTGTATTCACCTCTGCTTTTCTCGTTGATGCAGAACCATCAATCGGTTTGTTTGCATTGCAATTCGCCGAAGAACAACCCTCGAACTCCCACGCGCCGGACGCGAGTCCGGGTCATGGCGATGGCGTTGTCCAGCGGCGCTCTTCTTTTTGGCGCCTCGCCGGCCGTCCTGGCGGACACCGACAGCACTCACCCGCCCAAACCGCCGCGCACTGCGGTGGCGGGGCCGTCGCGGACCGAGCCCCTGTCCGATCTCCGCGGCGAGGTCCGCGTCGCCGGTGCCCTGGCCTATATGGCGGCCGCGGCGGGCGTGCTCGTGGTCGATGTGGAGACTCCCTGGGATGTCCCGATCGTGGCCCAGATCGACCTGCCGGGGGAGACCCGCGGCCTGACCCTGGTCGATCCCGCCGCGCCCCGGCCCCTGGTCGCCGTGTGCAACGGCGAGCCCCGGGCCCCGGGCCGGGATGCCCTGCTGCTCCTGCGGCCCACCGCCCCCGAGGGTGCGCAGCTCGTCGGCGCCGCCTACGCTCCGGCGGGAGTCGCCCTCCGCGAGCCCTCGGTGGCCGGGGAGCTGGTCCTGGCGCGGACGGAGACCGGGTTCGCCGCCTTCGACATCTCCGATCCCTCGAGCCCGACCTTCACGGCGCTCTACGATGCTCTCGCGCAGCCGGGAGCGGGGCGCGTCGTCGACGTGGAGGGCGCCGAGGGAGCCGCATACGTGCTCGTGGAAGGGACCAGCCCCTGCCTTCAGGTGGTGGACCTGGCCGACCCCGAGAACCCGGAGTGGGTCGACACGATTCTGAACCGACGGGACCGGGGCCCGGACGGGGGTTTGAGCCGAGATCCCCATCGCTCGTTGCTCGCGCTGCGGACCGGGACGGACTACCACCTCCTCGACCTTCGGGCGCCCCTCGCCCCGGTGCTGCTCCGGACCGTTGTGGCCGAGGATCACTCCGGCTCGTCGACGATCTCCCTGGGTGCACCTCGTTTGGCCGTCGCCGATCCGGCCTCGATCGTCGATGCCTTCCAGGATCTGAGCATCTGGTCCACGGGATCGGACACGCCAGTCTCGGCGATCCGGCTCGAGCCGGGAGAGGCCAGGGCCGCCGTCCTGGACGACGGGAGGATCGTCGTTCGTTCCCGCGGGGGGCAGCATGTGTGGGACGAGACACGCTACGAGCGGATCCGGATACTCGACACAGCCCTTCCGCCGGGGCCTCCTTCCCGAATCGGTGAGCTCGCCATTCCGGAGGCCGGCTGCGCCCCGGAGCTGGCCGTCCTCGGCGACAGCATTGCGCTCGTGGCCTACGACGGACGGATCGGCAGCGTCGATCTGCGAGACCCCGAGCAGCCGGTGTGGCTGGGCTCCTCGCCCTTCCGCGGCTACCTGATCTGCCAGCGGCCTTCCGAGATGGTGGTCCGGGAGGACGGAATCGGTCTCTTGGCCGACGGGAACGGGGGACTGCACATTTTCGATGCGTCCGACCCCGCGGCCGTGCAGGTGCTCGCCACCCTCTCGATGGATGCCCAGGCGGTTGACCTGGAGGGCAACATCGCCGCCGTGGGAGGGCGGGACGACGAAGCGGGGGAGGAGGGCTGGGTGCGGGTGACTCTTCTGGACATTGCGGACCCGAGCGCCCCGGTGCTGCTCGGGGAGTGGGGCGGCTCCCAGGGGGACCCACATTGCGAGCGGGCCTACGAAAACGGGGGAACATCCATCGACGCAAACAAGGTTGCGATGGTCAGAGAAACACGGAATTCACCCATGGGTCTTCCTCCGCACGCGCCACTACTTCCAACGATTCGCGCTCCGGTCAAACTGATCGCGTGCGCGTTCCGCACCGTAATCGCGGATCCCGATTACACCCGCTTTGGCCGCGGCGACAACTACGCCTCCTGGAAATGGTGTGAGATGCCCTGCAAAATCAGCGTTTACCCTCGCGCGCCCATGCTCCTCGCCCCACTGGTGATCGGCTATGTCATAAACAACAATGCCGGCACCCGCTTCGATCCACTCTGTCGTGTAGTAGATCGTAGTGCAGTACAAGCGATCACCTTGCTGAGCGAGTCGATACGGCTTACCAACAAAACCCGAGATACCAGGGACTGTCTCGCGGTGCAGTAGTGTTGGGTTCTCTGACGCTTCGATATCATACATTGAAATACTGCATCCCACGGTAAACAGACGTCCTCCGCCAAGGCTCAACGATCTTCCCAGGCACTCGTCTTCCACCGGAATGCCGGCCAGCTTCTCTGGCGCTTGCGCGTCCGTTACATCGACAATCTGAAATGAGTCTGAACCGGCAGCCACGAGGATTTCGCACTCGCCGATCCGCCCTGCCTCTATCTCTATTTCCAATGCATACCACGACGGATCTTCCCATCGTCCCGCATGGGTTGGCGCGTGAGCCGGCTCAATCAGCACTCCCAGAGTGCTCGGGTGTGCAGGGTCCTCGATGTCCAGGATCTCGAGCCCGCCGTTCCCTTCGAAATAGTCACTGTTGTGGACAGCCAAGTACACTCGACCGTCGTCGATCTCTACCCCTCCTACCGACCCCAGCAGCCCCGCCCGATGCACTCCGATCAAGCGCGGGCGATCGATGGCTCTCACATCCAGCACGGCATATCCAGCGTAGCCCAGCGCCACCACGGCCACCTCGCCATCCTGACAGACGTCCTTCACCTCCCCCGGCAGTGGCACGGCGCTCGCCCACGTTCGCAGCTCTTCTCCTCGCCGATAGAGGAGAAGTCCGCCCTCGTGTCCCGTTGCGACGAAGTCGTCACACACTCGCACGCACCCCGGCTCGAAGAGCGGCCACCACCCCTGCACGCCGAGACCCGACTCCAAGCCGATCTCCGCGGCGTGGGCCCCGCCGATCATCCACACCAGCGATGCCCGAACGAGGATCCGAATGCACCTGCAATCCATATCTTCTCTCCTCGCGTTCCAGCACGATGCGCCGCACGGCCCCCGGTGCCTCGCCCTCAAATCGTAACCTCCTAACGAGCGTACCAGCTCGATGCCCCGATCGTGCGTCCAGCCTTGAACGGCCGGCCTGTTCTCGAACCGACCTTCTCCTTCGCCCTTCCGGAAGGCTCCGCCCGCCCCACCGAGAAGGCACCGTGCCCCTGCCGTGACGGGAAGCCCCCCGACGCTCCTCAACACACGCGTTCAAAAGCACCGGCGATCGAGCCGGCCCACGATGCGCCGCCGCTGGAGTGGGCGTCGCCGAGGCGGTCGACGGCGCGCCCTCGCATATCGCCTCCATCCTTTCCCCAATTCTTTGACGCCGCTCCGCTCGGTGCTCTATCGTCCGCCGGATCGGCCCACCACGCCTTCGCGCGGATCGGGCTCGATTTCTCATCCAATAGGTACGACGATAACGATCGTTCTGGAGACCACCATGCCCGCGTCCGCCGTGAAAGTGCGCCCGCTGGCCGACCGCGTCCTCATCCGTCCGCTTTCGGAGACCGAGGCGAAGGTCGGCAGCATCATCATTCCCGATACCGCCAAGGAGAAGCCGCAAGAGGGCGAGATCGTCGCCGTCGGCGGCGGCAAGACGAGCGACGAGGGGGTTCGTGTCGAGATCGAGCTCTCCGTCGGCGACCGGGTGCTCTACGGGAAGTACTCCGGCACCGAGGTTCATCTCGATGACGAGGACTTACTGATCGTGCGCGAGAACGACGTTCTCGCTGTCATCTCGAACTAGCGAGGATTCAATGTCGAAGCAGATGGAGTTCAATATCTCGGCCCGCGATCGCCTGAAGGCGGGGGTCGACAAGCTGGCCGACGCGGTCAAGGTGACTCTGGGCCCGAAGGGGCGCAACGTCATTCTGGACAAAAAGTTCGGTTCCCCCTCGATCACCAAGGACGGCGTCACGGTCGCCAAGGAGGTCGAGCTGGAGGACCCGTACGAGAATATGGGGGCGCAGCTCCTGAAAGAGGTAGCGTCGAAGACCTCGGACGTCGCGGGTGACGGCACGACGACGGCCACGGTTCTGGCGCAGGCGATCGTCGCCGAGGGGCTGAAGAATGTGACCGCGGGCGCCAACCCGATGTCGGTGAAGCGCGGGATCGACAAGGCGGTCGAGCTCGGTGTCGAGAAGATCGCGGCGCTTTCCCGGGAGATCGAGGGGAAGGACGAGATTGCGCAGGTCGGAACGATCTCGGCCAACGGAGACCGCGAGATCGGTGAGATCATCGCCGAGGCGATGGAGAAGGTGGGGCAGGACGGTGTGATCACCGTAGAAGAGGCGAAGGCGATGGACACCACCCTCGATCTGGTCGAGGGAATGCAGTTCGATCGCGGCTACCTCTCGCCCTATTTCGTGACCGACGCGGAGCGGATGGAGGCGGTATTCGAGGACGGCGTGATCCTGATCCACGACAAGAAGATCAGCGCGATGCGCGATCTGCTGCCGGTTCTCGAGAAGGCCGCACAGTTGGGCAAGCCGCTTCTGATTGTGGCTGAAGATATCGAGGGCGAAGCGCTGGCGACGCTGGTGGTGAACAAACTGCGGGGTACCCTTCAGGTGGCCGCGGTGAAGGCTCCCGGATTCGGCGACCGGCGCAAGGCGATGCTCGAGGACATCGCGATCCTGACCGGCGGCAACGTCATTTCGGAAGAGCTAGGGCTGAAGCTCGAGAATGCGACCATGTCCGATCTGGGGCGCGCCAAGCGGATCACGATCGACAAGGAGAACACGACGATCGTCGAGGGCGAGGGGAAGGCGGACGACATCACCGGGCGGATCGGAACGATTCGCGCGCAGATCGAGGCGGCGACCTCCGACTACGATCGCGAGAAGCTCGAGGAGCGGCTGGCGAAGCTGGCGGGCGGTGTCGCGGTGATCAAT
>NYZA01000145.1 GCA_002686955.1 Gemmatimonadota bacterium
GCCCGCGAATCAATGCTCGGTCCTCCCGAAACTCCCCCGCGTCGAACCCTTAGGGTCCGCGCAAGAATAGCTTGTCATTTGGCATCCCATCCGCACCACATCTGCGGCACATCTGGGCGCCAAGATGACAAGTTATTCTTGGATCCGGAGAAGGTGCCAGAAGCGGATCGGGTTCTATTCGTGGAAACGGGGAGGAATTTTTTCGAGGAGAATCCCCGTCGTCCGGTGGCCGGGGTCGAGGGGCACTGGGTTGGAGCCGTATCGGAGGGCTGGAAGTTCTTACGGATTCCAACGCCCATGGGGCAGGACCGCGAGCTCTACGACCTGGCCGCGGACCCGGAAGAAGTCGACAATCGTCTCGCCTCCGATCCTGTCATCGCCAAGCGCCTGGAAGGGCTGATGGATGCCTGGATCGGGGGATTCGATGATACGGAATCCTCGGACCGCAACCCTGGGTTGGACGGCGACACCCAGCGTCATCTTCGTTCGCTGGGCTACATGGACTGACCGTGGCCCGGGGCCCGGTTCGACGATCCCACGAGACGATTGGAATTCAGGTGCCTCTCCTCGTCTACACTCACATCGTCGGTCGGACCGGATGAAAAACCCAGTGTGCGGTCATCTCGACCCGCGCCGACGCGTGTTCCCGGAGTCAAAAGGGGGGATAATCGGGAATGGACCATGACGAACAAAGTCCGGATCGCCTGATCAACCAGGATTTCGTGGACGACGTCATCCTCGAGAATGCCCGATGGAATTTCACCCACGGGGCCGCCTCGGGCTTCATGGGCTTCGGGATCCTCTACTACGCCCTCGTCTACAGTACGCGGGCCAGAGTTGTGGTGTGCCTCGGCTCCGGGGACGGGTTCGTTCCGCGGATTTTCCGGCAGGCTCAGCGTGACCTGGGGGACGGGTTCGTCGGCCGAACGATTCTCGTCGATGGGAACGTGCCGGAAAAGGGCTTCGGCGCCCCGGATTACCTGGCAGAGGATTCCTTTTTCCGCACCCGCTTTCCCGACGTCGAAATGTGGATCCGTCCGACGGAGGAGGCCGCGCAGATCCTGGCGAAGGACGGCATCGAGATCGACCTTCTCCACATCGATGCCGATCACACCATTGAAGGGGTGATGGCCGATTACAGAAACTTCCGCCCACTCCTGTCCGACCGATTCGTGATCACCATGCACGACACCCGCTTTTCTCCGGGCGTCGTCGCGGCCTTGGAGCAGATTCGGGCGACCGAAGACGTGGACCTCATTGACTTCAATCACCTGGGATATGGGCTCGCGGTTCTCAAGCCGAGGGTGCCCAACGGTGACGTGGCCTCCGTGCGTATGAAGGCGGGTGCCTTTCTGCGGCATCCCAAGCCCCACCTTTCGGCTCGGATGCCGAGGTGGCTCCAGCGATTGCGGTCATGGTTGTCGCGACAGGAGCAAGCGCGGTGAAACGCGGAGGTCTCTGGTCCTTTCGGGGACTCCTGATCGGTCTGACGCTCTTGCACCTCCTGCCGATCTGGTGCGTGGACCGGGTCCCCACCCAGGACGGCCCCATGCACCTGGAAACCGCCACGGCGCTACTGCACTACTCCGATCCAGGGCGGGACTACTCGCGCTTCTTTTACCGAAACACCGAGCCCGTGCCGAGTTTGCTCTCTCACGTCTTTCTTACGGGCGCGATGGCCGCGACGGGACCCCAGGTCGCAGAAAAACTCCTGCTGAGCATCTACGTCATCCTCTTCGTCGGGGGGGTCTATTGGCTTCTCTTTACCGTGGATCCGGAGCGAACGTTCTTCACCCTCCTCGCGTTTCCGATGATCTACAACTACTTGCTCCACGTCGGTCTTTACGGCTTCGTGATCAGTGTGCCCTTGTCGCTGTTGATCGTCGCCTGGTGGTGGAAGCAGGAGGAGCCACGGCGGTGGCGGACCCTGCTGATTCTCGTCGCCGCCCTCGTTCTGCTCTATTTCTGTCACCTGGTGCCGGTGGCGATTCTCTGTATGGTCCTCCCCGTCGTCGGGATCACCCGTCACCGCCTGGGCCCCGAGGGCCTGCTGCGCCTGGCGGTGGCGCTTCTCCTCGCGTGCGTCCTTCCGGCCTGGTTTCTGTATCGCTGGGGAACCGATGTTTCGCACTTCCGCCCTCTTTGGACCGGCGTGTGGGAGTTGGTCTCCTTTGATTCGCTGGCGTCCTTCAGTCCGGCGCAGCATTGGGTTGGACGCAGTCTCGGGTTGATCACCGCCCTCATCGTCGTTCACACCGTTCGGGCCCGCCGCAGCGACGCCACCTCCTCGACCGGTGCGTCCGGGGCTTTGCGGGCTGCGTGCGCGGGAGGCGAGGCGACATTCCTGGTCAGTGCTCTCTTGTGCGCGGCTCTCTACCTGGTCACCCCTGAAAACGTGTCCGAGGGTGGATTCGTGGTCGAGCGAGTGGCCCTTTATCCGTTTCTTCTTCTCCTTCCCTGGCTCGAACCCCGCTTTCGTCGATCGGCTCAAAAACGTGCCCTTGGGTGCGCCCTCGTCGCGCTGACCCTGGTCCACCTGGGGCAGACCCTGCACTACTACCGGGAAACGGTCGACGATCTCGGCGAATACACGTCCGGTATCCACCTCGTCCACCCGGACGACACGATCCTGCCGGTCCATTTCGACGGGACGACGTCCGGACAGGTTTTCGAATCGCACTATCGTGTCGGTATTCTCTGGCATGGGGTGGGTCATTATTGTGCTGAAGCCGGCGCCATCGGGCTCTTCAATATTCAGGGGAACAAGCGGCTCTTCCCCTTGAGCTACTTTGCAGAAATGCACCCGTTCGACACGATGGGAGATCTTCGCGGTGGTAATCCTCGGGACATTGATCCGTCCGGGTATCCTGTGCCCATCGACGTCATCCTCGTCTGGGGCTGGACCGGCAACGTGGACGGGATCGATGAACCGGCTGAACTCGAGCGATTGACACGCAATTATCGGCTCGTTCACCGGACGCCTCGACTGCGGCTCTACCGACTGCAGGGGCGGAAGTCTCCGGTGCGGATCGCATCGACCTGGGCATCAACGCTGTGGACTACTCGGGCTATCCCGATTGTCGGCCGGAGTATCTCGAGGCCTTCCAGCGGCTGGCCAACCTGGCGACAGCGTCCGGGGTCGAAGGACGGACTCAGGTCACGATCCATGCGCCCCTGATCCACCTCGCGAAGGCCGAGATCATTCGGCGAGGTCTCGCCTGCGGGGTCGACTACGGCCGGACCATGTCTTGTTATGAGCCTGACCCGTCGGAGGCGCCATGTGGTCGTTGCGACAGCTGCGCAATTCGCGCGGCGGCTTTTGCAGAGGTGGGAATCCCCGATCCACTCATCCGCTAGAGGCGATCGAGTCGCGATGCCGTGGGGCATCCGACGACGGGGTTAGAACGGAAGTTGCCAAGTTGCACGGCCGATTCGTTCGCTACCCCCTGATTCGGAGCCCCTGCGGGGCTCAAGGGTCGGACAGGTCGTAGTAGAAGGGGAGCTTCGGGTCGACGCGTTCCATCAGAATTCGCTCCGTGGAGAGTTCGGGGTGTTCGTCGAAAGGTGCGAGCTTCAGGTGGTGGACGGTTCCGGGGATGCGGTCGGCTACCCCGGGCAATCGTTGACCGTCCAGGATCGTCCAGTGAACCACCTGGATCCGCTCGTCATCGAGACCGGCTTCGACGTCATAGCTGAATACGGCCAGGGCCCGCCGATAGGGAGCCAGCGTGCGCGGTTCGGGCGTCGGTGTGGGATGAACCAGTCGGGCCTGTACTTCGACGCCTGGTACGGTGCGTCGACGGTGAAGCCGACTCTGGTAGAGGTCATGTTTCAGGGAGACTTCCCGTGCCTTGACGGTTCGCGCGTAGATCGCGATCCCTTCGATGGAACCGGACCAGTTCGAATCATGGTTGGGTGTGTCGCCGAAGCGAAGAGAGCCGCCCGTCCAGGACCGTGGATCCGCCTCGGGGGCGTTGGCTGTGAAAACGGGCTCGCCATTCACGTGGCTCTCGACAGTGCCACCGCTGACGTTGACCACCAGGTGGGTTCGCATTTCGGCGGATGCGGACCCGACTGGAAAGCGGCTCACGCGGGAAGGATCTTGCGCCGCGGAGATTTCCAGGTAGATCGTTTCTCGATCCTGTAGGAGTCGGATTTGCGTTTGCCCGGTGGTGTCCGAGAAGCAAACGATGGTGGCACCGCCTGGTTCCATGGATCGACGCGGCGTGACGAGCATTTCCAGGGCGAAGGCACCGGTGAGTCGGCACGCTTCGATCACCTGCTCTCCCTCCCTTCGCGCGAGGAAGGATCCACCGTTGGTGTTCATCGTGCCGTGTCGGCCCCAGCGGGCGTGTTTCTGGGGCTCTACCCGGCAGACGCGGGTGGAGTTTCCCGAGATGACTTCGTTGGGTGCCAGGGAGTCTCGCCACAAGAAGACGAGGTCTCTGAGGTCACCGGGCCAGTGGTTGGTGGAGTCGATCCCAGGCTCCTGCAACGCTGGGGTCGGGGCAGGGGAAGCCACGGAGGCGGGCACCCGCGCCTCGCTCCCCCCCTGGATCCAGGCATCCGGCCAGAAATCCCCGCGGTCATTGCGGGTCGCTCGAGCCCATGCTTCGATGCGGGTGTAGTTTGCATCGAAACGCCCCAGGTAGATCTCGACTCCCGGGCCACCCTTGTCGAGCTTTATATCGTCGTCTCCCAGCGTGTACGGGGCGCTGATTGCGAGATGGCGGACATGATTGGTCCATCGTGGGTGATAGATCTCGAGCCCCTCGATGCCCGGGGCCGTGCTCAAGTCCACCTGCCACTCACTTCGGCTGGACTCCCGCAGGACGTGAAGATTGCGGTGGGGACCGTCCAGTGCCCAGAAAAGGTGGCTCCCGTCCGGGGCGATGTCCGGCCAGCATCCAATCCGGTATCGGTGCCAGCTTCCGGTCGTCAGGTCCAGCAAGCCCGCGTCGGGCCACGGGCAGGTGGCGGCGGCGCGGAGTCCGTCACCTGCCACGCTGAACCAGCCCCAGGTCACATCCATGCCGTCCCACACAGTTTCTTCGCGATGCGGCTCGTCGACAGGAAAGCGTCGGCAAGGGAGGGTGCCCTCGTTTCCGAATTGTTCCACGGCGTAGACCCAGTCGACCCGAGCGTCCTTGTCTCGCCATAGATCTACGGCGAATCCATCCGATAGGCGCCGGTGATTGGATCCGTCCCAGTCGACGATCCAAATCGATCGATCGATGCGGTCGGAATAGACGATCCGGTTGCCCTCTGCGGTGATCATCGGCTTGGCATAATTCGAGACTGTGGGCAGGAGTGCTCGTTCTCCACGCCCGTCGTCGCTGTCCAGGCCCATGAGCCGGAGTTCCCCTCTGTCCGACAAGGGATCGGAGTCCGTACCGGCGTCTTGTACCCATGCAATCCGGGTATGGGCACCCGTGAGTTCACGGGTGTCCCGCGATGATTCGGAGGGTGTGCCGGGGCCGCAGGCGGAGAGAGCGGTTGCGGCCAACACGGTGCAGAATTCATTGGCGATTCGTTTCACGGGACCACCTGGATTTTCTGCCATCCGCCGATTGTGCGGGTCAAGCTTGGGGCGTTGACGATCCACAGGACGCAACGCTTTCCGCGGAGCCGGTTCGGGTTTCGTGCGAGGGTCATTCGGGGCGCATTGGCCCCGGAACCGCGAACGGCGATCAGGTCGACGGGAAAGCCCAATTCGAGGGCCAGGTGATCCGGAAGTCCGGCTCCCGTCGCGTGCATGTCGCCGCCTGCGTGGAATATGAGGCCGTGGCTGTCGGCGAGGACCAGGAAGGGGCTCGATTCCGTGGGACGAATGGGCTCCGGGGGATCTGTGGCCTGTCGCTGGACGAAATCCAATTCCATCTCTTCGGTGCCGAAGGCTGGGTCGGCGAGGTTGCGGGCGAGGTCGCCGTAGATTTCCACCGTTCGCCGCTCCGTGGTCATTTCTACCTGTCGTTCTTCCTGGACCCAGGACCGGGACCGGATGACGTCCACGATGCGTTCGGCAACGATGCGGCTGGCCGTACCGGACCAGTGGGAGTCGCGCCGGCAAAAAAGCGGGTCTCCGCCCGCTCTTCGAGCGGCACGAAAATCCTGAACGAGATCGATGACGGTCACGCCTTGGCTTCGAAGGGCGGAGTAGAAAGCCTGGTGGTACGGATCGAGCCGCGCTCCGCTCGCCAGGTTCGGCCCCTCCCAACCGGGAAGGGCTTCATCGGGATAGATGATCGCTTTGGCTGGGACGGGGACGAAGAGCAATTCGATTCCGGCACGCTCTAGTTGTTGGTGGAAGTCCACGATCGCGTCCGCCGGGTCGCTCCCTCCGGCAGGCCCCTGCTCGGTGAAGCGGCCCATTCCCAGGTGCAGAAATTCGCCAACAAGATAGAGCCACCCGTCCCGGCCCTTCACCACGGTTTCTCCGCGGCCCTCGGCGTCCGTGGCCCGGTCGATCAATCCGGCGCGAAAGGGGTCGGAGTCGGTGCCCGTGGTCCTTGCGGGGCTTGGCTCCAGCGGTTCGGCGAGCGGGGACGTCTGCGTCGAGCCTTCGGGCTCCGCCCAATAGGGGACCAGTCGACGAATTTCCGGGTCGTCGAGTTCGATCCGCTGGTGACTGCCCAGCCGGTCTTCTACCTGCGTCCATGGAGTCAGGCTCAGCCGAACCCGCTGTCCGGGGCGAAAATTCGCGGCGTTCGTCGGACGGTTGTCGAGAAGTCCCCACATGTAGGCCATCAATGTCGAGTTCCCGAACTCGGGACCTTCGGTCCGAATTTCGTCCAGGCGAACCGAGATGATGCAATCTCGATAGGGAGTGGAACCGGGCTCAGGGATGCCCGACACAGCGGTGATCCGTCCCGTGACGACGACGGCGTCTGCGCCCTCCACGGCGGAGCCCTCCTCTATCTTCGACGCCGGCGCGACGGTGCCCAGGTCGATCGATTTCCAATCGCCCCAGCTCAATTGGTGCATTGCGAACTCGTAGATCACCATCTTTTTCCCTGCGAGCCGGTCGTTCCCGCGGGCAATGGCGTCGGCCAGTGCCCGTCGAACGGACAAGGCGCCTCCGGCGTTCATGCGGATTGCATCGATGGGTCGTCCGAGTTCGACGCTCAGTTGTTCCACGAAGCCTGCTCCCTCACCCCATCCCAAGTCGCCCTGAGAGTAGATGTTGCTGTAGCTGTCTCCGAGGACCAGTACGTCAGCCTGCGGATCCGGACGCCACTTCCGCCCCTGCGAATCACTCACGGGGTGAATCGTGACGCTTTCCCGGAGGGACTCCTGGAGCGTGCTCGGTAGGCCCAACATGACGGCGACATCGCCGACGTTCTGGACGTTGACTGCGGCCGTGATTTCGAAAGGTCGAGATGGATTTCCCGGGTCCAGTTCTTCGCGAAGGAATCGGGCAAGGCCGTGAGCCGCGGCACGGGCCCCCTCCGGTGTCCAGTGGCTGTCGGTGTCCAGGTAGGCGGAGCCATACTTCCGGCGAGTTTCCCAGAGATCATGGCTGGGGTCGTACAGGTGCACGCTCGCGGCGTCCAGGCGGCGTCGAAACTCGTCGAAGGACGGGCTGTAGAGTGGACCGTCTTCTTCCGTGTAGCGTGCCGACCATTGCTCCGGGTGTAGGGCTGCCTTGGAGGGCACCGGCATCAGCACCAGGTCGATCCCGCGGGCGGCCAATTGATCCCGGAAGTCGATGATTGCCGTGAGAGGGTTCGGGTGGGCGGGTGCGTTCCACGGGGCCACGGACCGCTCCCGCCGAGTGAGTGCGCGGGCCTCGAGAAACCCCGGTGCTGTGAGGTGTGTGACGCCCGGCGCAAAGAAGAGCCAGTCATCGCGGCCGATCCATGCGCGCTCGGTGCCCACCCTCAAGACCGAGGCGAGCCATGCATGGACGTGGGGTCGGACCATGGCGGCAACGGTCGACTGTCTTTCCAGGGCCTGCTCGTAATCGCGCAATTCGGGGACGGTCGGGAGAAGATCGAGGGCGTCTCGGAGTCCTCGGATTCCGGCGAGTTCCTTCACGGGGGGCACGAACTCGAACACGTCATAACACTGCGGGAGGCGAAAGCCGCCGGTGTCCGGCTCCCGGAGTTCCGTTACGTGCTGCACGATCGGCACGGAGAAGAGCGTGACGGCACAAAGGACCACCAGCCAACGCCCCGGAAGACCGGTGCCGGGACCAGGATCGACGGTTTCTGGAGCGTGATTCGGGGACATCAGAACACGAAGTAGATGAATGGGTTGTGGGTTTGCGTCATCAGCATGATCAAAGAGAGCCAGAGCAAGACGGCGGCTACGATGGCTTTCGGCCAGGTGAATTCCTTGCACCAATGCCACGTATTGGGGCAACCCCAGATGACAGCGGCCGAAATGGCCAGCACTCCGATGGAATGAGGTCCGTACAGAATCCCGCCGGCGAGCCCCGTGGCTTCCGGGACGTACCCGAGACCGAACAAGTTGCCGAGGAGCCGGAAGGCACTCTCCAGGTCCGGAGACCGGAAGAAGGGCCAGGTCACTTGGAGAACGAGGAAGGTCGCGGCGACCTGCAGCGGCTCGGGAAGCCGGTGGAAAAAGGAACGCCCCCCCAGCGCCCGTTCGCCCATGAGCAGTCCGGCGTGAATGACTCCCCACACCACGAACCTCCATGATGCGCCGTGCCACAGGGCGAAGAGAAGCATGACCGTCCACAGGTTGGCGAGGGTGCGAGCTTTGCCCCGGCGATTGCCGCCCAGGGGGATGTAGAGGTAGTCGCGGAGCCAGGAAGACAGTGAAATGTGCCAGCGTGGCCAGAAGGTCGTGAAGGACTTCGACTTGTAAGGGGAGTCGAAGTTGATGGGATAGGTGAAGCCGAAGACCAATCCAAGACCGACCGCCATATCGGAATAGCCACTGAAATCGAAGTAGATCTGAAACGCGTAAGCGATCATTCCGACCCACGCGTCGAGCGTCTCGGCCGCTCCGGCATCAAAAACCGCGTCCGCGATCGTCCCGCAAGGATTGGCGAGGAGGACCTTCTTCGCCATGCCGAGGCAGAAGAAGAGCGCCCCCCGGGCCGCCATGTCGATGCTGTGGGTGCGCCGGTGGAGCGCATCCGCCACCTGGTGGAAGCGCACGATGGGGCCCGCCACGAGTTGCGGAAACATCGACACGTAGCAGGCGAAATCCACGAAATTTCCGACGGGTCGAGCGCGTCCGCGGTACACGTCGATGGTGTAGCTCATTGACTGGAACGTGTAGAAGCTGATGCCGAGGGGAAGTGCGATGCGCAGCGTCGTGTGCCATTGCAGGGCGTCGAGGCCGAGCAGATGGAAGAACCCGTTGTAGCTGTCGAGGGCGAAGTGGAAGTACTTGAAGAAACCGAGGAGCGCCAGGTTGCACACGATCGACACGGTCAATGCTGCCCGTTGATGACGGGAGCGGGGGGTGCCTTCGGGCAGCGCTTCTCGTCGACCGTCGGATCCACGGGGAGCGCGTCGCGCGATATAGGCTCCACACGCGTAATCCACCGCCGTGGACGCCATCATCAGGAAGACGTACCGGGGGTTCGACCAACCGTAGAAAGCGTAACTGAGAGCCGTCAGGCCGAGGTTCTTGCCTCGGCGAGGCAGAGCGAAATAGACGATCAGCGCCGTCGGCAGGAAGTAGTGAACGAAGAGGTGGCTGGAAAAGACCATTAGGCGACGATTTCCTGCTTCCACAGGCCATGGGTCGTCGGCGTCCAAGCGCAACCCGGACGGATCGAGAACAAAGAGGAAGCCTCGGGAATGCGCTCCGAGAGCGATCGTGGTTCGACGGGGCCGATGCCCGAATGCTCTGGCGCAGCGGTCGTTTCGATAATCTCGCGGAAGTGGCTCACCCTGAAGTGCGGGTCATTGTATCGCTCGGTGGATTCCCTGCGATTGACTCCACTTCTCTTCGAAGATCGATGGAATCGCTCACCTGGGATGCGTTTCGGCGAGGATCGGGCCGTCCTGCCCCAGGCCGGATCCGGCGGTGAATCGACATCCACATCTGGGCGATGGTGAGTCTCACCAGGTAGGTGAACTTGGTGTCTCCGATTCGCAACGCGTTGAGCGCGACCAGGAACCGTTCCACCATTTCACTTCCTGGGAGGTGGGCCAGTCGCCACACCCATCGGTCCAGAGAGCGTCGATGGCCTCCGGGCAGCGGGATCATGGCCAGGAGGATTCTCTGGGCCCGGTAAGCCAAGGGGGCTTCGATCATCGGGCCGCGGGTAGGCTGGGGCGAGAGGTCGCCGTGTTCCAGCCGAGAGGCCTCTTCTTCCGTGAAAATGCCGGCGTCTACGCCCTGCGGAACCAACGAGGTGCCGGGATAATAGGATAGTGGGAAGGTCAGTAGCCGGTCCGGGTGGAGCGACCGAAAAAGTTCGATGTCCTGTTTCCGGTCTGCTGCGGTCTCCCCGGGAGAACCGATGATCTTGTCCACGGCGAGTTGGATTCCGGCGGATCGGAGGGTATCGGCGGTTCCCTGGATCCTGTCACCGGTTTCCGAACGATTCATGCTCGATCGTCGGATCTTCCGGCTACCGGACTGAACCCCCATGGTGATCATCCGGCACCCGGCACCGGCGAGGCCCTCGGCCAATTCTCGATTCACCAACCCGGGGTAGGTATAGGCCCAAAACGGCAGCCCGATTTCCTCCCGGTAGGCGTCCAGGAAATCCTCGAGCCAATTGCGATTGAGGGTGAAGATCGCGTCCATGAAGGAAACTTGTCGCACCCGCCCCCGGGCCTTTACCGCGCGGAGTTCCGCCATTACGTGTTCGACGCTGCGGCGGCGCACCCGTCGCCGGTCGCCGATTTCCGCGTAGGTCCGGTTGTACATTTCCACGGAACAAAAGGAGCACGATTGTGGACATCCGAGAGACGTCATTGTCAGGTAGTTCGTTTCCATCGCCGGGACCTGGTCGTAGAAGAGCGTGAAATCTCGGATCGGCAGGCAATCGAGGTCATCGAAATAGGGTCGAATGGAGTTTCGAACGATCTCGTTTCCATCCCTCGACCAGACATTGGGGATACCCGGGGGCACGTGGCCCATTTCTACAGCTGCAACGAGTTCCGGCAATGCTTCGAATGATTCCCCGAGCACGACGGCGTCCACCTGGGGATAGGACATCGTTGCTTCCGGGGCGGCCAGTACGTGCACACCACCAAATACGTTGACCGTTCGCGGGAGTGCTCGCTTGATGGCGGAGGCTGTAGCGAGCATCCAACGAAAGTTGTCCGTGTAGCATGAATAGCAAATGACGTCCGGATCGAACTCTTTCGCGGTCTTGACGATGTGATCAGTGCAGTCGAGGAGGCGCACCAGTGGTTCGATCCGAACGAGCGGTTCCCCGCGGAACGGCTGGGGGTCGAACGCCAGGCGAACGTCGTGCCCGGCCGCCTTCAACGTGGCCGAGAGCCAGGTGACGCCCAGGTGCTCGTTGGAATTGAAGACGAATAGAACCCGCTTGGCCCGGATGTTTCGGCGTGGTCCGATCGTTTGTGTCTCGCGCGTGATCATGCAACGATTATAGCGCGCGATTCGGGGGCCGGTCCGATCATGCGGACTTCCGCGCACTTCGTCGAGTTATGGTCGGCCCGGTGCGCGGTGGAAATGGAGCGGATAGGCACTCCAAACCGGGTTTCCGCTCTATTCGGTGTAACCAACCCGCCCGCAATCATGCCCAGTCTTCTCTCGGCCTTCTCCCCGGCACCGCTCCTGACCGTCCTTTGCGGTGGCCCCCCGGGGGCCATTTCGGTTGAGTTCCTGCTTGGCGCGCGCCTTTTCACGCGAGAGCCGCCCACGCCGGGCAAGCTCCGCCCCTCGCACTACATGGATGCTGCGCTTCTTGCCGAGATCGAGAGCGGTCGCGGCGTGCGCGACGACGGGAGCGGCCGGAGTCAGGCGAAGTCGAGCTCGAGCTCATCGAGCGGGTTCGAGGGGCGGCGCTACTAGTGCTTTTGAACACACGTTTCAACAACTGCGCCCAAGTCAGTCTATTGCGCCGCCGCGCGGGGAAATCCTCGACCTGATCTTCGCACTCTGTCGTGCGCTCGGGGCAATGGCCGGCCGGGAACCCGAAGGCGGCGAAGCGTGATTTGGCCGCTGCTTTTCTGTACCAGGTTGCAGCGAGACATCTTGGGACGACTGAGCACTGGCGATCTGGTCGCCGTGATTCGACGCCAGGCACGCCCCGCCGATCCGCGCGGGCCGAACGCGGCGCCCTGCGTGACCGCGAGTCGACAAAGCAAGGCGCGCCCCAGACCTGGTCGACCAGGCACGCCGGGCCTCCGCTCAAGCGACCCCA
>NYZA01000146.1 GCA_002686955.1 Gemmatimonadota bacterium
ACATCCACCTGCGGAATCGGTGTCGTCAATCCCCCGTTCACCGTGAAGATATCGAGATCGCCGTCCCGATCGGCATCGAAGAGATTGTGTCCCCATGAAACACAATTCTGCATCAGCTCGGGTAGTCCGCTCCGTCCCGCACGATCCTCATACACTCCGGGAGCCACCCGCGTGAAGACCGAGCCGGCGACGTCGTCCGAAACCGTCACATCGAGATGGCCATCCGCGTCGAGATCGCCGATCCCGATCGCCATCGCCGCCACCGGACGGCCTCCCCGGCCCAGCGCCAAGCCGCAACGCGCCCCCGATTCCACGAAGCGCCCATATCCATCGTTCAAGAAAACGTAGCTCGGCGTGGCATCGTTCAGCACGTACAGATCCTGATCGCGGTCCTCGTCCAGATCGGCGGCTGTCACACTCATCGCCCGCCCCGCGACCGCCGCGATCCCCGACGGTCCGGAGACGTCTTCGAATGTGCCGTCGCCCCGATTCCTGTAAAGCAGATCGGCCTGCGCGGGCCAGGCCAGAGGACCGGGATGGGCGCCGGCCCGGTATTGAGAGGGCGGGTTCTCATCGAACTCGAGATAGTTGGCGCAGTAGAGATCGAGATCGCCGTCCCCCTCCATGTCGAAGAAAGCCACGCTGATCCCGAACCCCGCATCCCCAACCCCGCCCCGCGCGGTGATGTCGCGCAGCTCGCCGCCACCCAGATTCTCGAAGAGGCGATTCGGTTCGCGGTCGACCAGATAGAGATCGCGATCTCCGTCACCATAGAAGTCGGCGGCGGACCAGGCGATCCCGGTTCCCTCCGGGGGCAGGCCCCACGCCTCGGTGACGTCCTCGAAACTACCGTCGCGTTGGTTGCGATAGGCCCGCAGCCCACCGTGACGTGCGGAATCAGCGTCGGGATCGGGAGAGCGCGTCCCCCCGGCCACCAAGAGATCGAGCCACCCGTCGTCATCGAGATCGACGAAGGCCGCTCCCCCTCCATTGCTGTCCACGATATCGGTGATGCCCGCGGGAGGGAGGCTATGGCGAGCATCGATCCCCGCCTCCACCGTGACATCGGTGAAGAGCGGTGCGGGCCGGGAGGTCGGGGAGAGTCGACGTGCCCCTCGCAGCCGCAAGCGCAGTTCACCACGGCCAAGGCGCATATCGATACGCGGGGAATGCTCATGGCTTGGCGATAATGACGAATCCGGAGGCGTGCTGAAGCTGGCAACGGCCCCATGTCGAAACCTTGGACTACACGATTCCCTTTTCTCCAACGCAGGTGTTAAGGTGGCCATTCCCTGATTCGCGATGAGTCGGAACTCGGCCGAAGCGACCGGAGGGATGGCGTCAAGGTGGTTGCACCGAGTCCGCCGACCTCTGAGTGCTCCACGGTTGCAAGCTGCGTCTCGATGCGATCATCGGCATTCGGCTGCTCATGGGCGCCATCGGCCGTTGCCTTGATCCGATCTGAATGGCGCAAGAGAGAACAAGAATGAATATTTACGTGGGAAATCTTCCCTACAATATGCGTGACGAGGACCTTCGGGACCTCTTCGAAGAGCATGGCGAAGTCATGAGCGCGAAGGTCATCATCGACCGTGAGACCGATCGCTCGAAGGGTTTCGGTTTTGTCGAGATGAACAGCGAAGATGATGGCAAGAACGCCATCAAGGCCCTCGATGGCCACGAATCGGACGGGCGGGCCCTTCGGGTCAACGAGGCCCGGCCGCGTGCGGACCGAGGCGCATCGGGTGGTGGCTACAAGCGGCGCCCGCGCTACTAGTTCCCCACCTAGAGCAGATGTCCCGACGCGGAAGGTTACGCCACCGCGCCGAGGCGTCCACTCACTGAACCGGCGCTCGACCCCTCGCGGGGTTGGGCGCCGGTTTCCTTTTTGCGATGGAATCCCCAGTAACGCTTGTACTTGCTCTGTCGGCGCTCGTCGTCGGCTGTGCGGGTCGGGCGCAAGATCCCGGCACGGAGGAGCCCGCCGGCGACGGCGCCGCTCACGCGCTGGCGGAGCACCTCGGCGCGCTGGGCGGGCCCGAAGAGGTCGTCGCGATCGGGCCGCACGTGGTCCACGGCACGATCGAGGCCGAGGGAGGGCCGGGTTCGTTCCGCGACCAAGTGGTTCCCGACGGGCGGTATCGAAGCACCACGATCATCGGGGATCGGATCGAGAGAGTCGGATTCGATGGCGAGCGTGCCTGGACGGTCGACGAGAGTGGTGAGCCGCGAACCCTGTCTGGGCGGGAGGCGGATGCCGTAGTCCTGAGAGCGGCATTGGAGTCGATGCGATACCTCGATGCGGGATGGGGAATCGTGCGGGCGCGATCCGCTCCGCCCGAAACCCTCCTCGGGCTTCCCTACGATGTTCTCGTGTTGATTGCTCCCGGAGGGGGAGAGATGCGACTCCTGTTGGATCGCGCGGAGGGCTTGATCCGGAGGACCGTTTTCGATGGCACCGAAGGGCGGACCGTCACCGACCACGAGGACTACCGCACCTTGGGACGGCTCCCTCTGGCCCACCTTTTCGAAACGACCTCGACCGATCCACGATCGCCGACTCGGCGAAAAAGGGTTGAGCGGATCGACCCGATCCTCGATCTGAAGGACGATCTCTTCAGAATCCCGACTGCTTCCCTGGCCAGGGACCATCGGCTCGATGGCGGTGACCGCAGCCTCGACATCGCCATCACGGTGCTCGAGAAGTCGGTCCTGGTGCCCGTCTCGATCGACGGAGCGCAGCCGGTGAGCTTCGCGCTAGACACCGGCGCCGGGGCGAGTCGCATCGATGCGGAGGCCGCCGCCCGCGCCGGGCTCGTCGCCGAGGGGGAGAACCGAGCGACACCGCTTTCCCTGCGCATCGGCGGGCTCGAGCTTCGCAACCTCCCGCTCGAAGTGCGGCCCCTTTCCGAGCTCAGCGAAGCCGCCGGGCAACCGATCGCTGGTCTCCTGGGACACAATTTCCTAAGCCGACTGGTGGTCGAGCTCGATCTCCGTGGCGCGAAGATGCACTTCTTCGACCCCGCCACCTACATGTACCCGGGTGCGGGAGGGGAATTGCGTCTGGCCTTCGTGAAAGGCGCGCCGCGCGTGGTCGCCCTGGCGAACCGCCGCTTCCCCGGCCGTTTTCTCATCGATCTGGGCCGCGCGGAGTCGACCATTTACGAAGGCGAGCTCCTTCGCGCATTGATGGAAGACGACACCGAAACGCCCCCCGAACGGATCCGGCCAAAGCTCTTCACGATCGCCGGCCGGGCCGTCCCCGACCTCGAGCTGCTCTTTAGCCCCGAGAAAGAGCTTGATGCCGCCGGGCGTATCGGGCTCTCGGTGTGGCGACATTTCGACCTGGTGATCGACTATTCCGTGGAACGGATCTGGGTGGACTTCCGGGGGTGACGATCACCGGCTGACCTTACCCCCCCTCCGGGCGCTCACCGCTTCGCACCCGTACCACGGTCCGGATCCCCCCCCGCACGAAGAAGTCCCCCTCGACCTCGCAGAATCGAGGCTCCAGCGCCTTGGCAAGGTCGTCGTGAATACGATTGGTCACGGCCTCATGGAACGCGCCCTGGTCCCTGTACGACCAGAGATAGAGTTTCAGCGACTTCAGCTCGACACACCGGGCGCCCGGCACGTAGCGGATCCGTATGGTCGCGAAGTCCGGCTGCGATGTCATCGGGCAGAGGCAGGTGAACTCCGGGCACTCGAAGTCGATCAGGTAGTCCCGCTCCGGATTCGGATTCGGAAAAGTCACCAGCTCGCTGGAGGGGCTTGGGGGCATCGTAGGAGCCTTCCTTGGTAGTTCTCAAAGAGTGCCCGCCGACGCCAACACGCCAAACACGTCGACCCCGTGAGCCCGGATCGCCGGCACCAGCCCACCCGCGCGCAGCAGAGCGCCCACGATCGGAGCGGGAGCGGAGCCCCGGAAACGCTCGCCGGTCGCCAAGTGAACCACCTCACGGGTCGCGGGATCGATCTCGATCTCCTCGGCCTCTTGCGCCAGCTCGTAGAAGCGCTGATCGGTAATGACGAGATGGGGAAGCGCGTCGTTGACGAGGTTTCGCTTGTGGATAAAGGCGAACGACTTCGCGATCACCGCCTCGACTCCGGCGCCTTGAAGGGCCCAGACCGCCTGCTCCCGCGAGCTCCCGGAGCCCCAGCCCTCGCCCGCGACGACGATCGCCGCGCCGCCGGCGACCCTCTGGCGAAAGCCGGGTGCCACATGGTGGAAGCAGGCGTCGCCGAGCTCGTCCATGCTGGTCAGATGGCAGAACTCGCCGGGAATGATCGCGTCGGTGTCGACATGGTCGCCGAATCGCTGAATGCGGGCGCGGATCGGTCGAAGACCGGCGTTGTCCACGCTCGTCGCCTCCGCCGCCGGCTCGCCGACCACCATCTCGGGCTCCGACGGAACTACGGGCGGCGGATTCGAACCGGATCGATCGAGGAGCCGCTCGAATCGTTCCCGGTCGATCTCGGCCAGAATCGGTCGCGCATCGGTGATTGCCATGTTCAGAGATGAGGCAGCCGCCGTCGCGCCCGAAGCGAGCCATGCATCGGAGCCGGCGCCCATGCGGTTCGGGAAGTTGCGGTTCTGTGAAGTGAGCCAGACCTCACCCCGCTCCGCCCTGTCGGAGGCAACGCCCAGACACATGGAGCAGCCCGGAGGACCGATGCGGAAACCGGCGCGGCGGTAGAGATCGAGCAGACCCCTCTGCTCCAACCGCTCGACGATCTCGAGGCTGCCGGGCACCACGAGCCTCTTCCCCTCGGCGGGCGGCGCGTCCCGGTGCTCCAGAGCCCGCTCGAGCACGAGTGCGGCGAGCACCAGTTCCTCCTCGGTGGTGGTGCATGCTCCGACGAAGACCCCGTCAAGAGCGGTTCCGACATGGTCGGCGGCCGGCGCCACATTGTCCGGGGCGTAGGGAAGCGCCAACATCGGCTCGGCGCGAGCGAGGTCGATACGATGCCGCTCGAGGTAGGGAGCGTTCTCGTCGGCGCGGAAATAGCGGGCCTGGTCACTGTGGCTCGAGCGGCGCGAGAGCCAATCACTCACCCATCCATCGGCTTCGAAGACCCCGTTCAGGCCGCCGAACTCCGCGGTCATGTTGGCGATCGTGAAGCGCATGTCGGTGCTGAAGGCGCGGGTCGCGTCGCCCACATACTCGACCGTTCGCGCCATCGCGACGGTGTTGCGCCCCAGATCTCCAAGGGTTCGGAGGATGATCTCCTTGCCGCTGATCCCGAAAGGAGGTTCACCCGCGAACTCGACCGCGATCGCCTCGGGCACCTCGATCCACGACTCCCCGAGCACCATCGCCGCGGCTATGTCGGCGCCGCCCAGCCCGATGGCGAAAGCGCCCAGACCTCCGTGGGAGCTGGTGTGGGAGTCCGCGCCCAGAACCAGCTCGCCGGGCTGGAGCAGATCGCGATAGAACTTGGTGTGCAGGATCGTCTCGTTGGCGTCGTAGAAGTGGCGGATGCCGCTCTCTTTCGCGAAGTCGCGAGAAAGGCGGGTCAGCCTTTTGGCGGTGGGATCCTCCGCCAGGGTGATCGGGTCGACCGTGTGGTCGATCGCCAGATAGAAGCGGTTCGGGTCATGGATCGGAGGACGTCCGAGCAGTGTGTAGGTGCGGTTCATCCCGTTCCACGCCAGCTCGCTAGCGATCGTCCAATCCACCCGTACCCTGAGAAAATCCCCGGCTTCCACCCAGGGGCGCGCGAGCCCAATGGCGTGATCGGCGAGGATCTTCTGCGTCAAAGTCATTGGGCGGCGGAACATGGGGCGCTCAGTGTTGGAGGAGGTTTGGGGGTGGCGAAAAGCGGTTCAGCATAGCATGAGAGCGGTCGGCTCTCGGGAACCGGCCGCACCCTCCTCACCTGATCCGTGAGTCCATTGGAAGGTGTAGCTGATCAGGTTTCCGACAGCGCAGCTCGGCTGCTCGACCGCCTGAAGCAGAACCGTCACTCCCTGGGGTCAGAGTGAGCTCGGGGGTAGTGTCGGCCGGGGCCGTCGCACCACCGAGAAGAAGTAGCGTCAAAGCCGCCGTTGCTTGGCGTTGAAGTGACATGTTTCCTGTCCTCTTGCGATGGATCGGGAGCCTTCTCGAAGCCAGTCGGGTCTCCACGGAGGCTCGTCTCTCGGCTCGATTTCGATCCGTCGCTACCGGGGACGGGAATCGTGGGAACTGGGGGCAAAAGTGACGTTAGAATTCGCCTGAAGACAATGAAGCCCTGGCCCCAAGTCTCTCGGCGGCTCGGTGGGCCATCGCCATAATCGTAACTTGGGGGTTTACGCCTAGCGACGTCGGCACGACGGAGCCGTCCGCTACGTAAAGATTGTCGGTGCCGAAGACCCGATGGTCGAAATCTACGACGGCATTCTTCGGCGACGCGCCCATTCGGCAGGTCCCGAGGGGATGAAAGGCGAGCGCGGTGAAATCGGAGGGCCGTAGAGGCAGCTCGGCGATCATTCGCGCCTGATCGATGTCGCGAACCTCGATGGCTGGCGATACGCCGGTCAGCACCTCCCGGGCACCTCCCAAGAGCAAGAGCTCGGCCAGGCCGGCGGCACCGCGCCGGAAGAGGTCGAGCACCTCGGGGGTCATGTCGTAGCGGATCAGCGGTCTACCGGCGGGGCCTCGGATCACCCGGCCGACATTTCGGTCCCGCACCATGAAACCGTACTGAACGACTCGATGCTGCTCGTCCATCCAGCGGGTGAAATCGGCCCCTTGGAGCGGGTAGGCTGGGGCGGAGAGGGGCGGGGGCGCATAGAAACCCTCGAAGCGGATGCGCGGGTCGACGAAATCGTGCACGCCGTAGCCTTGTGGGATCGCATCCCACGCGCGGGCGTCACCCTCGATCCGCGCGAACATGCCGAGTGCCGGATGAAGCGACAGATTTCGGCCGATGGCCGGCAGGCGAATTCCGTTTGCCCTGAGCAATAATGGCGTAAGGAGTGTTCCGCATGCGAGCACGATTGCATCGGCCCGAACCCTGAGCACTCGCGGAGCGCCGCCGGCATCTCGCCCGCGTGCCTCGACGGCCACCACCCGGCGGCCTCTTCGGAGAAGGCGAGTGACGGCCATTCCGGTGAAAAGATGCGCGCCAGCGCGGAGCGCCCGCGGAACGTACGAGATATCGGTCGATCGTTTCGCGCCGGTGGGGCAACCGATCGAGCAAACGCCCTGGCCGTCGCAGCCGGGAGCGTTTCGTGGGAGCGGGCCGTGTGCCTTGCCGAGGGCGTCGGCGCCCTTCCCCACAATTTCGGCGATCGCGCCGAGGTAGCGACGATCGGCCGGCGCCACATCGAGCTCCTTCTCGACGGCGTCGAGGTAGCGGCCGAAGCGATCCGGTGAGAACGCCTCCGGGAATCCGTGCTCGCCCCGCCACTCCTGGAGCACGCTCTCCGGTGTGCGCAGACAGGTTCCGGAGTTGATCGCCGTCGTTCCCCCTACCAGCTTCCCCGCCGGCACCATCATCGCGGTGTTGCCGATCGTGAAGTTCAGGCCGCCGTCACGCCAGAGATCGACCACTCGTCTCTCCGGGGGCCCCGAGAACTTCTCTCGCTGCTCGAAATTCCCCTCTTCGATCATGGCGACGGCTAGACCTCTCTCGGCCAGGAGCGCCGCCGTCGGCGCGCCGCCCGCTCCTGTTCCCACGATCACTACGTCGGCGGCGATATCGGCCCTTGAGTCCAGCTCATCCGGACGCATGACCTGCGCCATGTAGCGCGGCTCCGGCTCTCGCGCGGGCTTCTTCCAACTCGGTGCCCCGACGGAATCGAGGTAGTCGCGACGGCCGATATGAGCGGTCTTGATCGGCATGGTGAGGGCGGTCACGAGCCTTCCGCCCGTTCGCGGTCGCCGCGCGATCGATGCCAGCAGCGTTTTCCGGCGCTCGGCGCTCAGACGCGAGAAACGCCTGCCGAAATGCAGCAGCGCGGCGGCGTCAAGAGCGAGCAGCCCGGCGCGGTAGAGTCGAACGAGATGGGGCGGAAGCTGCGACAGAATATCGAGTGCCCGCTCCGCGGTGAGTTGGTCCGGCGGGGGCACATGAGTGCCGGCTTCGAGAATCGTCTCCGCGAGGGCCTCGACGCTGCGCACGCGATGTGTCGCTAGTGGCGCCAAACCGGCAACGGGTGCCGCCGGC
>NYZA01000147.1 GCA_002686955.1 Gemmatimonadota bacterium
CCATCACCGCGGACAATGGAACCGAGTTCCACTCCTATCGGAAGGTGGAGGAGGCCACCGGGGTGAGCTACTACTTTGCGACGCCTCACCATGCGTGGGAGCGCGGGACCAACGAAAACACCAATGGTCTGATCCGACAGTACCTGCCCAAGAGAACCAGCATGGAGCACATCACCCAGATCCACTGCAACCGAATTGCCAAGATCCTCAACTCACGACCAAGAAAGAGACTCGGCTACCGTACCCCGGAGGAGGTGTTCCATGACGAACGCAACCTGGTGCACTTCTAACTTGAACCTAAGGGTCGTAGGATTTCAGCAAAACGACATTGTGCACCGGAACATCAATATCGAGTACCACTTTCCGGATACCGCGCTATCGATCGACAGGGTCCGGGCCGAGAGCTTCGATGTTCCCGTTCTCGATCTCTCGGAGGTGTGGCCCTGCGGCGTGAGGTCGTGGATCATGATCGAGAAGGGGGCGGCCGCGTTGTCGGCTTTCTCGCCCGGTTCGAGATCGCCGAGCTGGGTGGCCGGGTTGTCGATCCGCATGAATTTGTCGCGCGACGCGACACGTACATTTGCATCGTACGCCGCTCTGCCGCCGATATTGCGCAAGGCGAGAGTCATTTGACCAAGCTCGCCCGGCACGAGAAGGTGGTTGCTGTTCCCGAAGGGGAAAGGATCATCGATCGCGAGCTCGGTGATCACCAGCCAGGGCCGATCGGGGTCGGGCGTTGCGGCCAGCACCAACGACACATCCAGACGTCCCCAACCGAAATCGGCGTTGGGATAGGGCTCCCCCAAGCTGGGCCGCACAGTGTGGTCGAGCAAGAGATTGTAGAGAATGGCCGGCGTCAACAAGGGGTTGCGCTGGCAGAGGATGGCTACCGCCCCGGCCAAATGTGGTGTGGCCACGGAGGTGCCGCTCCAGGAATCGTAGCGGTTGCCGGGGAGCGCGGAGCGAGCCGATTCTCCCGGCGCGGAGAGATCGGGCTTGATCGGGTTCCAATCGTCTCGATGCCAAGTCGAGGGATCGGTCCAGGGACGTCGGGTGGGGGCGGGGCCGCGCGAAGAGAAGCCGGCGATCTGGTCCTGGGAGTAGGTCGCCCCGACGCCCAACGCGACGGAGTAGTTGCCCGGCGTCAAAGCGGTACCGGGGTTGGGACCGGTATTGCCGTTCGCGACGATCGGCAAGATGCCGATAGCGTTGTAGGTCTCGAAGATCTCCCAGAAGAAAGTATCGGTTCAGTCGAGAGATGCCCAGGAGTGGGAGACGGCGCGAATTCGGAATCGAAGAGTCGCCCGAGCCGGGCCAAGTGGCCCTCCCGCCCCACGAAAGTGGTCGCGCGCTCCGGAATGATCGATGGCGGCACGGCTGCGCCGCATTGGAAGCGATAGCCGACGCTGTGCACTGTGAGCACATGAAGCGGCGCGGAGGGATCGACCTCGATCTTGGCGCGCAGCCGCTGCACCGTCGAGTCGAGCGTCCGGGTCACGACGCCGGGCCCGTAGCCTCAGACCTCCCCCAAGAGCAGCTCGCGCGGCAGCTCGACCTCCGGGTGCTCCGCGAAATAGGCCAGAAGCGCCGCCTCCTTGGTGGTCAGGCGGATCTGATCGTCGGCCCGCGCGACGACGCCCGCTTTCAAATCGACCGTGCAGCCGGTGAGACGGATCGGCGTCTCTCCTTTCGAACGCTCAAGAGAGAAAGCGCTACGGATTCTCCAACACCTCCACCATTCTGTCGACACCTTTTCGCGCCGTCAGGCCGTGATCTCTTCAGGTGGGCCAAGACCCACAAAGCCAGAGTTGCCCCGGCGGACCACGCGGCAATTGTCGTCATCAGGGTGTGACCAAGCTCCCCGCGATGCTGTGATCGCCGCCCAAATCGGGATCGATGTAGTAGCCGATCGCGTAGGAGCTGACCTCGGTCTGCAAAACCCCGTCGAAACGCTCGGCCACGCCCGCGGCGGTGGGCAGGGCGGTGGCGAAGGTGAACAGCCCGGTGTTCGCCCCGGTCTCGTCGAGAACCACCCTCTCCCGATCGTCCGTCACATGATCGAGCACCAACACCGTCAGCGACTCCACCGCCAGAGGATCGAGGTTCTGATCCGGCTCGTCGAGAGTGAAAACGACCGGCTCGCCGATCGCCACGATCGATTGTTCCTCGGTGATCGCGTAGCCGGTGTCGTGCATCGCGCGAATGTACGAGACACCCGACTCGCGCAGCACCTCCTCGTCACGGCTACCGACATAGTATTCCGGCGTGTGCACTGTCCAGCCGAGCCAACGATAGACCTCCACCCGGGCCATGCCCACGGTGCCGCCGCTCTCGTACCAGGCCGAATGGCTCGGGTTGTATGCAGTGACATAGTTTGTGTCTTTGAGCGACTCGAGATATGCGGCCTCACCGGCGACCGCGGGCGGAATCCCCTCGGCGTAGCGGTATCCGCCATCGGTGTCTGGAGATCGCCGACGATTCGGATAGTGCGCTGGTGGGGCAACCCGGCGAGATCGTTCTGTACGATCCAGGTTTCCGGCTCTTGCCATGCCTGCGGCCCCGACGCGGACCAGTTGCGATTGAGATCGACCCCGTGCGCATTGGTTCGATCGTCGAAGTAGGCGCCGTCCGGATTGATCATGGGGTAAACTACCCAACGCACCTGTTCGGTCTCTTTCGCGTCAGGCTGGGTGGGCCCGCGCCCGAGCAGATAGTCGATCAACCCCTCGAAAACGAAGCTCGACGCCCACTCGTCGCCATGCTGGCGAATCAGCAACACGACCGTCGGTTTGATGAAGGCCGGCATGATGGCGCTCTTGTCGTCGAAGACGAGCCGCTCGATCGGGCGCCCCATAACGGAGCTGCCGAGCTCGGTCAACTCGAGGCGAGGGTCGGAGGGAAGGGTGGACATGAAGGCCTGATGATCGGCATAGCTGTAGGAAGATGTCTCGTCGCTCGGGGGAGCGGGGGGGGGCGTTGGATAGAGCGCGACACGCTCCCGATTCCGGCGCAAAAGCAGGTCCACTTCGAGCCGCTCGTCAGTGGAAGAGGAGGCTGCGTTGAGCGTGCTCATCCGGCCCGGCTCTTCCCAGAGGCGCGCTCCCCAATCATCCCCCATCCCCTCGAAGACCAGGTGAAGCTCGGTGCCGATCGGGCCGACGATTTCGATTCTTGGCCGGCAGATCCGGGGGTTTTCGCGGGTCCGCACGATTACCGATCGGTCGCCTCCCCGCTCGAAGGCGAGCGCACTCCCCGATTCGGTCATGTCGTGGACCGTCAGCGGATCGGAGAACCACCCACTCGCCAGGCGAAGCGCGGCGATGCTCCAGGCGATGGTGGTCATGGCGGTGCGGGCTCCTGAGTGGTGTCTTGCGTGGTCCTCCCACTATAGCCTCGCTTCAGGCGGCCGAGACAGCGTCGGGCGCCGGCGGTTCGGCCTCGGCCATCAGACCTGCTTCGAATCGTCCCGCCGGGTATCGCGTCACGATCGTACGCGGCTGGATCCCGTCCCCCAGCAAGCGCACGCGCAGCTTCCAACGCAGGGTCAGCGCGTGCAGCACGGCGATCGCCGCCATCTCCTTCATGCCGCGGGGGCCGAAGGCGCGTTTGAGCCGCGCTTCGAGGGCGCGCGCCCGCTCCCGTTCGAGCTCGTTCACCGCGTGGCGGGCCATCACCGGCACCATCAGCCCGTATTCGCGGGCCTGGCGCTCGCAGTTGCGCATGCGCGTGTCGAGACACTCATCCAGCGCCGGCATCGCCGCCAGTCGTTCGTAACCTCGTAGCGAGGTTTCGGCGACCCGCAGCATCGAGCTCGAGTTCGCGCTGTAGTCCTGAGCGAATGCCTTTTCGATCCACCGCTCCGGCTCCGGGGCGCTGAAGGCGGGGTGACGCGAGACCAGCTCCTTCTGCCCGTGCCACTCCTCGAAGGGCAGATCGTCGCGCAGCAGCCCGCGGTGCTGATGCTCCCGGTAGAGCTTGGTCACGGGCAGCGGAATCAGCAACATGAATTGCACGAAGTCGGCCTCGAGCTCCACCAGATAATCGATGTCCTCCGGCATATTCTCCGGCGTGTGATGCTCCATGCAGAGGATGCCCGAAGCGAGCACCGAAATGCCGCGATTGCGCAGCTCGCGGACCAGCGCCTTGCCATCGATGCCGACATTTTTCTTGAAGGCGGACTGTCGGCTGCGCGATTCGAAACCGATCCAGACCATCGTCACCCCGAGGCGCACCAGATTGTCGAGACCGAAGGCGGTGATCGCCTCGGCGGATGAGAAGATATGGAAGCGGAAGAAACGCTTTTCTCGCTCCATCTCTTCGACCAGGGCCAGCGCCCGTTCGCGGTCTTTCAGGAAGTTTTCGTCCATCACGAAAAAACCGTCGGTTCCTCGCTCGTCGGCAATGCGGCGCGCCGTCTCGAAGAGCTCGCGTCCCGTGCCGAGAAAAGGTGTGTAGCGCAGCCCGAAATAGTGCGATGTGCAGCAGAAGTTGCAACCGTTGACGCAACCGACACCGGGCACCAGCAGACTCGATGTGTTGCCTAATAGCGGCACGCCGAAGATGCTCATCCGTTCGGTGCTGGGCAGCGATGGGTGCACCAGCGGCGCGAAGGGATTCTGACCGAGGTGACGCCGCAGCCAGCGAATCCCCTCGCCCTTGACGACATGATCGCATTCGATCAGCTCTTCGACCCCTTCGATCGCCGCGCCGTGCCCCCCGAGCACGATCTCGGTCCCGGGAGAGATCTCGCGCACCAAACGCGCCATCTCCCGCGCCTTGACGAAATTCGGCGTGATGAACGAAATCCCGACGATGTCGTAGCCGCGCCGCAGCTCGCGCGCGAAACGTTCGCGGCTCGGAAAATCGAGCACCGTCACATCGGCGTCGATATTTTCAGCGAGAAAATATAGCCCGAAGGAGCGGTGATGAAAGCGAAACGACGCCGCGCCCTGCCCCTCGTGACCTGGTTGTGAAAGAGCTCCATGATGTTCTCTTTGCGGCCGAACTCGTCGTCCACCCCGAAGGGGCCGAAAACACCGCTGAGAAGGATGCGGCGGGGGGTCTGGGCGGGGGGCAGGGCGCTCATTCTCGACTCCTGTCGTGGCCATCGCGACCGTCATGGACCGATGGGATGGCGGGAGTCTCGAACGGTCTATGTCATGGGCGTGTCATGGCGGGCGGCCCTTTCGTCGATCGGGGGGATGGGATGGGGGCGACGTGCGGGATCCGGCACTCGACCATGCGAGCCACGCATGCGCGGTGGCCGCGAATGGTGAGGGGCTGGGTGTGGGCCAGGTAGGCTTGCCGCGCGTCGGTTTTCGAGATGAGGCGATTGATCAGGGGTCGATCCTCGCTGCCCGCCAGGTAGAAGGGGTCGAGGGAGTAGGTCTGCGGAATGTTCAAGCCGTTCCGGTAGCCGCCGAAGCTCTCGTTGACATCCCATTTGGTAGTAAGACGAGCTGCCCCGGAACCGAACCCCCACGCCGTCGTAGGGAACACCGTCCACGACCAGATCCGCGACGATGTAGATCTCTTCCTCCTTTAGTTCGCGCGCAACTGCGCCCACCAATCGGGTTGCGCGAAGCTCAGGTCGAGATTCCGGAGCACCGTCTCGTCATAGAGATCGGGAGGCGTCATGCCCGTGGCGGCTTCCGACATGCTTGAGAAAATGAGGAAGAAGAGGCGTCCAGCCCGCTCGAATGTTCATCGTGGTCTCCTTGGGGTCGGCGAAGAAACAACTCCCGTGCTTGCACCCCTTTGCACCGCATCGGCGCGCAAGCCCGGGGAGCTGCTTCCGCGCCGGCGCTTGGACCCGAAACGGGGCACTCCGTCGGAGAGACGAGCGCGCTTCGAACGGGATCCTACGCAGTAGTCGCGCCTCGAGCGTTTTTTGATACGTGCGGTGAGCGCTCCCGGGCAGCGATGGTCTCCATTCAGCGCTATGGGAGAGGGTTCGGCTCTCGGGGCGATCGCGCCGGAAAACTCCTCCCGTGGCTGTTACAATTCAGCACGGACCCCCTGCGAAGGAGAGGCTACTGATGGGCTACCGAGCGTTCATTTTCACCGCCGCCCTGGCCGCGTGCGCGCATGCCGCGATCATCCGTGTGCCAGGAGACCAGCCGACAATCCAAGCCGGTCTCGATTCGGCGAGTGAAGGCGATACCGTGCTGGTCGCTTCCGGCACTTACACGGGCGCGGGCAACAGAAACCTCGATTTCCGGGGCCGGGACTTGGTCCTGGAATCGGAAGCGGGCGCTGAAGCCACAGTGATCGACTGTGAGAGAGCTGGGAGGGGACTCTCCTTCCACAGCGGCGAGACAGCGGCGTCGGTGGTGAATGGTTTCACCATTGCTGCCGGCATGGCGCGCGAGGGCGGTGGAGTCGCCTGTCTCTCGTCGAATCCAACCTTCACCGACTGCACGATCACGAATAACAGCGCGGAATCCGGCGGTGGAGTCGCCTGTCACTCGTCGAATCCAACCCTCACCGACTGCACGATCACGAATAACAGCGCGGAATCCGGCGGTGGAGTCGCCTGTCTCTCGTCGAATCCAACCCTCATCACCTGCAGAATCGCGGCCAACACCGTCGAGATGGGCGGAGGCGGGATGGGTTGCATCTTCTCCAGTCCAGCCCTCACGGGTTGCACGATCACAGGCAACACAACCACTTATAGCCACGGCGGCGCGATCGCATTGTTCGAGAGCTTACCGAGGCTCACCAACTGCACGATCAATGGGAACAGCGCGACCAACGGCAGCGGTGGGAGCCTTTGGATCTTCGACAGCAACCCGAGCCTGACCAACTGCATCCTCTGGGGGAACGAACCGGACGAGATTTCCGGGGCCCACCACTATCCCGGCGATCCGAGGATCAGGTACTGCGACGTCGAAGGGGGCTGGGACGATGTCGGCAACATCAACGTTGATCCACTCTTCGTCTCCATCCCGGGGTTCTCCAACCTCTTACGCCCCGGCTCCCCCTGCATCGATGCCGGCGATCCCTCGATCTCGGACGGGGTCGGCGACTGGCATCCACGCTGGCCAGACTGGTATCCGAACGGGGCGAGATCGGACATGGGTGCGTATGGTGGACCGGGCAATGCGAGGTGGCTGCCCTAGCCCGACTTTACCGCCCCCCGCGCGCACGCGTTTTTCTATAGAGTGCTCGCCCTACTGCTCCGCGGTCTCGTTCGCGGCGAACTAGCTGATGGCCCACCAGGGCTTCACCAGGTGACCGCTCCGCCGGTACGACTCGTCGCCGCCGTAGATCAAGACCCCTTGGGAGTCACCCGCCAGAGCCAGGTAGTGGTCTAGGCCCTTGAAGAAGTCGCGGGCGATGGTCTTCCCGGCCTTGACTTCGATCGGCAGTTGCCGGCCTCCACGGTCGATCAGGAAGTCCACTTCCCGTCCGTTGGAATCCCGCCAGAACGAGATGTCGCGCCGCGGGCCGTGGTTGTTGTGGAGTTTGAGCAACTCCGTGTAGACGAAAGTTTCCACGACGGCGCCGCGTAGCGGATGGGTCACAAGGTCCCGGGGCCCACGGATCCCCAAGAGGTGACACATGAGGCCAGGATCGAGGAAGTAGAGCTTTGGCGATTTCACGAGTCGCTTGGAGAAGTTCTGATGATGAGGGCGGACGAGGTGGAGGACGTAGCCGGCCTGGAGAACGGAGATCCAGCGTTTGACCGTGGTTGCGTCGACGCCCGCATCCGAGGCCAACGAGGTTGCGTTCAGCAGTTGCCCCGAGCGACCGGCGCACAGGGCCAGGAAACGGGTGAAAACCTCCAGGCTTCCTATGTTGGACACGCTACGCACGTCCCGCTCGACGTAGGTGCGGACATAGCCGTCCAGCCAGTCCGTGGCGGAGAGCTGTCGGTCGTGTATGGGCGGATAGAGACCTTGGTACAGGAGGGTATCGAGATCCGGCTTTGGGCGGCCGACCGTCGTCTGGGCAACGGTCTCGAAGGAACCCGGGTCGGCGGGCGGGCGGTCACATAGCTCCGCCAACGAAAAAGGGAACAACTCCATTACGGCGACCCGGCCCGCGAGCGATTGGCTGATTCGATCCAACAAGAGGAAGTTCTGCGAACCGGTCATGATGATCGGGCCGGACCGTCGCTCGTCAACGAAGCCCTGAATGTAGGAGAAGAGATCGGGCGTGTGTTGAGCCTCGTCGAGGATCGTTCCGGGCAGGCCCTCCAGACGCTCCAAGAAAGCCCGCGGGTCCTCCACGGCCTCCCGGCGATTCTGCAGATCCTCCAGGGAGATATAGCGATAGACCGGGAAAGCGTGCCGGCAGAGCGTGGTCTTGCCGGATTGCCTGGGTCCCGTGAGGAAGATCACGGGGAACTGGCCGGCAAGCTCATGAAGGCGAGGAAGAAGGGTGCGCGCTTTCATGGGGGCAAGGTAGCTTCGGTCCGGTTCCATGTCAATCTGGGATTTGATACCAGATATGCATAGATGCGAGGGGCAACTCAAGTCTGGCATGCCCTTTCCCCGCGCACGCGTTCAAAAGCACCGGCGGCCCAGCCGAGATTGGGCGAGCAGCGATCGCGCAGGCGTGGCTCCGGTGGTCGAGTGCCGGAAGGCGCATAGCGCCCCCCGTCCTCTTCTTACTCCCTCCGACGAGTCGGTTGGGTCATCGAGGAACAGGGACGCCGTCCAGAGAGACTCGGGTGGCCCGGGAGAGCGCCAACTCCTCCAGGCCGGCGCCGGCAATCACCAGATCGACCTCCATCCGCGAGGTTTCGTGGATCAACGGGATCACTGCCCAGTGGCGAAGCAGCTCCTCGGCGAGGTCGGGGAAGCCGGGCAACCGGCCCGCCGCGGCGACCGCGTCGATCAGTTCGGGCTGGGCATGGGCTCCGGCGCAAGCAACCAGGGGCCCAGAAATGCGACCGCCACAAAGCCCGAATCGTGGCGATGGTCGACCGGGAGCCCG
>NYZA01000148.1 GCA_002686955.1 Gemmatimonadota bacterium
CGATGACCGCACTCAATCCGGTATTCACGGTCGGTGACCAGATTATGGAGACGGCGATTCTTCACGAAGGTCTCTCCAAGAGCGCGGCACGCGACCGGGCGATCGAGATGATCGATCAGGTCGGGATACCCAGCCCGAGGGAGCGAGTCGATGAATACCCTCATCAGCTCTCGGGAGGGATGCGTCAGCGCATCATGATCGCGATGGCGATGATCTGTCGCCCCTCGCTGCTGATCGCCGACGAGCCGACGACGGCGCTCGATGTGACGATTCAGGCACAGATTCTCGATCTGATTCGCGATCTCCAGGAGCGAGAGGGGATGAGCGTATTGCTGATTACGCACGATCTCGCGGTCGTCGCCGAAAACGCCCACCATGTGGCGGTGATGTACGCGGGCAAGGTCGTCGAGTACGCGGCGGTCGAGGAGCTTTACGAGAGTCCCCGCCACCCCTATACGATCGGCCTCTTCAACTCGCTGCCCGACCTGGCCGGGCCGGGAGAACGTCTTCACACCATCCCGGGCATCGTACCGAGCGCTTTCGCCTTCCCCAGTGGCTGTCGATACCGCACGCGTTGCCCGATCGCGTCGCCCAAGTGCGCGGAAACGGAACCCTGTCTGGAAAGCGTGGCCGCCGGGAACACCCATACCATCGCTTGCCATCACGCCGACGAAGCTGAGCGACTCCGATGAGAGCAGAAACCGAAAGCGACCGCGGCTCCAAGTTGATCGAGGTGAGGAATCTCGAGAAGTACTTCCCGATCATGAAGGGGGTTTTTCAGCGCCACGTGGGCGACGTCAAGGCGGTGGACGGAGTGTCGTTCGACGTGGGCCGAGAAGAGACACTGAGCTTGGTGGGCGAATCTGGCTGCGGAAAGACGACCACCGGCCGAACCCTGTTGCGTCTACTCGATCCGACGGGAGGAGAGGCGGTCTATCGGCCGGGCGATGGAGAGAGCGAAGTCGATCTTTTCGCGCTTTCGAAGAGGGAGATGCGGCCGTGGCGGCGCGATCTTCAGATCATCTTCCAGGATCCGTACTCGAGCCTGAATCCCCGCTTGACGGTCGGGAATATCATCGGTGAACCCCTGCGCGTGCACGGAATGACCAGCGGGGCGGAGACCGAGGAAAGGGTCAACGAGCTCCTGGTGAAGGTCGGCCTGCGGAAAGATGCGCTGAATCGCTTTCCCCATGAGTTCTCCGGTGGTCAGCGGCAGCGGATCGGGATCGCCCGCGCACTGGCACTCGAGCCTAAGTTCATCGTCTGCGACGAAGCGGTGAGCGCACTCGATGTTTCGATTCAGGCACAGATCATCAATCTGCTCAAGGACCTTCAAGCAGAATACCGACTCTCTTTCCTCTTCATCGCGCACGATCTGTCGGTGGTGAAGTACATCTCCGACCGAATCGCCGTCATGTACCTTGGTCGGATCGTCGAGATCGCCCCGACGGCGAAGCTCTTCGCGAACCCTCGCCACCCCTACACCAAAGCGTTGCTGTCTTCGGTTCCGTCGCCGAATCCCAGAGCGAGGAAGGAACATATTCCTCTGCGTGGCGATGTGCCGACACCGATCGATCCGCCCAAGGGCTGCCATTTTTACGAACGCTGTTCCCTAGCGGAAGATCGCTGCAAGGGGAGCTATCCGGGGCATCTCGAGGTCGGCGAGGCGCACACGGCCGCCTGCCACCTCTTGAGTTGATGGAGATCGACGCATGCGGCTGTCCCTCATCGCTCTGCTGCTCTGCGCGGGCTGCGGTGGCGCAACATCCGGCGATCCGCCGGCGGCCGAATCGGAGAGGATTGACGATGCGATCAATGTGAGGGTCGAGGCAGTTCGCCGAGAGGCGATCTCGTCGATCTATCTCACCAGCGCGACTCTGCGCGCCGACAAGCGAGCCACCATCATTGCCCGCACCCGGGGCGTCGTTCGCGAGCTTCGAGTGGAAGAGGGTGATCGCGTCGAAGCGGCGGATGCACTTGCTCTGCTCGAAGACGATGCGCAGCGCATCGAAGCTCGGCGCACCGCGAGTTCCCTGGAGAACGAAGAGAGAGAGTTCGATCGCGCGGAACGGCTCTTTGGGCAGGAGCTGTTGAGCGCCGCTCTGCATCAGAGTGCCCAAAGAGAGCTCGAAGAAGCCCGACACGCAGCCGCGGCCGCGGAGCTGGAGCTCGGTCGAACCCTGATCAAGGCTCCCTTCAGCGGTAGAATTCTCCGTCGCTACCTCGATGTCGGCGCGACCGTGGCCGACGGTACACCGGTCTACGACATAGCCGATCTCGACCCGCTCTATGCCGACGTCGATGTTCCGGAACGACAGCTGGCCAGTCTCGCTCCCGGGCAGGCGGTGTTGCTGGTCGCCGACGCATCCGGCGACTCCGCCGATGCCACGATCGAGAGAATCGCGCCCGAAGTGGAGCCCACGACCGGCACCGTGAAGATCACGCTCGCGGTCGAGACGGAGCGGAAGCTCAGACCGGGCGCCTTCGTCCGCGTAGAAATCGTCACAGAGACCCACTTCGATGGACTCGTGGTCCCTCGTTCGGCGCTCGTAGCGAACGGCAGCCGTTGGAATCTCTATCGCCTCGACGAGAGCGGAGAAGGCGTTGAGCAGCTCGATGTGGTGCTCGGCTTCGAAGAGGGGGACAGGATCGAGATCTTCGCGGTGAACGAAGGCGGCGCATTGGAACCAGGTCAGGCGATCGTCGTGCTCGGCGCCTCGGCACTCACCCAGGGCGCTCGAGTCCGCGTCATCGGCGACGAAACTGTCGTCGACCCCGCCGGAGAGGAGGCAGAGGAGCCCGCGGGTGAGTCTGCCTGAGCTTTCGGTCCGCCGCCCCGTCTCCATTCTCATGGCGACACTGGCGATCGCCGTGTTCGGCTTCATCTCGGCAGGGCAACTCCCAGTGGAGCTCCTCCCCGACCTCTCGTATCCGACCCTGACCGTTCAGACCTCCTACCCAGACGCCGCTCCGATCGCGGTGGAACGGTTGGTCACCCGTCCGATCGAAGAGGCGGTCGGCGTGATCCCCGGCGTACGCGATATGCGATCGACCTCCCGGGCGGGTCTCTCGGAGGTCACCCTCGAATTCGAATGGACCGATGCGATCGATTTCGCGGCCCTCGATGTGCGGGAGAAGCTGGGAACCGTGAAGCTTCCTCGCGAGGCCGAGCTGCCCCGCGTGCTCAGATTCGATCCTGCGCTCGATCCGGTGGTTCGTCTGGCGCTCGGCGGAGAAAGGCCGCTCGATGAGCTTTGGCAGCTGGCCGAGAGGTGGCTCAAGCCGCGATTCGAAGCGACGCGGGGGGTCGCAGCCGCGAAAGTGCGAGGAGGGATCGAGCCGGAGATCCAGATCGAGGCAGACCTGGACAGACTCGCCGAAATGGGATTGCCACTCGATGATTTGGTGACGGCGATTCGATCGGAAAACGTGAACATCCCCGGTGGTTCGGTCAAGGACTTTGGAGCCGTCTTTCTGGTTCGGACCCTTCACGAATTCGACGACATCGCCAAGATCGAGCGCACGATCATACGCGACAATGAACAGGGTCGTGTTCGTGTAGAAGATGTCGCCGACGTGCGCCGAGGTCATCGAGATAGACGGGTCGCCACGCGCAGTCAAGGGAAGGAGATCGTGGAGCTGGCTCTGCATCGGGAAGGCTCGGCGAACACCGTCGACGTCTCCGAGTCGATTCGTTCGGAACTTGCCGCGATTCGAGCAGAGCTGCCCGACGATCTCGAATTGACGCTCCTCGGCGATCAGTCGATTTACATATCGGAAGCGATATCCCATGTTTGGTTCGCGGCGCTTCTTGGCGGAGCAATCGCCATTGCGGTCTTGTACTTCTTCTTGCGCGATATCGGTGCCACCATCATTGTTGCCTTGACGATTCCGGTTTCCGTGTTGGCTGCGTTTCTCTTGATGCGGCGAGCGGGCGTGACTCTCAATATCATGTCGCTGGGCGGTCTGGCTCTGGGACTGGGTATGCTCGTAGACAACTCGATCGTCGTGATCGAGGCGATCGATCGACATCGACGTTCGGGGATCGATCGCGCCCTGGCCGCGGCGAAAGGCGCGCGGGAAGTAGCGGGAGCGGTCACCGCTGCAACTCTCACAACACTGTGCGTCTTTCTTCCGATCGTTTTCGTGCCGGGAATCGCAGGCCAACTCTTCTACGATTTGGCTGTCACTGTATGTGTCTCACTGACGGCGTCGTTGTTCGTCTCATTGACACTCATCCCGTCTCTTGTTGGCTGGGGGCGCGGCCATGGGGGCTCGAATCAGCCGACACTTTTTTCTTGGGACGGGGACCGGGCCGATGACCTGCCCTGGACGCTTCGTATAGGTCCGTTGCTCCTCGCGCCGATTGGGGACGGACGTCATCTGGTGAGCCGCGTCCTGACTCTCCTTCTCCTTCTTCCCAGATTGCTGCTCATCCTGGTCTTTTCCTTGGTGGGCGGCTGCGTTCGGCTGCTCCTCCGGGGGTTCGAGCTGGCCTCCCTGCCGGCGGCTCGCGCTGTGAAAGCGCTGGAAACCGCGTACCCTCGTATGCTCCGGCGGGCCTTGCGGGGGCGCGGTGGCGTTCTCTTGCTCACTCTGCTCTGCTTCGCGGTCTCGCTGGCTTCGATCGGCGGCCTCGGCACCCAGCTCGTTCCTGATCTCAGCCAGGGTACATTCGCGTTCCGGCTGAGACTGCCCGAGGGCAGTCCCCTTGAGACCAGCAGTGCGATCGTGGCGCGGATCGAAGCGATCCTTCTGGAGGATGACCGCTTCGAGCGGGTGTTCTCGTCGATCGGGCGATTGCCTTCGGCCGCCTCGGGCCGCCGTGAAGAGGGGGAGAACCTGGCCCAGATCGACTTCGTCCTCGCCCGCGGAGCGGCATCGATCGGCGATGAGGCCGCCGCGGTGGAACGGGTGCGCGAGGCGCTCTCGCTCTTCCCCCGGGTCAACGCCGAGCTCGTTTTGCCTTCCGTGCTGACGCTCGGATCGCCGGTCGAGGTGCGCGTGTTCGCCGACGACCTGGATCAGCTCGACGCGGCATCGGTGGCGGTGCTCGATACGCTCCGCGGACTGCGCTATCTGCGGGATGTAGTGTCGAACTCGGAGGCCGGCAACCCGGAGATCCTGGTCGCGCTGAACAGGGAACACACGGGAGCATTGGGTCTGCAGGGCGAAGCGATCAGCCGCACGCTTCGCGCCCAGCTCCGGGGTGAGTTGGTGGGCAAGTTTCGCGATGAGGAGGAGCGGATCGACATCCGCGTGCGGGCTGCCGAGCGCTTCCGTTCTCGCGCGGATGCCGTCGAGCGTCTCGGCGTCCGTCTTCCCGATGGGAGCTCAGTCCCGGTCGCGGCATTGGCTGAGATCACCAGCGAGCGCGGACCCGCGGCGATCCACCGAGTGGGCGGCGCGCGCGCGACCGAGATCGGCGCCCGGGCCTCGATGGCCGATCTGGGCACGACTCTCGAGCGTGTGCGCGTCGCGTTGGCCTCTCTTTCTCTGCCGGGCGACGCGGTTGCCGAACTCGCGGGCCAAGATCGAGAGCTGGCCCGCTCTTTCGACAGTCTCGAGCTCGCTCTCGCGCTGGCGATCTTCCTCGTATATGTCGTCATGGCCGTGCAGTTCGAATCGTTGCTTCACCCTTTCGTGATCCTCTTCGCCGTGCCCTTGGGCATCGTCGGCGTTGTAGCAACACTCTATATGAGCGATCTTCCCATCAGCGTGCTCGTGTTGATCGGCACGGTGATGCTCGCAGGAGTCGTCGTCAATAACGCGATCATTTTGGTCGATGCAATCAACCGCAGACGGTGCGAGGGTGAGAATCTCGATGCCGCGATCGTCGGTGCCGGCCGCGAGCGCTTCCGTCCGATTCTGATGACGACCACAACGACGGTTTTGGCGCTGCTGCCGATGGCTCTCGGCTTGGGCGCCGGTAATGAGCTCAGGGCTCCGCTGGCGCTAACCGTAATAGGCGGATTGCTGGGGGCGACAATGTTGACGCTCATCGTCACGCCATGCCTCTACGGTTTGATTGGAGCGCGTTCACTTCGCATGCCGCCTGAGGGTGAGCCGATCGAACGATGAGATTGAGCGACATTCCGATCGATCGGCCCGTTGCGACGCTCATGGTCCTGGTCTGTCTGATGGTTCTGGGTTCGGTGAGTGCATTCCTTTTGCCACTCGACTTCTTCCCCGTGGTCGCAGGTCCTGAAGTAGACATCAACGTTTCGATCCCGGGGAGCCACCCTCTCGAGGCGCTGCGTGAGGTCGAGCTCCCGATCGAAGAGGAGCTGGCGACTGTCGCGGGGCTTGAATCGATCCGTTCCTGGACCCGGGGTGGGCACGTGTGGATGGAGGCCCAGTTCGATTGGTCCACCGACATCGAAACAAAGAAGATCGAGGTCCGCGCGGCGGTCGAACGCGCTCGCGCCGAGCTTCCCGATGACGTAGACCACATCGAGATCGAGGGCGAGATCTCAGGACCCGGAGGGGGGCCGATC
>NYZA01000149.1 GCA_002686955.1 Gemmatimonadota bacterium
ATCGGCTGGCGGACGATTTCGTGAGACGGTTCATGGGGGGCGAGAAGTGGGTCTTCGAACAGATTGAAACGAAAGCATCGGTTCGATACCCGCTCATCCTTCCTCGAATTCCGACGCGCGACAATTTGGCCTACTACACCAATCCCGATAAGAGCGAGGTCCGCGCGGGCGAGCACTACCGGCGCGTTCTCGAGGCGCTGCCACCGGGCGCGCTCGTCGTCGACGATTGGTACCACGGCTACTCGATCATGGCCGACTACTACCAAGGAGTGCAGTCGCTTCGGACCGATGTCGAGGTGCTTCGATGGTTCGAGCGGTGGGGGGGCACGCCCGAGGAACGGGAGGCCCTGGCTGAGCAGATCCTGTATGAGATCGATGCCGGCCGATCGCTCTTCTTGGCCACGAGCCAGTACCCATCATCTACACTGGCCGAGCGGATCGTCGCGGCCGGACATCGGATCGAGCCATGGGCGGATATCGAGGAGCTCCGCCGCGTCGTCTCGGGAAATAGAAAACCATGAGCAATTTTTACGTCACCACACCGATCTACTATGTCAACGATGCGCCCCATATAGGGCACGCCTACACGACTCTGCTCGCCGACGTTCTCGCCCGCTATCACCGCCTGATGGACGAAGCGACGTTTTTTCTGACCGGCACCGACGAGCATGGGCAGAAGGTGCACGACGCCGCTCTGAAGGCCGGCATTTCGCCGCAGCAACATGCCGATCGCACCGTGCTCCGCTTCATTGAGCTCTGGAAACGCCTGGAGGTTTCGAACGACGGTTTCATCCGCACGACGGAGGAGACCCATCGCCGGGTCGTCAGTGAGATCTTGCGGGACCTGTGGGAGCGCGGCGAGATCTACAAAGGCGAGTACTCCGGCTGGTACTCCGTCCGAGAGGAGCGTTTCTACACCGAAAAGGACCTGGTGGACGGCATGAGCCCAGAGGGCACGCCGGTCGAGCGGGTAGTCGAAGAGAACTATTTCTTCCGCATGAGCCGATACCAGCAATGGCTGATCGACTACATCGACGAGCATCCGGAGTTCATTCAACCCGAGTTCCGCCGCAACGAAACGCTGGGCGCCCTCAAGCAGCCGATTCGAGATCTATGTATATCGAGGCCGAAGAGCCGCATGTCCTGGGGGATCGAGCTGCCTTTCGACAACAATTATGTCTGCTACGTCTGGTTCGACGCGCTCGTCAACTACATCAGCGGCATCGGATTCCGCGGCGATGGCGAGGATTTCGACCGCTGGTGGCCGGCCAGCTACCACCTCATCGGCAAAGACATTTTGACGACGCACACGATCTACTGGCCGACCATGCTCCAGGCGATCGGATTGCCGCAGCCGCGCACGATCTTCGCCCATGGTTGGTGGCTCACCGGCGAGGCCAAGATGAGCAAATCGGTCGGCAATGTGGTCGATCCGATGGCGATGGCCGATCGATACGGTGTCGATGCCTTGCGCTACCACCTGCTCGCCGACATGACCCTGGGCAACGACGCTTCATTCACCGAAGAGAAATTCATCCGGCGATACAACGCCGATCTCGCGAACGATCTGGGCAATCTGGCGAGCCGGGTCGCAAAGATGGTGGAGCGGAGCTTCGACGGAGTGCTGCCGGCACCCGCCGATACCGGCGCGGACGAGCAAGCGTTGGAGAAGCACGCGACCGCGGCCGCGACCGAGATGATCGACCATGTGCTCTCCATGTCGCTCGATCGGGGCATCGCTCGGGTGCTGGAGACGGTTCGCGAGACCAACCGCTACTTCGACCGGGCCGCCCCATGGACACTGGCCAAGAAGGGTGATTTGGAGCGGCTCGGCACCGTTCTGTACACTGCGGCGGAGAGCCTGCGCGTGGTTTCGGGATTGCTCTTCCCGGTCATCCCCCAGAAGATGGGCGAGCTGCGGCGCACCCTCGGCCTGCCCGAAGAGAAGATCGAGCCACATTTCTCCGAGCTCTCGAAGTGGGGCGGCCTGACCCCCGGTTCTCGTCTCGCCCCGCTGAGCGGCCTCTTCCCCCGCATCAAGAAAGCGAAGCCGGCTCGGGAACCAGCGGCGCCATCCACCGAGACCGCGCCCACCGAAGTGGAGCTTTGTGAGATCGGCGACGTGGAAAAACTGGGGCTCACGACCGCCGTGGTACTCGACGCCCGGCCCGTGGAAGACGCCGATCGTCTGCTGCGCTTGGAGATCGATCTCGGCACCGAAAAGCGCCAGATCGTGGCCGGCATCGCGAAACAGTATTCCCCCGATCAGCTCGTCGGTAGAACCATCGTCGTGGTGGCCAATCTGCAGCCGGCCGAGATCAGGGGGGTTCGCTCCAACGGAATGTTGCTGGCGGCCAAGAAGGGGAAGAAACTGCGTCTCTTGACAGTGGACGGCGAAACCCCCGGGGGATGGCGAATCAGCTGATATCGAGAAGCTCGTCGACGAAAAGCTCCGGATCGAAATCGTGCAGATCGTCGATCCCCTCCCCCACTCCGACCAGCCGCACGGGGATGCCGAGCTCGGCCTTGACCGCCACGACCACGCCACCCTTCGCGGTTCCGTCGATCTTGGTGAGGATCACCCCGCTCAGGCCGACCGCCTCGTGGAAACGGTGGGCCTGAACCAATCCGTTCTGGCCGGTGACGCCGTCGAGGACCAAAAGGGATTCGTGCGGCATCGCCGGATCGGCCCGGCGCAGTACCCGGTGCACTTTCCTGAGCTCCTCCATCAGATTCGTTTTCGTATGCAGGCGTCCCGCCGTGTCGACCAATAAAATGTCGGCCTTTCGCGCCTTCGCCGCCGCCAGCGCATCGAAGGTCACCGCGGCCGGATCGGTCCCTTGATCCTGACAGATCAGATCGGCCCCGGCACGATCGGCCCAGACGGCGAGCTGATCGACGGCCGCCGCCCGAAATGTGTCGGCCGCCGCGATGACGACACTCTTTCCCTCGTCGCGAAAACGGTGCGCCAGCTTGCCGATCGTGGTGGTCTTTCCCGAGCCGTTCACACCGAGAATCAGAAGAACACGCGGGCGCGTCGAGCCGGCGGGAGCAACACTTGGAGGCGGGTCGCCCAGAATCGCCAGCAGCTCCTCGCGGAGCGCCGTGCTCAGATCAGCGGAGGACCCGAGCCGCTCGGCCCGAATCCGCCCCCGGAGGCCATCGATCACCCGCTCGCACGAGCGCACACCGATATCCGCTTCGTACAGGATCTCCTCGAGCTCCTCCAGCAGATCTTCGTCGATCCGTCCCCCGCGCAGAGCCGAGCCGAGCCGACCGGCCATGCGAGCGCGGGTGCGCGCAAGCCCGGCGCGGAAGCGCCCGCGGCGATCGGACCGCGAATCGGTTTTCTCTTTCTTCCTGAACATCTACGAACGCCCCCTCGGGCGACTATCGAGCCGCCGCTCCCATATTTGCCGGCCTGGCGCCGTGCACCGCCTCCGCGAGCTCGACGAAAGCCCGCGACACCGGCGCCTCGGGTCGCGCCAGCACGATCGGCTCCCCGGCATCGGCCTGTTCGCCCACGGCAGGATCGAGAGGGATCCGCCCGAGAAAGGGCACGCCGACGGCCTCGGCCTCGCGCTCCGCTCCGCCCTCGCCGAAAATCGGTGTCGCTTCCCCGCAATCGTCGCAAACGAAAGTGCTCATGTTCTCGACCAGCCCAACGATCGGAACATCGATCTTCTCGAACATGCGAATGCACCGGCGCACATCGGCAAGCGCCACTTTTTGCGGCGTGCTCACCACGACCGCGCCCCAGACCCGCGTGATCTGGGCCAGGCTGAGCTGCACATCTCCCGTTCCAGGCGGCAGATCGACCACGAGATAGTCGAGCTCGCCCCAGTCGACATCGAGAAGGAACTGGCGCAGCGCCCCCATCAGCATCGGACCGCGCCACACCACCGCCTCGCCCGGATCGACTAGAAAGCCCATCGACATCAGCTTCATGCCGAGCTTGGCCACCGGCTCGATCTTCTTCTCCGATGTCGCCGCCGGCTTCTCTCGGTGGCCGGCCATGATCGCGAGGCTCGGTCCGTAGATGTCGGCATCCAGCAGCCCGACTCGCCGGCCCTGGCCGCTCAACGCCGCCGCGAGATTCAACGCAACGCTTGACTTTCCCACTCCCCCCTTTCCGCTGGCGACCGCCACCAAACGCCCGATTCCGCGTAGCGGCGCCTGCGACTCGAAGGGGTCGGGTGCCGCCGGGCGCGCGGGCTGTCCAGCGCCCTCTCGGGACCCGCCCTCCCCCCTTGCGGCCGGAGGCGTCAGCGGCCGATGGCCCGCCGCCGGCCCCGCCGCCTGATCGCGCGGCGGCTGGTTCATCAGGATGATTCCGGCCGACTCCACCCCCGGCACCTGCTCGACCCTCTCCTTGATCATCCCCCCCAGCTTCTTCCGCACTTCGGGATCGGGATTGGAGATCGAGAGGGTGATCGTCGCCTGCCCCTCGCGCACCCGCACGCCGGTCACCAGACCCAGCGCCATCACATCGGCCTCGAGCCCCGGCGCCTTCGTGCTTCGTAGCGCCTCGGTGATCGCCCCCTGGAGCGAGGGGGGCCGGGGCTCGGCACCCGCCATCTCACCGCGACTCGCCGGCATCGGCGGAGCCGAAGGCTTGCGCTTCTTTCGCCATTTTTCGAAAAGGCCCATGCGTGTCTCCGATCTGTCGTGTCGCCCCAACTCCTGCCGCCAAATTCCGCAATCGCAGGTGTAGCGGCGCGCGCCGCTGTTGAGTAGTCGCTGGTAGGATGGTCGCAACCGGTGCCCCGCTTCGGCTCACGGCCTCGAGTCTTAGATCGCCCCAAGGCGCTCACCGACCCACTGGATCGTACCAGCGGCGAGGCGGAGCGCCTTCGCGTACTCCTCCCTGGTGACCGGCTCGGCCAGCGTGGGGTAGCGCGTGTGGACGGCGTACTCCGACAGGTCGCCCAGGTCGCCGAGCTCGCCTGGAACCGACTCGCCGAGCTTGACCAGCAGACCCAGCAAGGTGTCGATGTCATGGGTGCGAGGGAAGCTCTGCTCCAGGGCGATGAGCAGCGCCTTCAGGGCCTTTTCGACGGCCTGCTGTGCCTCGAAGCAGAGATCCTCGTACAGAGCATCTTCGGCGCCGGCTCCGGCGATGGCCAGATTGCTTCGGGCACGGAGCATCCACGCGGCGGGAGTGGTCGGATCGCGAGGATCATCCTGCGTCATGCACGACTCTCCCTTCTTCGAGGGCGGCGCGATACACCAGAAACGGGGAGTCTCCGTAGTGCTCCACGTCTTCGGGATGTACGACCAGGATGTCGATCGGGTAGAACCGGAGCCCGAGGGACTTGCGAATCTCTCGCGCCAAATGACGACGATGGACGCCGCGCTTGATGACAAGGAAGTCCAAATCGCTGTCCGGAGTCATTTCGCCGCGCGCCGCAGATCCGAAGAGAATGAGCTTCTCGGGCTCCGCGAGGCGCACGATCGCGGCCACGATCTTCTCCAGTTCGACTTCATCGATCTCGTTGGCGGCTCGTTCGCGACTCATGGCCAACACCTCCTAAACGGGAGAGTACAGAGCGGTCTTGCTCATGCGCAAGTCTACGCACTCCTTCAGAGAGGGCCGCGCCTCGGTGATCGCCCCCTGGAGCGAGGGGGGCCGGGGCTCGGCACCCGCCATCTCACCGCGACTCGCCAGCATCGGCGGAGCCGAAGGCTTGCGCTTCTTTCGCCATTTTTCGAAAAGGCCCATGCGTGTCTCCAATCGAACTCGCGAGGATAACAGCATGGGACCGAACTAGAACTCGTCCAAGGCCCCCCGGGCGCCGCTCTCTTCGGCCCATTCGCCGAGCGGGAAGGGCGGCAACGCATACTCCGTGGGTTGGATGCGCAGGGTGTTGTCGTAGGAGCAAGCCGCCAAAGCCTCCGGCTCCGATGGCGATTCCAACCCGACCACAAGAATCAAATGCGCCGGCAAGGCCACAAGCGCCAAATCCCCGTCAACCGCCAGCGCCGCCGCATCGACGACACCGCCCAAACGCCCCAGCTCTATCGGCTCCCCCTCCGCCCCCGATCCGAGCACGATCAGATCGGCGTCGCTCGCGATCAGGTCGAAATCGGGCGTCGAGACGAGGAGCGCGATTCCCTCGGAGCCCAGCAGGACCGAGGCGGCCAGCCAACCGGCTCCCGCGATCGCCGAAGCCCTCTGGATCGCATCTCTCGAATCAAAGAACCGCATATCCGCCCTCCGATCCTTCCGCGACGGGTTGTTCTCTCTGACCGCGCCTTGCCTAAACGCTAGCATGCCCAAAGCGTGCGGTTGAGCCCCCTAGACGCACCCTTCTTTCGGATCGGCATCGAAGTCGAAGTGGGAGGACCGAGCACTGCTCCGCCGATCCCCGTCGTCACGAATCCAGGCCCGCCCCGTCGCCCCGCGCGCCGCGAACGCAACGCTCTGCGCGCCCCTCCACGATAGAGCCCGGAGCCCACGCGCCCCACCAAGGATCCGCGGACCTCGAACCCCGTGGTTCAACCCATTCCCCGGAGCATCGCGGAAGCGAGGGCGTCGCTCCGCGCCACAACCCCCGGCTCACGAATCGGACCTTCGGAATGTGACGCAAGCAGCGGTCGCAACTCCCGGTTCACGCACGGAAGCCCCAGCTCATGACGCTAGTATGTGTCGCAACTCGCGCTTTCCCTGAAAGAGCGCCGAGTTGCGGCGCTCCAACCCCAAGGTGGGGCGCGGCGGGCCCACCAGCGTCGAGTGCAAACAGGGCGTCGCGTGCGGGGACGCGGAGCCGGGGGGCGGGCCTGGCTTCGAATGGCGGCGATCGGCGAACCAATACTCAGTCCTCCCCCCCGTCTTTGACACCGGAAGCGCTTGGGGCTACCGTGCTTGGGTCCCCCTGGGAAATCCACCCAACCCATCCGCCGACGCGAAATCGATGCCGAATCGAAAGCCCGAGCATTCACGCGAACGCGCCCTCGCGATCTTGCGGGCCGGCGCCGATGAATCGTCCGCGGCGATCGCGCGGGTGGCCGATCGCCTGGGAGGGCAGCTCAATACCGCCGCCGAACGGATCGCGGGCGCGCTCGGCTCGGGAGGGCATCTCTGGATCTTCGGTAACGGCGGAAGCGCGGCCGATGCGCAACACATCGCCGCCGAGCTCTCCGGGCGCTATCTGCGCGAGCGGGAGGGGCTGCCCGCCACCGCGCTGACGACCAACTCCTCGGCGTTGACGGCGATCGGCAACGACTATGGATTCGAGTCGATTTTCGCCCGACAGCTCGAAGGGGTCTGCCGCCCGGCGGATGTGTCGCTGGGGATCTCGACGAGCGGCCGCTCCCCCAATGTCGTCGAGGCGCTGCGGACCGCGCGCCGAATCGGGGCCTTCACGATCGCGCTCACGGGCGAAGAGGGTCGCGATTGCGCCGAAATGGCCGATCTCACGATAGCGATCCCCGCCTCGGAGACCCCGCGCATACAGGAGTGCCATATCTTCGTCGGGCACGTCCTCTGCGAGATCGTCGAAGATATGCTTTTTCTCCAGTCATGAACCAAACGGCCATCGATTCCAAGCCCCGCAAGGTTCTCGTCATGCTCAACGGCGACCTGGTCGGGGGGGTCGAGGTCTGGGCGCTGACCTATGGCGTTCGCTCACGAGGGGCCCCGGACTACACGCCGATCCTGCTCTCCCTGAAGGATGGCGGTTTTCGGTTGCGGGCCGAGAATCGATCGCTGGAGCTGCGCTGCATGCCGACGCGCCACCCCTTCGATCTCGCGCTGGTCGACCGGGTGGCCGAGCTGATCCGGGAGGAGGAGATCGATCTCGTTCACACGCACACGGTGCGCGCGAATTTCGTGGGGCGTCTCGCGGCGCGGAAGGCCGGGGTGCCGGTGGTCAGCCATATCCACAGCCGCACCCTCGACGAGAGCGCGAACCGCTTCAAGAACCGCGTGAATTGGTACTACGACCGGCTCACGGAGAAGCTGACCGATCGTTTCGTTTTCGTCGCGCCCTCGCTCCAGCGCGACTACCCGCCCTACCCGGCGGCGGTGATTCCGAACGGGGTCGAGCCGATGATGGACGGCGTTCCGAGGCGCGACCTGCGTCCGGAGCTCGGCATTCCCCAGGGGGCGCCGGTCTTCGGCTGCATCGCCGTCTTGCGCGCCCGAAAAGGGGTCGCCGATCTGATCCACGCCGCGGAGCTGGTGATCCACCGCGTGCCGGATGCCCACTGTCTAATCGTCGGCAGCGAGGCGGAGCCTGGCTATGTCGATCGTCTGAAGGAGCTGGCGGCCGATCTGGGGGTTACCCATCGGGTCCATTTCACGGGGTATCGGGACGATGTGCCCGATGTGCTCCATACCCTCGACCTGCTCTGCCTTCCGAGCATCTACGGCGAGGGGTTGCCGCTGATCGTGCTCGAGTCGCTTTTCGCTACGCGTCCGGTCGTCGCGACTCGGGTCGAGGGGACGACGCTGGCGGTGCGCGACGGGGAGACCGGCTGCCTGGTGGAGCCGCGCAACACTTCCGGTCTGGCCGAGTGCATCGCCAATCTGCTCGGAGACGATGATCTTCGACGTGAGATGGGCGAACGGGGGCGGGCCGACGCCCTCGAGCGCTTCACGCCGGAGCGTATGATCCGCGATCTGCACGAGGTGTACGATCAGGTGCTGGCGGAGTATCGGGGGAAGGTGTAGCCGGCTACCGCCAAGGAGCCCGCGGATAGCCGCACTCGCGACAGGTTCGATCGCACTCGCCGCCGGCCGGGAGCGGGAGCAGACAGATTTCGCAGAGGGCGCGCCCCGCGCCTCTCAGCGCCGGAGCCACCGCGTCCGCCAAGGCGTCGAGAAAAGCGGCGTCGGTGTCGAGGGCTTTGGTGCGGGCGAAGTGGGTGATGCCGAGATCGCGTGCCAGGTCGCCGTACTCGATATCTATCTCGTACAGGGTTTCGAGGTGATCGCAGACGAACGAGATCGGGACCACCACCAGTGCGCTTACGCCCGATGCCGCGAGCGATCCGATCGCCTCTTCGGTCGAGGGGCCCAGCCAGCGGATCGGTCCGACGCGCGACTGCCAGGCCAGCGATGCCGAGAGCTCGCGGCCGAGGACCGTCTCGACGCGGGGGAGCAATAGGCCGATCGTCTCTTGGATCTGGCGCGCGTAGGGATCCCCGAGGCGGCGCACGTAGCGGAGCGGCACACCGTGGGCCGAGAAAAGCAGATGCGCGTCGTCGGGGGCATCGCCGAGCGCCCGAACGATCCGTGCCGCCATCGCCTGCAGATAGCCGGGAAGGCGATAGAAGGCGGGGATGAAATGTGTCTCGACCTCCCCCCCGCCGCGCCGCTCGGCGAGTCGGCGCGCGACCGCGTTGAACGCCGACCCGCTGGTCGAGATCGAGTATTGCGGATAGAGCGCGAGAACCACGAGGCGCTCGATACCGGCCTCGAGAGCGCGGTCCACCGCGTGGGCGATCGTGGGCGATGTGTAGCGCATGCCGACGATCACGGGGGAGGAGATTCCGCGGGCGGGGAGGCGATCCCCCAACCCCGCGGCCTGCGCCTTCGTGGTCTTCGCCATCGGCGAGGCGCCCCCGATCCGCGCATACTGATCCGCCGACCGGGGAGCCCTGCGCCGGGCGACCCACGAGGCCAACGGAGCCTGTAGAATCGCACCCGCGGGGAGCCGAATCGCGTCGCGGTCGGAAAAAAGAGCCCTGAGGAAGGGCTCGACCTCCGATCGGCCGCGCGGTCCTCCGAAGCTCGAAACGAGAAGCGCGCTTTTCATCGGGCGGATCGTATCAGTCCACCACCGACGCCAGAGCGATGGAATCCCACACACCGGTCGCCCTCTCGATCGCGGGCTTCGACTCCAGCGGATGCGCGGGCATCCCCGCCGATCTCGCGACCTTCGCCGCTCACGGCGTGCATGGAGCCGCCGCCATCACCACGGTGACGGCACAGAGCGCGAGCGGCGTCACCGCCCTTCATCCCCTGCCGCCCGATCTGGTCCGGGCGCAGATCGAAAGGGCGCTCGCCGATCTTCGACCCCGCGCGATCAAGATCGGCATGCTCGGTCCCCCCGATCTCGTGCGCGCCCTTCGCGAGGCGCTCAGCGCGACATCCGCCCCCGTTGTTCTCGACCCGGTCGGGTGCGCGACCTCCGGCCGCTCCTTCCTCTGGGCGGACACCCTCGCCGAGCAGATCGCTCCCCTGCTCGATCGAATCGCGCTCTTGACTCCTAATCTGCCCGAGGCCCGAGACCTCGCGGGCGACGACGCGGTCGACTCGTGGTGCGCTGGTCGGCCCTTCGCCGTCCTGCTCAAGGGGGGACATGCACCGGGCAGCAGGATCGAAGATCGTCTCTACCGCCCCGGCGAAACACCGCTCGATTTCAGCCACCCGCGACTGGAGCTGCGCTCGGCTAGGGGCACCGGCTGCACCCTCTCCAGCGCCGTGGCCGCCGGCCTGGCCCTCGGCCGATCGCTCGAAGACGCTGTAGATGGCGCGATTCGGTATTTGCAATCGATCCTGCGTACTTCGATCGGTCGAGACCCCGAGCTGGGGCTGGATCGCAGCGGTCGGATCGTCGGACAGTGAGCGCGACCCCGCACGGCACGCCATCCCGCATCACCGTCTGCGTTATGACGAAATCCCCTCTACCCGGCGCCGCGAAGAGCCGTTTGGCCCGAGGCATCGGCGAGGAGCGCGCCTCCCGGATCGCCCGAGCCATGATCGCCGATACCTGGGCCTGGATCGGAGCCGTCGCGGCGATCGTCGAACCGGTTCTCGTGCTCCAGGGACCGAAGCGCGCTCTCCCCCCCCTCGATCCGCCCCCCCGAATCTGGAGGCAGCGCGCCGGCGACCTCGGCAGCCGCCTCGAGTCGGCGCTACGCCGCGCGGCTCGCGAATCGGGCGGCGGGGCCATCGCCGTCGGCACCGACGCGGTCGGCCTCCCGCCGGAACGGCTCATCTGCGCCGCCGAAGCGCTCGGGCGTGGTCGAACGGTCCTGGGGCCGACCAACGACGGCGGCTACTACCTCATGGGCATCCCGGCACGGCCCCCCCTCCCTGCTACCAGACCATTCAGTCGGCGGTGAACGACGCCACCCACGGCGACGAGGTGTTCGTGCTGTCGGGCACCTACAATGAACAGGTTCGCATCGCTCCCCCCGAAGGGAATCCTCCCGAGTTCACACTGACCCTAAGGGCCGATAACCAGTCAGGCGCTGCACCCGTCACGGTGCGTCACAATGCGACCACTCGGGATCCAGAGAATCGTGACGCCGTCTTCGAAATCTACAACGACTACAAGAACCTCAGCGGAGCCGACCGTCCCGAGACCACGTCGGAAGACATGCAGATCACCATCGAGGGGTTCGAGATCATCGGCGAAGGCTGGGCCGCCGCGATCAGTGTGTGGCACAGGTGGTACGATCTCGAACAGCGATACGTCACCGGCCTCTTCATCCGAGACAACTACCTCGAGACCGGGGGCAACCACTGGGCGACACTGCCGATCGGGCTCAAGGGCGCCGGCCAGTACGGCTTGCGCAACCAACAACTGAAGTGGGGCGAGATCACCAACAACGAGATCGTCGCCTTTGGTATAGATCCTCAAACCGATGGCATTTCGACGCATCATTTCGTCGGCAGGATCGCCAACAACCGGATCAGTGGCAACAGCGAAGGCATACACCTCGGCTACGCCCGGCTCGATCCTGAGCGGCATGAGCAGGAGCCCTACGTCGTGAACGAGCTCGTGCTCAACTACGAGGACACCATCATCGAACACAACCTCCTCTACTGCCATCAAAGGCAGAACGGCATCCACTTCGTACACGCGTCAAAAGGCATCGTTCGGAACAACCTTGTCGTGCGGAATGTCAGGTCCGGCGTCGATCAATTTGGCAAGCCCCTGGTCGCTCGCGGCATCCATGTGGGCGAGCCGCCCAATCCGAACCTCGTGCCGCAGATACAGGAGTGCATCGACGACCCCGACGAGTGCTACGACCAGGCAGCCGTTGGCGACGACGTCTTCGGGGTCCAGGTCACGGTACACAACAACACGATCGAGCATATCGATGGGCCGGGACTCTTCGTGCACGAGTTAGCAGAGGCCGTGATCCGAAACAACATCGTGCACAAAACCGCCCTGGATGGGTCCGGATTCGCGGGAATCGAGATCCAGCAATGGGATCCTGGCGACTGGCCCCCCCTCCAGTTTTGGGACTCAAACTACAACCTGCTCCACGCCAACGGTCGGGACTACGAAGACGAGGACGTGCTGGCCGGCGACTATGACTTGCATGACAACAGTGGCAAGCCCAATGCTCCGCGCTTCCAGTTCATCGTCAACCAGGGCGCCGGCACCGATTCGGTGAGCTTCATGTTGAAGACCTACCAGGGAGTGTCGCCGTGCTATCCCTTGACGGTGAGTAGTAGATCGGATGCGATTGATAAGGGGGAGCCGGGCATCACCTGGTACGATGCCGAAGGCGGACCGGGGCTGGAGGATCGGCGCGCCGACATCGGCGCCTACGGCGGCCCGAACAACTTCTGGGATCCGAACGAACAAGATCCCTGTCTCGAGTACCTGGAAGGAGTGGGCCAGTGCGTGCCGCAGTGAGGCGCGCAAAGGTCAGTGCCAGATTCCTCGTTCTTCTAGGTGGCTGCATTGCCACCGGCACGGGCGCATTCGCCGTGAATGAGAACGAGGGCTGGCCCGTGTATTTCGCACCCACCGCGGGAGCACCGGCGGTCGCAGATCTCGATCGTGATGGGCATGCGGAGGTCATCGCCGCATCGCACTACGAGCAGGATCCGTGGATCGGCATGTGGGATCGGCACGGCAATCCCCTACCGGGTTGGCCGATCCAGCCCCTGGGCCCGGTGGACCGGACGTTCACGCCCTGCGACATCGACAACGATGGGATCGTGGAAGTCCTTGCCAATACATCGCGTCGCGGTCCGTGGGAGGGCATTATTCACGCCTACTACATCGACACGACCGAACCACCGGGTTGGCCGCTTCGCTTCCCATGGTTCAGTGTGCCGACGCCAACGGTCCACGACCTAGACGGCGATGGGCGGCTGGAGACCTTGCTCGCGACGGTAAACGAAATCCAGCAGACTCCGATCGACTCCTCACGTGTCCACGTCATCCTCGCCGACGGTCGGGAAGCGGCCGGCTGGCCAATTCTTTTCGAAGACATGATCATCGAAAGCGAGATCGCGATCGCCGACCTCGACCTGGACGGCGACATGGAGCTCATCTTCGGCGGCGGCAGGTACAGCGAGTTCTACAGCTCCGGATGGCTCTACGCGTTACACCACGATGGTACGCCCTTCGCCGCAGATACGGTCCTCGCCCAAGTCGACCGCGCGATCGGTCCGTACAGAATCGGCATCGCCAACTTGCGGGGCGATCGTCGCCCCGAAATCATGGTTACCTGCGCGCGCTCCCACCTCCACGCCTTCTCAGTCGATGGCCAGCCGATCGATGGCTGGCCCCCCCCCGGCATAGGTGCCGTCGAAAAAATGCCGGTCGCAATCAACGCGATCGACGGCGTGGCTCAGGCGATCGTCGTGACCGCCTACTCCGGCAATGTCGCCATCTACGATCCCCACGGGGAGTTCTATTATCCATGGCCGCTGGGCTACGGCAGCGGTGGTTTTCAGTGTCAGCCTCTCGTCGCCGATCTCGACGGCGACATCGATCTGGAGATCTTCGCCGGCGGCAACAAGCCCTACATCTGGGCGCTCGAGCAAGACGGGTCGAATGTGGAGGGCTGGCCCTACTTTTCCGGCATCTCGAACTTCGGCACCGGCACCCTGGCCGATCTCGACGAAGATGGCGACACCGATATCGTCTTCCAAGGCTACGACGCCAAGATCCACGTCTTCGACACCCCCGGCAAATGGGACTACAAACGGATCGAATGCGGCACTTGGCTCTACGACAATTGGCACACCGGCGCCTACCACAAAGATCTCTACCGCGAGGCCGAGTCCGCCAACAACATGATCGGCTTCGAAACCGTCGCCGACACTTCCGCCTGGGGCCACGGCGCCATCCGTTTCGCGGCGAACGAAACGCGCGCCAAAGCGATCACCTCGACAACCGAAATCAAAGCACCCGCCACCCTCTACTACCGCACCGAAGTCCCCGTCTGGGAGGAGTACAGTCTCTGGGTCCGCATCCGCCGCGACGACGCTTCCAAGGCCCGCCCCGATCTCGCCATCGAGATCGACGGCGATAAACGCGTCGGCGGCGGCCACCGTGTCGCGGGCTCTCCGGGGCCGTGGGTGTGGTTCGAGATAGGGCGTTTGCCGCTGAAGGCGGGTGTGCACGACCTGCGCGTCCGCGCGCCGAAGCTACCTGTCGTGATCGATCGTTGGCTGCTCACAACGAGGACCCGTTTTCCGCTGCTCGATGAGCGGCCGCATGCTTGGTAGCGGCCGGCGCGTGAACTGTTCCCGGGAACAGTTGCGGGCGGGCATTCGCCGGGCGCCGGACCGTTTCGGCCGCGCCGTGGCGATGAGGCACCAGCCCGCTGCCCTCGCCCGACACGAAGTGTCTGACAAACTTCGCTACCGCTCCACCGCCCCCTGATCAAGCCCGAAACGCAGCGCCCGAAGCAGAGTCTCCTGCTTGAAAGGTTTGTGGACGATCGCCACCCGCTCCGGCTCTAGCCCGTGCCGGCGCCCAACCTCGTCGGAGTAGCCCGACATGTATACGACCGGCAGATCCGGCCGCTTCCGCTGTAGCCGCGCGACCAGCGCCGGACCAGAGAGCTCGGGCATGACGACGTCGGTGAGAAGCAGATCGATCTTCGAGCCCTGTTCCACGAAAACCCGCTCCGCCACCGCTCCATCGGGGGCCTGGAGCACCTCGTATCCATGCTGGGTGAGCAAGCGCGCGGTCAGCTCCCGCAGCCCTTCCTCGTCTTCGACGATCAACACCGTCTCGCCCTTGCCGTGGACCAGCTCCACGTCAGCGGGAGCCGCCGGCGCCTCCGTCGACTCCCCCGTCACGGGCAGGTAGATCCGAAAGACCGTTCCCCGTCCCTCCACCGAATCCACCTCGATACCGCCGCCACACTGCCGCACGATGCCGTAGACGATCGAGAGCCCGAGACCGGTTCCCTTCTCGCGCTCCTTGGTCGTGAAGAAGGGCTCGAAGATGCGATCGATCAAGCTCGGGCTCATGCCGCGGCCCGTGTCTTCGATCTCGAGGCAGACGTACTGGCCCGCCTTCGACTCGAAACCGTGTCGGGCGAGCCGCCCATCCCCCTCCGAGATCTCTTGCCCGTAGGTGCGGATACCGAGCCGCCCTCCGCCGCTCATCGCGTCCCGAGCGTTCACACCGAGGTTCACCAGCACCTGTTCGATATGCATCGGATCGGCCTTGATCGAAGGCAGATCGGGCGTGAGCTCGCAGTGCAGCTCGATGTCGGCGCCCAGTGTCCGCCGGAGCAGACCTTCGATCCCGCCGACCACCTCGTTCAGCGCGACCACCGAAGGACGCCCCGCCTCTTTGCGGCTGAAGAGGAGCAGGCGACGGGTCAAGGCCGCTCCACGTTCGGCCGCCCTCTCGATCTCTTTCACATCCGCCAGGCGCGTGTCGTCCTCCGCCAGCCCCTCGCGCAGAAACTGGGCGAAGCCGAGCACGACCGCCAGCAGATTGTTGAAGTCGTGGGCCACCCCCCCGGCCAATGTGCCAAGGGCCTCCAGCTTCTGCGATTGCCTGAGCTGCGCCTCGCTCTCCCGCAGCTCCTCGGTGCGTTCCCGAACGCGCTGCTCCAGGATCTCTTCGGAGCGCTTGCTCTCGGTGATCTCCCGCAACACGCAGACCGCGCCCAGGGGCTCTCCCCGCTCCCCCCAGATCGGATTCGCCTTCGCGCCGAGCCACACCCCCTCCGGCGCATCGGCCCTCTCGACCCGGAGATCACGACGCTCGACCGCCTCTCCCCGCATCGCCCGGGCCAGCGGAAGCTCCCCCGGCGCGATCGGCCGCATCTCGGGCCCGAGCAGCCCCCACTCCAACGAATCGGTGCTCGCCACCGGCACACCCAATAGACGATCGCAGGCGGAGTTGCTGTAAAGCGTTCGTCCTTCACCGTCGGTCACCACCACACCGTCGCTCATCGACGCCAGAATCGACCGGAGGAAGAGATCCGATTCGCGCATCTTTCGATGGGCAATCTCGAGAGCGCGCCGTCGCCGATCCATCTCCAGGAAAACTGTAACTTTACTCCGTAAAATCGTTTCGTTCACCGGCTTGAAAATGAAGTCGACCGCGCCTGCGTCGTACCCCTTGAACTCCAGCCGCAGCTCCCGCGACGTGGCGGTCACGAAGATGATCGGCACCGCCTCGGTGCTCGGATTCCCCCTGAGCAGCCCGGCCGTCTCGAATCCGTCCATCTCCGGCATCCGCACATCGAGCAGAACCAGCGCCAGCTCGTGGGCCAGGGCTTGCGAAAGGGCCTGCTCGCCGCTCGTCGCCTCGACGATCTCGACATCGAGATCTCCCAGAATGGCGGACATCGCCAGCAGATTCCTGGGCTCATCGTCCACGATCAGGATCTTCGGTCGGGTCACGGGTCCTCTCCGCCGGTTTCGATCCTACACCATGGCGCCGATCGGGAAAGCCACACCCGCAGCAGAGCAACCAGCACTTCGATCCGCACCGGCTTCGCCAGGTAGTCGTTCGCGCCGGCCTCGATGCATCGCTCCCGCTCGCCGAGCATCGTCTTCGCCGTGAGGGCGACGATCGGCAAGGCCCCGAAACGCTCCTGCGCGCGAATTCGGCGCATCGCTTCGTAACCGTCCATCACCGGCATCATCACATCGATCAGAACCAGCTCCGTATCGGGCGTCTCCTCCAACCGCTCCAGCGCCTGCATTCCATTCTCGGCCAAGATCACATAGACCCCGTGCCGGCGCAGCTCCGCCGAGAGGGCGAACGCGCTACGCAGATCGTCATCGACGAGGAGCACCCGGCGACCGTTCAAGATCCGCTCGGGATCGAGGAAGCGGCCGATCATCTCACGAGCCCCGCTCTTCATCGTCTCGGCCGCCTTGTTGAGATGGAGCACGAGCCGCGAGAGGAGCTGCGCGGGCGAGAAGACCCCCAACCATCCTGCTTCTTCCTCGCGCTTCGCCAGCGCCTCTTGCTCCGCGGGAGTGAGCGCGCGTCCCGAGTAGAGAAGTACCGGCGGCGCCGCCAAGACCGGATCGGGTTGGACCGTGCTCGGAAGACCCGAGCCTGACGCAAATAGTGCGGCGGGACCCCAAACCACCAGGTCGAATCGCCCCTCGCGTCGCTTTTGGGCGGCTTCCCCGGCATCGTGGGCCACGTCCACAAAAATCTCTTCCGATTCGATCAGATCGAGGAGGGTGGAGCAGTCGGATTCCTCCATCAGAGCCAGCAACACCTTTTTCGTCCGCGCGGCGAGGCGGCTCTCGATCGCCCGGAGCGCCGCGTCGATCGCCTCCATGATCACCGGCTTGACGATGTGGCCGACGATCCCACTACTCAGCAGAGCCCAGTCGGGCTCGCGAACCGAAATCACGTGTACCGGGATGTGACGCAGCGACGGGTCCGACTGAATCGCGTCCAAAACCTGTCGCCCATCGAGATCGGGCAGAACGAGATCGAGAATCACGGCGCTGGGACGGTGCTCGAGCGCGAGGAGCAGCCCGCTGGTGCCATCGCCCGCGACGATGCATCGAAACCCGCGATCGCGGGCCCGGTCCCGAACGATCTCGGCGAAGGGGCGATCGTCCTCGATCACGAGAATCGATCGATCATCCGGGACGACCCTCTCTCGGTCGTCGGCGAGGAAGACCGATTCGGGGGATGGGGATAGCGCGGGGATCCGGCGCATAGCCGGAAGCGGACGCAGCCCCGCGGACCCGCGCTCCTCCGAAATGGCGCCGGTGTATATGCGAGGGAGGACGAGCGTGAACCGGCTCCCTTCGCCGGGGCGACTCTCGAGCCGGATCTCGCCGCCGAGCTGCGCCGCCAGCTTGCGCGAGATCGCCAATCCGAGCCCGGTGCCTCCATGGTCCCGAGCCACCGCCGTTTGCACCTGGTGAAAAGCGTCGAAGATGGCGTCCAGCTGGTCGTCATCGATGCCGATGCCGGTGTCGATCACCGCGAAGGCGAGGGCATCGGCTCCGTAGTCGGCGCGGGCATCGTCGATGCGAGCGATTTCGAGCGTGACCGAACCGCTCTTGGTGAATTTGAGGGCATTCGAGAGCAGATTGCGCAAGATCTGCTGCAAGCGCTTCGAATCGCTTGTAACGGCTGGTGACCTCCAGCTCCTTCATGGTCCGATCGAGGGTCTCCTCGGCTCTTCTGCGCTCGGAGATGTCCTGAATCGACGCGGTGGTGAGGGTCGCCGGCAATCCGGGCTCGGTGCGGATCTCGAACCCGAGCCCCTTCTCGCGCGCGATCGGCCGGAACTGCGCCTCGATGCCTCGCACGAGATGGAGCAGATCGAGCTCGTCGGGCCGGATCTCGAGCTTGCCCGCCTCGACCTTCGAGAGATCGAGGGTCTCGTTGATCAGATGCAGCAGGTCCTGGCCCGAGTCGCGGATCGTCTCGACCTTCTTGATCTGGTCCGCGTCGAGATTGCCCTCGTCGTTTCGGGCCAGGGCGCGGGAGAGGATCAAGAGGGAGTTCAGAGGCGTGCGCAGCTCGTGAGACATATTCGCCAGGAATTCGCTATGGCCAGCCGTCCCTCGGCCCCCTCCACGACGGAGAGCCCGATCTCGATCGGGATCTCGATGGAGTCCTTGCGAAGGCCGGTGAGGTTGCGGCCCTGCCCCATGACCCTCACGCTGGGTTGGCGCATGTACTCCCCCCGCAAGCGGGGATGCTCCGCGCGGAAGCGCGAGGGGAGGAGGATTTCGAGCTTTTGGCCGATCAGCTCCTCCTCTTCGTAGCCGAAGAGCTCGCAGGTTTGCTCGTTGACGATCACGATCCGGCCTCCGGTGTCGATCACGACCAGGGGGAAGGGACTTCCCGTGAGCAGGGTTCGGAAGCGCTCTTCGCTGCGCGCCAGCTCATCGCGGGAGACGGTGGTGGCGCGCAGGCTCTCGGTCATTCGGTCGAAGGCGCGAGACAGTTCGCCGAGCTCGTCGTCGGCGAGGGTGCCGACCTTGTGGGAGAGATCTCCGGCAGCCACGACGGCGGTGCCCCGCATGAGGGCCGCCACCGGACGGGCGATGCTGCGGACGATCAGGAAGCCCGAGATCGGAATGACGACGACGAGCGCGCCGACGAAGAGCAGGATCGAGCCGACGAGTCGCTTCTGAGCGCGGGCGATCGATTGGAGCGCGCGCTCCTGCAGGGCGATGATCTCTCGCTCCAGCGCCTGAATGCGGGCGGCGATCTGGCCGGCCAGCCGAGTGCTCAGCTCGCGGGCCGCTTCGGGGGTTGCCGACGCGGTCTCGAGATCGGCCCGCACATCGACCATTCGGCCGAAGGCGTCCAGGAGCCGGCGGTTCTGCCTTCTGAGACCGGCGAGGCGTTCCTCCTCGGGAGTGCCGGTCAGAGCGTGGCGGTCGAGGGTGCCCTCGATCCGTTTCTGGACGATCGACCATTGATCGCGGGCGCGGTCGCCCGGATGGGTGAGATAGTCATAGGTGAGACTGCTGAGCATGCTGGCCTGATCGACCAGCTCGTCCGCCCAATGCGCCCGATCGACCAGGTGGGTCACCTCGCGGGCGTTGCCGATGAGCACCAGACCGAGAATCGCCGAGAGCAGCGTGGTCAGGGCCGCGCTCCCGATCAGGCGGGCGCGGATCGTCATCTGCGTGGGTTCGACTTCGCTCCGACGATCGTCACCGCGTCGGGCCGCGCGTCGCCCAGAGGGGCCGCGTGGATGTGGTCGAGGAAGTTCGGCGCGCGTGTGCCGGAAACGAGACGGTTCTCCATGGCCCATCGGGCCTCGTCTTCCATCGCCAGCAGCAGCTCTTGTCGTAGCGTGAAGTCGAGGTCGATCTCGCGCCAGAGCTCGGCCACCCTTTCGGCCGGGATTCCGGTGCGCGAGGAGACGGCGCGGCGGGCGAGCTCGGGAGATTCGCGGGTGAATGTCCGGGCGGCCAACACGCCGGCGACGAGGCGGCGAAGGGCTTCGGGCCGCTCGGCGATGAAGGCGGAGGAGGCGACGAGGTTGAAGCTCTTCTGGTAGAGCCCGGGCTCGGCGAAGACGATCGCGTTGTCGCCGAGCAGATGCTCCGCTTCGCTGACGAAGGGCTCGCGCATGGAGAAGGCATCGATCTCTCCGGCGGCGAGGGCGGGAGCCAGCTCCTCCCCTTTCATGAACGAGAGCTGCACGTCGGCCTCGGTGAGGCCGTGCGTCAAGAGGAGGAGATGCAGAAAGAAGTGCACCGCGGAGCCGCGCTGGGTCGCCACTCGCTTCCCGCGCAGCTCGTCCGGGCAGCCGATTCCGGCATCGCGGCGGGCCACGATTCGGGGCTCGTTCCCCGATGAGCCGACGGTTCCGAGGCAGGCGAAGTCGGCGCGCTCGAAGAGGCGGAACACGATCGGCACCTCCGCGGTGGTGGCGACATCGACCTCTCCGGCGAGCAGGCCGTTCAGCGCCCGCTTTCCACTGACGTACTCCCGCACCTCCACTTCGAGGCCGTGCTCGGCGAAGAGCTCCTGCTGCACGGCGATGACCATGAGCCAGTTGGTGGGGTCGAGAGGCAGACCGAGTCGGATCGACTCGGCGGGCTCGGGCGGCGGAGGGGGGGACGACCCGCAAGAGGCGATGATGAGGGCCGAGAGGGCGAAAACCGGTGCTGCCGAGAGCTTTCCCATGAGGGGCGCCCTTCTCGACGGAGCGTGCTAGAACTTCAACTGGAACTGGAGCTGGAAAGTATCGTTGTCGATCGACGCGCCGTCTTCGCGCCGCAACACATAATTAGCCATGAGCTTCGCCGAGTGCTCTTCCATGTAGTGGTTGAGCGACAGCGTTGTCCAATCGATCGCGTCGGCGCCGGCCGAGCGATCGTCGGGATCGTAGGTCTGGTGGCGGGCGAAAAGCTCGATCTTCTCCTCGAAAAACCCGCGGCCGGCCTGAACGAAGTAGCCGCCCGCCGCGATCCGGGGCCCGGAGGGGGCGTCGGCCGTGAGCTCTGCCGCGATGTATTCGCCCTTGAGCGACCAGGGGCCGTATCGTCCCCCGGCGGCGAGATCGAGGACCCGCCGTTCGTAGCCGGCCGCGAAGGGGTCGTCGAGGTCGCTTCGAGTAAGGGGACTGGGGTCGGAGTCTTCGCCTCCCGCCGGCTGGTCGATGAGGCCGCTGGCGTGCAGATAGAAGGTCCCCTGATCGCCGGCCGGCGAGCTCCAATCGAGCGCGGCGGCGTAGAGGAAGGCGGCATCGTCGTTGGCGGCGATATTCGGTCCGGAGCCGTTGAAGAGGCCGAGCCCCCAGCGGAAGCGTCCTCCCACCCCTTTGCCGGAGATCTTGGCGCCGATATCCCGTCCGCCGACCGGGTTCAACAGACGCGCTCCCGAGTGGAAGTAGTCGATCAGGTCGATCCGCCAGGCCGGCTGGACCTCCTCGTGGCCCACCGGGATCTTGAACTGACCGCAGGTGAGGGCGAGATCGGCCCCGAAGCTCCAGGTGAGCGTCGCGTCGAGCAGGGTCGGGTCGACCGCCACCGAGCTCGCGCCGCGCGCCATGCTGAGCTGCAGCTTGTAGGCGAAACGCTCACGAAGCTCTCCGGTCGCTTTCACGCGAGCGCGGCGGATTCGCATGCTCGACACGGTCGAGGTTGCGGCATCATCGTCGCCCTCGATGCCGTCGTAGCGGAACTGGATGAAGCCGGACCATTCGGGACCGGACTCGGCCTCCGGTGTGTCGGCTCCGGCGTGCGTGGCCGGCAAAAAGGCGAGCGCGGCGCCCGCGAGCACCGGAATCAAGGATCTCATGGCTATCTACCCCCGAGCTGGTCCTGAACCGCCCGCAGCTTGTCGTCGATCCCCTGCTCCTTGTCGATTCGGGAGCCGAGGCGCAGGTTCGTGGAGATCCGCTTAACGCCGCGGGAGTGCAGCTCTTCGTGCACCCGCTTCAGAGCGGCGAAAACGGTGTCGTACTCCCCCTCGATGTTCGTACCGTAGCCGTGAAGCCGCACCGGCAGCCCGGTGTCGGCGAGGATCTTGTGGGCAGTCGCGACCTCTTCACGGACGCTGGTCCGCCCCGTGATCGGCACGACGCAGATGTCGACGATGACTTTCATGGCGGCAGCTTAGCACAGGGGTTTTTTTTTTCGCCGAGTGGCGGAGAGGACGCGCAGCTACGAGCGCGCGGTCCGAGCAAGAGCATCCGCGATCGTCGCCCGTACCTTGCCGGTGTCATCGATCAACCTGAACTGCCATTGCCCATGCCGCCCATCGAGATTGACCGCGCGAATCCAGCGCTTCGCCGCCTGCACCTTGATCTCTTTCAAGCGATCGAATCCCTTGGGCTCGAGGATCAGGTAGCGCTCCTCATCGGTTTCCAGACGAATGATGAAATCGGGGATGTAATCGTGCGAGTGACCGTCGTGCAGGTAGGGGATGGCGAATCCGAGACCGGCGTTCTTGACGAAGGAGCGCACTCCGTCGTGGCGGTCGACCTGATAGGCGACGGATTGCTCCCATTTCTTCGTGTCGGGTACCACCGCGTTCACATGGCTCCTGACGACGGGATAAGGCTCATTCCTGGTTCGGAAGTCCACGTCGGCTGTGGAGCCAGGTCCACGGTTCGCCTCGTATCGCGGCAGCTCCGCGCTCTCTCCACGTCTTTCGTCCGGATGAATCGCCTCTACGAGTCGCTCGATCATCCAACCATAGTAGGGAGACAAGAAGACATCGATCGTCTCCGACGGCGCCACCGGCACGACCTTCTCGCGCAGATAACGCCGGACGATTCGGGCGATCTGAGGAAAGAGCACATGGGCCGGTGCTTCGCAGCCACCCTGCCGGAGATAGCTGCGGGTGAGATCACGAGACAGCTTGAAGATGAGCTCTTGGAGCCGGTTGGCTCGCCGGAAGGGTTGCAGATCTACCTGCCGGAGCTTGCCTGGTCCGAGCAGGGACGGCCTGCCCTCATTGCTGGGTAGTCCCGCTTTGAGCTCCACTTCCGGAGGAATGTCCGTGGGATCGAGCCGCAGCTCGGCGATCTCATTCCAATCGATGGCGATGCGACTCCGCACGGCCTGGCTGTACCCCTCCACCCGCGGGAAGCGAATCTCGTGCTCCACACTCTCGGGCAGGGCGTGGACATGCCAGGTCGTCGGCGGCGGCTTGGTCCCTCCCCCCGGGTTCTCCTTGAAGGGAATGATCTCGAAGGGCACGCCGAAGACAGTCGCGATCTCTTCCGTCAGCAGATCGTCATCGCCGATCTCATAGCTGGCTCGCCGCAGGCCACGGCCGACCACCTGCTCGCAGAGCAACTGTGACATGAACGGTCTAAGCCCGATGATATGGGTCACGGTATTGCAGTCCCAGCCCTCGGTCAGCATGCCGACGCTGACGATGCAGCGCACATCTCGTCCCGGTGGGTGCAAAGGGCGCTCCAGCTTCTTCGCCAACTCCGGGAAACCGGCGGGGTAGAGCGCTTGCCCCCGTTGATCGCGCGGCCACTCCAGCCGACCGACTGTATCCAGGGTCAGACGCATCCAATCCGACGCATCCGACTTGGCTTCGCCGGAATCGGTCTCGTGCACGACTCGTGAGTCGACCCGAATGGTGTTCAGTCGATCGTCACTATTCAGCAAGCTCGGCATCTGAGCCGGAGGGATTCCCACGGGTGGCCGATCCTCTGCCAGCCACTCGAAAACGATCTTCGCCAAGCGCGTGTTCCTGCAAACGATAATGAAGACGGGATTTCGCTCTTCAGCCGCATTGTGCTCCCAGGCGGCGCGAAGTTCCTCCCACAACCCGGCCATCATGGCGATCGGTACATTGGCGTGCTTGAGCACGGCCTCCGGTTTGGCCATCTGCTTGCGGCCGCCACGCTCTACCGTGGTCAGCTTGGGCATGATCCAGCGCCAGATATTGAAGTAGCCGGGAATCGAAGCGCCGGTTGAATCTCGCACGGCCAGCTGCGGGATCTTGGTAAGCCCCGATTCGATTGCATCCACGAGGCCGAACTCGCTGACCACCCAAGGGAATACTCGATTGGTATCTTGCCCGACCCGCCCCAGGTAGTAGGGAGTTGCCGAGAAGTCGATACAGATATTGACGCCGCGCAGCTTGTGGATGCGATCCAGGCCATCCACCCAAACCGTCGCCTCTTTGAAGAACTCCTCCACTTCCTCCTCGTCCCCGAGCGCTTCCCCCTCATCTTCGTCCGCATCACTTCGACGAATACGATAGGCGTGGTGGGCCTCGTCGTTCATCACCAAGATGTTTCGCTTGCCGCCTACCTCACGGCCGAGCAGGCGATCCACGACCGCCGTATCGCTCTCGATGTAGCGTAGCGATTCCACTTCCACCTTGACCAAGGCGTTCCTCTTCGAATCACGATGCTCCTTCAGAATCTCGATCAGCCCGCCATTCACCTGCCGGTGCAGGGCATCTTTCGTGAGGTAGCGATGGCCCCGTTTGGTTTCGCTCTTGCTACCGATCCGCACGGTCTCGCGCACGCGCAGCGGGCGACCGCAGCGATTCACTTTGGCCGATACACCGCCGGTCTGCACTCCTCGAGGCTCGAAGCGATGCCAGTTGCTGATCAGCACACGGCCCTGGTTGAGCTGAGGCATCAGATGCGGGGGGACGAGATCGCGGGTTCGGTAGAGACTCGCCTCCCCGCGGGAGGGGTCGAGCTCTCCCAGACGGCTGCGGATCGTGACGTTGGGGCAAACCACGAGCACCACGTCCGAGAAACGCGAGTCGGCGCGGCTCCCGACCTTGTTCAGGATGCTCCAAGCCGCAAGCATGCCCATGACGGTGGTCTTGCCCGAGCCGGTCGCCATCTTGCACGCGTAGCGCCGAAAAGCACGGTACCCCTCGGCCTTGCGCTCGGCGCTCGGTTCGTCGAATGGCACATCGATGCCGTGCAGGAAGTCAACGCGCGCTTCGGTGAGAAAGATGATGCTCTCGACCGCCTCGAGCTGGGCGTAAAAAAGACACTGAAAGCGCCCCTCTCGCCGCCAGTGGTTCAGCAACTCCATGGTGGTGCGCGTGACGCCGCCTTCGCCCCGCAAGGCAAGAGGACGCCATTCGCCCAACGCCTTGCGGATGCGATTCACCAGCTTCAGCTCGATCGAGATTCCCACCCCTGCTTCGCCTTCCGGCGTCGAGGTGCCGGGCTTGCGGTAGAAGTAGCTCGCCGGGCGTCGGCCCTGCTTGCGCACCGGCGGCTCCAGGGCCGCTATCTCCCAGTACTCCTTGGGTTCCTCGAAAGGAGGATTCAGGATCGGCTCGGGGACTTCATGCTGGTTCATCGGGGTCGATTCCGAATGCTCGGCAGATCGCGTCCAGCTTCTCCGTGACCTCGGGGTGGATCTCTTCGGGGATCATCAGCGCCGCGATCTCGTTGTAGCGCGTATACGGGAAACCGTGCAGTCCAGCGGCGTTCAATGCCGGTGGCAACAGTCGGGTCCTGGCCTTGGTCGTGTTCAGATACTCGTGCTCTCCCAAAGGGTCCTTCAGAACCGCGGGGGGATACTCGTTCTCGAAATGGGCATGGAGATCTTCGATGTGTTGCTCAGCCAGAGATCGGCCGACCTGGTGCTCGACGAAGCGGGCCAGAGCCGCGGGATGAACGAGGTAGCTCTCAATCTCGTATCGCCGCCAGCGCAAGCGCTGAAATCCTCTACCGGTGATCTCGCTCGATAGAATGCTCGGATTCGCATCCCCGTCGACCAGCTCCAGCCCTGGAATGCCTTCCTGGGCCATCGTCAATGCCTTGTAGTGATCGCGCCCTTGGATGCCCGCGGCTCCCTCTCGCGGCTGTACGACGGTTCGCTTCCACATCAGCTCTTTGGTCAAGAGCGGCAAGGCACGATGGTCCAGTCGGTCCGCCCAGGCGCGCAGGATACTGATGTCGGTGTGGTCCTCCGTGTACAAGATCCCCCTGGCGCTCCCGGCCTGCATGAGGTCGGTGTTGCTCAAGACCCGCAACGATCTGATCAACTGCCTGCGCTCATCGCTGTCCGCCAGAATCCTCGGCTCGTTGAGCAGCACGCACAGCTCTCGCGGATCTACCGTATCGATGACCACCTCGGAATGGGTCGCCAGGATGAGCTGCGACTCGTGGTGGGCGGCAAGCTTGCGAAGCTCGCCGTAGATGGCGTCTTGCAGGATCACGTGCAAGTGGGCGTCCGGCTCGTCGAGCAGCAAGACCGAGCCCGCGCGCGTGTTCAGGAGTGTCAAGAGCATCAACACCTGCTGAAAGCCGCTGCCCGCGCTGGCGATGTCCAGTGCTCTTCCTCCCTTTTCCTGCCGGTATTCGGCGATGATGTCCGCACGGGATGAATCGGGTGGCAGAAGCTCATAGCCGAATAGCCGCTCGATGGAGTCCAGCAGGGCCTCCCACGCCTCTTGGTTCCGATTGGCTTCGAGCAGAAGATTGCGCAACACTTCGCCGGGTCGTCCCGAACCCATGAGCTGCTCGATCTTGGCGGTCTGGAGCACCGGCTCATCGGGGGCGAGGCCGGTCATCGGGGGGACGAAGACGGCGCCCAAGACATCTTGGCTCAGCAGCTCCGCCGAAACATCGCTTCTGGGGCGCACATAGATCTGCTCCGTGGAGTCTGGGATGAGCTCCATGCAGATACATCCGCCATCGCTCCGGCGCACCTCGATCTCGATCGGCCGCTTTTTGTAGTTGCGTCGATGCCAGAGCAGATCGAAATTCCGCAGCGGCACCGTGGAGAAGGCCTGGCGCGCGATGGGCACCTTCGTGTAGCCCCTGCGCTTGTTGTAGTCGTTCAGCTTCTTCCAATGGGTCAAGGCCAGGTTCCAGGAGGCAAGGGCCTGCAACAGAGTGGTCTTGCCGGTGTTGTTCGGCCCGGCCAGCACCACATGTCCCGGGATATCGAAAGCGACCTCCTCGAAACGCTTGAACCGCCGCAGGATCACTTTGCGGATCATCTTTCCACCTCCTCCACGGCCTCCTCCATCGCCAGCTCCAGCATCAGCTCGTTGCCCCGATCGTCGAGCACCTTGATCGCGACGCGACCGTGGTCTCCAGGCGCGAAGGGTGCGCTGAGAGTGCCGGAGAGGTGCTCCCAAACCGAGTCCTCGAACTCCGTCTTCAGCGCACGCTTCAGAGCGCTCCAGGCCGAGGTGCGGGGGAAGAAAGCCTGACGTACGTGAAAGACCATGCCGTCGTAGTCGGTGTCGAGCAGCCAGGCCGGCACGTCGTCGCCTCGGCGATGGTCGGTGGTCACGTTGGCGGGATCGAATACATCCAGTCCCAGCAGCTCGACCTGATAGAGCCCCTCGGCATCGGCCTCCGTCGACCGGAAGAGGCGTGCTTCGGGCAGACCGCAGACCGAGAAGATCTGCGATGAACGCATATTCTTCAGCAAGTCTCCCATCATCAGATCGGGGGTGGCCTGCACATAGGTGGCGGCGATCCCGATGGCCGGCTCGCATTGCTCGATGAGTTGGCGGGCTTTCGATTCGATGGCGAAGCCGATGGCATAAAGGTGGGTGTAGCTCTTGGCGACCGCTTCGCGCGCGGCCTCGTAGATCAGCTTCTCCGATACGGCGCCGTTCTCGGGACCGAAGACAATCGCGATAGGGGTCGGGTCCTCTTCCGCCGAGCGAGACTCGGTGCATGAGGAGCCGATCTCCGCTTCTGCGGACAGCGACAATGTGCGCGCAGGCAGACGGATATTGCGCAGCTCGATGGTGTCTCCGCCCCCCAAATGCAACACTGGGGAGCGTCGCAGCACCTCGAGCATGCGTTCGGCGAAGCCGGCGTGCTTCTCCGACGTCTCGGCCACACCGCTGTCTTCCTCGCCATCCCCCTCCCAATCCACCGGTGTCGGTATGGTCGCTTCGACACAGAATGGGCCGGTGACACGGGTGATCGACCGATCCGCCTCCGGGCGATCGACCAGCACCTCCTCTTTCGGCGGCTCGTCATTGGCGATGGAGCTCGATGTCGTATGGCTCGCGATGCCACCGACCTCTTCGCCCTTCTTGTTCTGCTTGCGTTTGTAGACGAAGCCCCCGGCGGGGCCGCGGGAGGGCTCTTTCAATTGATGGAAGGGGAAGGTCGCGGTCAAGAGGCGTTGGCGGGCCAGGGCGAGGGGGACGCGGGAAGTGTCGCAGGTGATCCAGCGGCGGGCCCATTGCTCGGCGACGTAAGCGCTGGTGCCGGAG
>NYZA01000150.1 GCA_002686955.1 Gemmatimonadota bacterium
GGAAGTCATTTCTTCGCCGACCCCAAGGCAGAAGGAGCGCAAGATCGTGGTCCTTGTCTCCTCTTTGATTCTCGGCGGTGTCGGACTGACCTTCGGAGCTCTGATCGCCGTTGCGAACAAAAAGCTCAAGGTTTGGGAAGACCCTCGCATCGAGGCCGTCAACGAGATGCTGCCCGGATCGAATTGTGGTGCATGCGGTTATGCCGGTTGTCGCTCTTTTGCCGAGGGAGTGGTCGGGGTTGCGGCCCAGCCGGCCCATTGCACGCAGATGACACCGGTATCGATCGAGATGGTGGCGGGTCTTCTCGGAGTGGAGGCCGGCGAGGCGCAGAAGAAGGTTGCACGGCTGCTGTGCGCAGGCGGCTCCGCCGTCGCGATTCGCGACGCGGAATACCTCGGTGTACAGACCTGCATCGCCGCGGCGGCGGTCGCCGGCGGGGGCAAGTGCTGTTATTGGGGTTGCCTGGGACTTGCGGATTGTGAAGTGGTCTGCGACTACGACGCGATTCGGATGAACGACCAAGATCTGCCGATCGTCGACCCCGAGCTCTGCACGGCTTGCGGTGACTGCGTCGAGGCTTGCCCCAAGGATCTGTTCACGATCATGCCGATCGAGCAGGCGCTGATCGTGCAGTGCATGAGCGAGCTCGAGGGCGACCGCGCGGAGGAGCTCTGCTCGGTCGCGTGCACCGCCTGCGGTCGGTGCGTAAGCGACGCGGCGGAGGGACTGATCGAGATGGGCAGAGGCCTGCCGGTCGTGGATTACACAAAGAGCGATTTGGCGGATCGAGCGGCGACGAAAAGCTGTCCCACGGGCGCGATCAGGTGGGTCGAAGGTGCACAGATCTTGGATCCCGAACTCGAACGATCAGGACGTACGGCCGGATGAGCATGCACAACGACGAGAGACGATCGATTGCACCCAAGTTTCCCGGGATCGAGTGCGCTCTCGACGGCGACGATGCGGTCATGGCGGTCGAGCGCTCGACGGGTGAGAGCAAGAGAGCGACCGATATCGCGGTGACGGCCGGGATGAGCATGACCGGTCTGCGCTCCGCCGGATTCACCGGAGATCGGGGCGTTGCCCATATGCACGAATCGCTCTACGCGGCGGCGGGGAAGCGCCTGACTTACGTGCTGAATGTCGCCAGCGGAGCCGTGACCAAACATGCATCGAACCCGCAGGCCGGACACGACGACTACCACGCTGTGGACGATACCGGCTTGTTCCATGTTTTCGCACAGGATGTCCAGGAAGCGGCCGATCTGACGCTCATCGCCCATCGAATCGCCGAACTGTCGCTCAACCCGGGAATCTGCGCGCAGGATCGATCGTCCACCGGTTCCATGATCGAATCGATCCGATTGCCCGAGCCGGAGCTGATTTCGGAGTTCCTGGGGAAACCGGGCGATCTGATCGAATCCCCGACGCCGGCGCAGCGTACTGTCTTCGGCGAATCGCGTCGCAGAATTCCGGTGCTCTTCGACTACGACTACCCGGCCATGTTCGGGGCGCTTCAGAACCAAGACGCCTACCAGCAGGGAGTGGCCGCGCAGCGCCCCTTCTTTTTCGATCATGTGGCGCCACTGGCCGATCGCGCCTTCGCCGAATTCCGCGAGTTGACCGGACGGCGCTATGGTCGCGCCACGGGGTACAGGATCGACGATGCCGAGTACGTCATTCTTGGGCAGGGATCCGTCGTTCACTCCGCCGAAGCCGTGTGTGATCACCTACGGGCGACACGCGGACTCGCCATTGGTGTCCTCACCCTCACCATGTTCCGTCCTTTCCCCGCCGATTCGATCGTCGAGCATCTGGGCGGGCGCAAGGCGGTGCTCGTGTTGGAGCGTGTGGACCAACCATTGGCCGTGGATCCTCCGATCCTGAAAGAGATCAGGGCTGCGATGGGGAAGGCCGTGGAGAACGGGCGGGGATCAGGTGCGACGGCACATGCGGGAATCGGCTCGATCAGACCCGCCGATGTGCCCGATTTCTTCTCAGGGTGTTTCGGGCTCGGAGGCCGCGAGCTGCGACCGGCCGATATTGTCGGCGCCGTTCAGAACGTGCTCCCCGAAGGGGCGAAGAGGCGACAGTTCTACTTGGGTATCGACTTCATCCGTAAAGATACGCGCCTACCTAAGCTACAGATTTTGCAGGAAGAGCTTCTCGACGGTTACCCCGATCTTGCCGAGCTGGCTGTTCAACCTGCCGGGGATATAGATCTGTCGCGGGAACAAGCTCTCGCGCTACGGATTCACTCGCTAGGTGGATGGGGTGTGATCTCGACCGGCAAGAAGATCGCAACACTTGTCACCGATCTGCTGAAGCTGAGAGTCAAGGGGAAGCCGATGCAGGCTTCCGAGAAGAGAGGTTGGCCGACGACCTTCTTCGCCGCATTCGCGCCGGAAGCGGTCCGCATCGATGCCGACTTCAGCCACGTCGATGTTGTTCTTTCGGCGGATCCGACGGTGTTCCGCCACTGCAATCCTCTGGCGGGCATGCGCGACGGCGGCATCGTCGTCACGGAGAGCGATCTCGAGCCGGCTGAGCTTTGGGCGGAACTCCCTGCCGGCGCGCAGCGCGAGATCAAGGGGCGGGGATTGCGCGTCGTGGCGATCGACGCCGCCGGGATCGCCCGGGATGAGACAGCCGATCCCGAGCTGCGCAAAGATCTGAGGGAGGCGGCCCTCATCGGCGCCTTCTTCCGCCATTCGGGACTGATGAGCCGGGAAGGACTGAAGGAAGAACGCCTTTTCGAAGCTGTGGGGCGAAAGCTCGGGAGGGAGCTCGGTGACCAGGCGGCACGAGCATCGGACGCCGACGAGCTTCGGGCCTTTCGACGAGGATTCTCCGAAGGGTGTCCTCTGCCTGTCGAAGATTACTCCGTGCGGGAGGCCGAGGAGGCGGCGGCGCCCTCCGTACCGGAACAGTTACGAAGCGAGGCCGCGAGGGCGGGAGTTGGGCATCCGGGTCGCTTTTGGGAGCGGGTCGGACACCTCCATCAATCGGGTGTCGACGGAATCGCCGACCCCTTCGCCGCCCTGGGCGTGGTACCGGCCGCGACGAGCTCGATGCGAGATCTGACCGATCTTCGGGTCGAGGTGCCGGAGTTCATCGCGGAGAAGTGTACGGGTTGCGGCGAGTGTTGGACGCATTGCCCCGATGCCGCGATCCCGGGTGTCGTGAGCACGGTAGAGGAGACGGTTGAAGCGGCGATCGCGGCCTTATCGAATGGGAGCTCCTTCGATCGTCTTCGCCAGATCGTGCGTCACTTGGGGCGTGAGAGTCGGCGGATCATGAAGGGAACGCCCTTCCACGGTTTCGGTGATGTGCTCGCCCAGGCCTACAAGACCGTGAGCGAAAAGGTCGTCTGGAGTCCCGAGCGGCGCCGCGAGCTGGACGAGGAGTTCGCTCCCGTGTTCTCGGCATTGACCGAGTTCCCTCTCGCCAAGACGGAGCCTTTCTACGACGTACCGGAAGGCCGCAAGAAGGGCACCGGGGGTTTGCTCTCGGTCACCATCGATCCGAAGACGTGCAAAGGCTGCAACATCTGCATCGATGTCTGCGAAGAGGATGCTTTGCGTGCAGTGAAGCAGGACGCGGCGGTCGTGGAGACGTTGCGCCGCAATTGGAAGCTATGGGAGCATCTGCCGGAAACCGATGATAGCTATGTCGGGATCGATGACCTCAGGGAAGAGAGCGACATACTTCCCAGGTTGCTGCTGAAGAAGAGCACCTACTTCTCGATGTTGGGGGGTGATGGAGGGTGCGCCGGTTGTGGGGAGAAGACCGCTGTCCACTTGGTGCTTTGCGCGGTGCAGGCGGTCATGGCACCGCGCGTGCGCCGGCAGATTCGGACGATCGAGGAGCTGGTCGGCGCCTTGGACGAGAAGGCCCGTTCGATTCTCGCATCTGATGCTGATCTCGAGCAGGTAGCAATAGCCGATAGCGACGTTCAGATCGAGAAGGAGAAGAGAAACCACCTCACTCGCATAGTCCGAATGATCGATGATCTGAAAGATTTGAAGTGGCGATACACGGAAGGCCCGGGGGGACGGGGACGGGCAAGCGCGGGATTCGCCAACGCCGCGGGATGCAGTGCGACTTGGGGGGCGACCTACCCATTCAATCCTTACCCCTTCCCATGGACCCACCACCTTTCCGAAGACGCTCCATCGATCGCATTGGGGCTCTTCGAAGGACATATGCGCAAGATGGCCGTCGGTTTCGCCGCGCTCCGCCGGGCCCGACTCGAGATCGAGGATCGCTATGATCAAGAGGCTGACGAGGCGATTCTCTCGTGCCTCGATTGGCGACAGTTCACCGATGGGGAGCTGGGCCTCTGTCCGCCTCTATTCGCCGTCGGTGGTGGCGGTGTGATGGCCGACGCAGGGCTCCAGCACCTTTCTCGTCTTCTGGTTTCAGGGAAGCCGATTCGAGTGATCGTCGTCGATGCGCAGGCCGGTTCGGGGGTCGGGAGTCGGCAAGATGCGCCCTGTGCGATAGGGGAGATGGGCAAGGAGACGGCACTTGTCGCCATGGCCCATCGCGGTGCATATGTGCTCCAGACATCTCAGGCTCAGCCTTCGCACCTCTTGGGTGGAACGATTCGCGGCCTTCAGGTTCGCCGACCCGCACTCTTTCTGCTCCACACACCCTGTCCACCCACCCACGGGATCGGTGCGGACGCCGGTGTGCGATCCGCGCGCCTCGCGATGGAAAGCAGGGCATTTCCTCTGCTTCGTTTCGATCCGGATCGAGGAGCGGCACTGGCCGACTGTCTCAGTCTGAACGGCAATCCGAACCAAGACGAGCTGTGGGCGACGAGAGAGCTGAACCACCTCGGCGACGACGGTGAGAAGAGCACCATGTCGTTGCCCGTGACGATCGCCGATTGGGCCGCCACCGAGGCGCGTTTCGAGCGTCACTTCACTCCCATTCCCGATGACGGATTGGGCGAATGGGTGGCTTTCCACGAGTATATCGAGCGCTCGCTCGACGGCAGAGAGGGAGTGTCGCCATTTATCTTCACCGTCGACCGCGAAGGCCGCTTGCACCGGATGTCGGTCTCGCAAGAGATGGTGGAGTTGGGCGAAGACCGACGTCTCTACTGGTCTCAGCTGCGCCAGATGGCGGGGATCGAGATATCGGAATCGACGCAGGCGCGGCTCGACGCGGAGCTCGAGGCGAAGACGGAGGCGATTCGAGCGGAATACGAAGGGAAGATCCGCGAGCTCAGGGCAACCTACCCCGCTTTCATCGCTCTTCGAATGGCCGAGGCCTTGCTCCGGACCGCGGATGGTCGGTCGCCGATCGGAGGAGGTTCCGTCGGGGACGCTGCATGGAGTCTTGCGCCCGCCGATCTTTCCGGGCCGTCGTCGGGGGCCGACACTGCGCGGGCCGAAACGCTCGCTTCGGCGACCGCTGCGGCTCTCGCCTCTCCCGCCACGGCAAAGAACTCGGAGGTGGCAGCCGAAGCGCCCCTCGAAGAAGATGATGATGGTCTGGGGCTGGAGCCCTACATCGAGTCGATCCGCTGCACCGCCTGCAACGAATGCACCAATCTGAATCGAAAGCTCTTCGCCTACAACGACAAGAAGCAGGCGATCATCGCGGATGCAGAGGCGGGCTCGTTCAAAGATATCGTGACGGCGGCGGAGAAGTGCCCGGTTCGGATCATCCATCCGGGAACACCATTGAACCCGGACGAGAAGGATCTCGAGAAGTGGATCGCCCGAGCAGATCCCTTCAATTAGAGAAGACACCATGAGCTCCCTCAGCTCCCTGTCAGCGACATTTCGCCATGGCGTACATCCGCCGGAGTCGAAAGAGCTGACTTCCGGCGTGGTTGTGCGGCGCATGCCCTACCCCGACGAGGTCGTGCTTCCGATGAGGCAGCATACCGGCAGCCCCGCTGAGCCGATCGTGCGTCCCGGCGATCAGGTCGAAAGGGGTGACAAGATCGCCGAAGCGACGGGCTGGGTGTCGGTGCCGATCCATGCGTCGGCCACGGGAACCGTCTCCGCGCTCGACCATTGGCCTCATCCGGATGGGAGCTTCGCGCAGTCGGTTCGAATCGATGTGGACCCTTTTTCTGCACAGGATACCCGGCATCGCGTACTTCCGGTGTGGTCGGGACTGTCTCCGAAGGAGCTGGTGGGCGCGATTCGTGACGCCGGCCTCGTTGGATTGGGCGGGGCGGCCTTTCCCACCCACGTCAAACTGTCGCCACCCGAGGAGCAGAAGATCGATGTGCTGCTTCTGAACGGTTGCGAGTGCGAGCCGTACCTCACGACGGACCACCGAACGATGGTCGACTTTCCGGAGCGGGTGCTGCTCGGCACGCGGATCATGATGCGCTGCCTCGGCGTGAAACGCTGTCTGATCGGAATCGAGAAAAACAAGCCCGACGCGATCGCCGCGATCGAGCGGGGTTTGCCCGAGGATCTCGATATCGCGGTCGCTCCGCTCAGCGTGAAGTACCCACAAGGCGCCGAGAAGATGCTGATCAAGGCACTGGTCGATCGGGAAGTGCCGAGCGGCAGACTGCCGATGCATGTGGGAGCGGTCGTGCAAAATGTCGCATCGGTCGCCACGATCGCGGAGGTCTTCGAAACCGGTCTCCCCCTTCTGGAACGGATCGTTACCGTCACCGGCCCCGGCGTCGTCCGCCCCGCGAACCTGATCGTTCCGGTGGGCACCAAACTTCGCGATCTGCTCGAAGCCTGCGGTGGATTAGTTGATGACGCCCGTGAGATCATCAGCGGTGGGCCGATGATGGGGATTGCCCAGAAGAGCCTCGAAGCGCCGGTTCTCAAGGGAACGACCGGAATCGTCGTTCTAACCGAGGATGAGTGCAAGCGCCGGGAGACCCACCCCTGCATCCGCTGCGGCCACTGTCTCGAGGCCTGTCCCGTCTATCTCAACCCACAACTGCTGGGTTCCATGGCAAGGGTGGGGCGCTACAGCGAGATGGAAGAAGAACATCTGGCGGACTGCATGCTCTGCGGGTGCTGCTCGTACGTTTGCCCCTCCAATATTCCACTGAGTCAGCTTTTTCAGCTGAGCAAATCCGCCCTGCAGCGGAAGAAGAGAGCGACATGAGCGCGCCTGGTCTTCTGGTCACGGCGTCGCCGCATTTGAGCGCCAAGGCCAGTACGCCCACCATCATGTGGAACGTCATTGGGAGCCTCGTCCCGATCGTGATCGTATCGATATACCTTTTTAGGATCAGCGCTCTGCTGGTCCTGGCTGCGAGCGTGGCGGGTGCGTTGCTTCCCGAGCGTATATGGAGTAGAGTCGGGGCAGTGCGGGACGGCTCCGCTCTGATCACGGGGATCTTGCTGGCGTTGACTCTTCCTCCGGGGATTCCGATCTGGATGGCCTTCGCGGGCGCATTCTTCGGAGTCGCCTTTGGAAAGCTCGTCTTTGGAGGATTGGGACAGAATCCCTTCAACCCCGCTTTGCTCGGGCGGGCGTTCCTGCAGGCGGCGTTCCCCGTCGCTCTGACCACCTGGCCCCTCCCCGGGGGGAATTGGCTGGCGTTCAAAGGCGACACTTTGGCGTTGCCATTGATGAGCGCGAATGCCCCGGACGCCGTGACGGCCGCTACGCCTCTGGGGTTGATGAAGTTCGAGCACACCTCCACATCGCTTTTCGATCTCTTCTTGGGCTTCACCGGAGGCACACTCGGAGAAACATCGGCTGCATTGGTCTTGATATGCGGTGGCTATCTTGCCTGGCGCAGGTTTCTCGAGTGGAGAATTCCGGCGAGCATCTTCGCGACCGTCGCTCTGCTGAGCGGGCTCTTTTTCCTGATAGATCCCGCCAGGTATCCGAACCCTCTCTTCATGCTGCTTTCAGGTGGTCTGATGCTCGGCGCTGTGTTCATGGCCACCGACATGGTGACCTCGCCCACGACGCACAAGGGGTGCTGGATCTTCGGCGTTGGAATTGGCGCCCTCGTCGTGGTGATTCGCCTTTGGGGCGGGCTCGCCGAAGGTGTGATGTACGCCATCCTCCTGATGAATGCTCTTGTGCCCTTCATCAACCGATGGACCCAGCCAACCCTCTTCGGGTCTCGGAAGAAAGTCGACGTGGCATCGTGAGTACGGCTGCCGTCATGACACGGAGGGAGGCTCCGGCCTGGCGTCTGGTCGCCACTCTCACGTTCGCTGGTGCGCTGGCCGGACTCTTGCTCGTATTCGTGTTCGATGCGACCCAGCCCCGGATCGAGGCGTACAAAGAGAAGATGTTGGCTCTCGCGGTCGGCGAAGTCTTGGGCAGTCCCAGCGATGTCGAGACACTTTATCGCGTCGACGGACGACTTGTTTCGGAGCTGTCGGCCGGGATCCATGATAGAACCACCGATCGTGTGTTCCGCGGATTGGGCGATGACGGTAGTCAGATCGGTTTTGCCATCGTTGCCGCACAGCCCGGTTTTCAAGATGTCGTCAGGCTCATATTTGGCTACGACCCTTCGGACGGGGAAATCCTCGGCATGAAGGTGCTCGAGAGCAAAGAGACGCCGGGACTGGGCGACAAGATCGAAAAGGACCGCGATTTCGTGGGCCAGTTTCACGGCGTGCTCGCTCCGCTCATCGGCGTCAAATCGGGAAAGGGGACCGGAGGTCCAGACGAGATCGACATGATCACCGGTGCGACGATCTCCTCTCGCGCGGTGATCAAGATCATCAATCAGGCTATCGAAGGATGGTCACCGCTCGTGACGGACTACGGCGTGGAGGCCGGAGAATGAGCCGAACGACGCCCACCGAGGATCTGCTGCGTGGAATCTGGAAAGAGAACCCAGTCTTGATCCACATGTTGGGGCTTTGCCCGGCTCTCGCGGTAACGAATTCCGTCGCCAACAGTCTAGCCATGGGGATCGCGACGTTTTTTGTTCTGGTCGGATCGAGCCTCTTGGTATCGCTTCTACGCAAGTACATCCCCCATGAGGTGAGGATCTCGACCTACATCCTGATCATCGCGACTTTCGTCACCGTCGCGGACATGTCTCTCGAAGCCCTGGTGCCGACGATCCACAAGGCGCTCGGTGCGTTCATCGCCCTCATCGTCGTAAACTGCATGATTCTGGGCCGACAAGAGGCGTTCGCGTCGAAGAACTCGGTGGGACGCTCGCTTCTCGATGCCGTTGGAACCGGTGTGGGCTTCATCATTGCGTTGGTGATGATGGGCGCATTTAGAGAAATACTCGGCAGCGGGTCGTTTCTTGGTGTCGGCCTCTTCGGATCGAGTTTCGAGCCCTGGGTGATCATGATTCTGCCACCCGGCGGGTTCCTTACGCTGGGCTTGCTGCTCCTGGGTCTTAGCGCCTGGCAACGCCGATCGGCCGGCGAGGGGATGGCGTAGATGGGCGACCTTTTCTGGATCCTGATCTCCGCCATGGTGGTGAACAACTTCACGCTTTCTCTCTTTCTTGGTCTGTGCCCCTTCATGGGCGTTTCGTCCAGAATCGAAACCGCCTTGCGCATGGGCATGGCCAATATCTTCGTGCTGACGATCACCTCGATCTGTGCGTGGTTCCTGAACACTTTCATTCTCGTTCACGCGCCCTATTTGCGGTTGATCTCCTTCATCGTGGTCATCGCGTCGCTCGTTCAGATCGTCGAGATGATCATCAAGAAAGCCAGCCCCACGCTTTTTCGCCAGCTCGGTATCTACTTGCCGCTCATTACGACGAATTGCGCGATTCTCGGCCTGGCGATCTTCCAGACGAATCGCGGATACGGTCTCTTTCAGGGGCTCTCGTTCGCGATCGGCGCCGGGCTCGGGCTTACGCTGGCACTGGTGTTGATGGCATCGATTCGTGAGACGACCGAGCTGGCCGACGTACCGGATCTGGCCAAAGGCACCGCGCTCACCATGATCATCGCCGGCAGCCTGTCGCTGGCATTCATGGGCTTCGCCGGGCTGATGAGCTCCTCATGATGGAATTCGTATCGATCGCGTTCCTGGTGTTGATCTGCGTGGTGTATGGACTCCTCGCGCGAAAGCGCGTACGATGCGCATCTGCGATCGCCGGGGGGAGTTCGGAATGTGCGTCGTGCGATCGAGCCCACGAGGTATGAGAGGAATGAAGAGATGAACTCCTGGTCCAGGCGCGAGGTGCTCACATTGGGCGCCGGTGTGTTTGCTGTCGCCGCCTTGCCGATCGTAAGGGCGCGTCGAAGCGCGCTACTCGTGCGACGTGCGGTGCCGGTCATGGGAACGATCGGGGAGATCGTAGTCGTGAGCGACGATGAATCGGCGGCGCGGGAGTCGATCGATCGTGCCGTCGAACGACTGCATTTCGTGGACCGTACCATGACCCGTTTCGATGCCAGCTCCGAGGTCGGTCGCGCGAATGCCCGCGCGGCGCAGCACCCGGTGCGCGTCGGCCGCCAAACGGCGAGGGTGATCGCAGAAGCACTGCGATGGGCGCGAAGCACCGATGGAGCGTTCGATCCTTGTCTGGGTAGGGCCAGCGAGCTTTGGGACGTGACCCGGCGCGATGCTCCTCCGGCTCGCGCGGAGTGGGCCCGTTTGGCGGGGAGACGTCTCTACGAGGGGTTGACCCAGGAGGAAGATCGAATCGCATTCGCGGACGGCGATGTTGCGATCGACTTGGGGGGCATCGCCAAGGGGTTCGCGGTCGATCTCGCGGCGGATGCGCTCTCCGAAGACGGTTTGGACCGCGTGCTCGTCAATGTTGGGGGCGATCTGGTCGCCAGAGGTCTGTCACAAGACGGAGATCCTTGGTTGGTCGGTGTTCGCTCCCCTTCCGACCCCTCCCGGATTGCACATAAGATCTCGATCCACGACGAAGCAGTCGCCACCTCTGGAGACTACGAGAAGTATTTCGATTTCGGCGGTCGCCGCTACCACCATCTGATCGACCCAGCGACCGCGGCGCCCCGTATCGCCGAAGATCACAGCGTAACGGTCGTGGCGGCGCGCTGCATGAGTGCCGACGCGGCGGCCACGGCGCTCTTCGGTCGTACCGAAGACTCGATGCTCGAGAAGATCAGGGCACACGATCCTTCCCTCAGGGTAGGCTAACCCAAGACGATCCGACCGCCTGAAAGGAACTACGATGACGCGAAGACACCGATTCCTCGATTACATGGTTTGGGTTTATGGCCTCTCATGGGTGTTCTGCGCTTCCGCTTTGGCCGAGAACGGAAAGATGTACGGTGATGGGATCGGGGAGGGAGCATCGGTCGCGATTTCGAAGCTGTACGATGCACCCGATGAGCACTTGGGCAAGGCGGTTCAGATCGCGGGACGAGTCGTAAAGGTCTGCCAGCATCGCGGTTGCTGGATCGAGATTGCATCGGACCGAGAGTTCGAGAGCATGATCGTGAAGGTCGAGGACGGCGTCATCACCTTTCCAGTGGACGCGACCGGCAAGTGGGCGATCGCCGAGGGGGTGTTCTCGAAGACGGTGCTCGATATGGAGCAGACCTTGAAACACGAGGAACACCAGTGCGCCGAGGAGGGCCGTGAGTTCGACCCGTCGACGGTGACCGAGGCGAAAGTCCTCTATCGGATCAAGGGCACCGGTGCGCTCATCGATGACAAGACGCAGGCGCCGAAGGCTGCGGACTCCTGAGCGGCTCGACCGGCGTGGAGCCGCGACTCGCGGGTCGGACCCGACGATTCAAGTGGCGCCGGTGGAACAACATCGTCCACCGCGATATGGGCTATTTATGTGTGGCCCTCACGCTGGTGTATGCGATCTCCGGGGTGGCGGTGAACCATGTTGGCGACTGGAATCCCAGCTACAAGATCGAGCGAGAGGAACGCGGATTCGAAGCGATCGAAGTCGCCGATCGGGACCGGATGGTCCGACAACTCGTCGAGAGATTGGATCTGCCGCCGGAGCCGATCGACTCTTTCCGCCCTTCACCCCAGGTGGTCGAGATTTTCTACGAGGGCTTTTCTGTCAGGGCAAACGCCACAAAGGGCGAGGCGGTGATAGAACGGCGCGCGGAGAGGACTTTTTTCTACGAGCTGAATCTGCTTCATCTGAACGTGCCCAAGGGCGCGTGGACCCTCATCGCGGATCTCTACGCAGTCATGCTCGCCCTCTTGGCGATTACCGGGATCTTCGTCCTCAAGGGCTCCAAAGGCCTGGCCGGACGCGGAAAATGGTGGATCGCTCTCGGGTTCGTGGTGCCGCTGCTGGGGATCTTCTTTTCGTAGACGCCGATCGGCATCTGAAGAACAGATGAATGCACTGACCCACTCGAAGCTCTCTCACGAGACCGACAAGAAATGGGGGCTCGATTCGGCGAAGGTCCACGCCGACGACCGTCGGGAGAAGATGGTGGATGTCTGCCTGAGCTGTCACCAGGACACCTTCGTGCGGAACTTCTTCGTGCAGTATGAAGGGCTGATCGATCTCTACGAGGAGAAGTACGCGAAGCCTGGAGAGATGCTCTACAAGGCGACGGCGAAGGTGCTGAAGACCGATCCCTCGTACGCCAAGTTCTCTCATCCGATCGACTTGGACCTTGCATGGACTGCCACGGCGATCAGGAAACGAATCCTACACCCCGATTCCTGGAAGAGGAGCACGAGACGCCTTTGGAGTGGGAGGATCACGAGGGCAACACCCAATTCGTGCAGTTCGGGGAGCTTGTCTCGTTTCGAGATCTCTTGGGTCGCGGCGAGCTGGAAGGCAGCCGCCGCCGAAACTTGATCAAGATCGGTGAACGTCTCCGGGCGGCCCGGTACATGGAGGAGCAGGGGCTCAGCGAATCCGATTCGATCCATGTGTTGACCCACGGAGGCGCGAATCTCTGGTGTCTCGATTGCCACAGCCCCGACGATCGAAACAGCCTGCACAAGCTCAACGGCGAGCTTCTCAGCTTCGACGAGAGCCACCTGCTCTGCGGCCAGTGTCACGGGCCGGAGTTCACCGACTGGGAGCACGGCGTTCATGGCCGGACCAACGGTTACTGGAACCGGGCGATGGACACCGAAAGGATCAGCAAGCGTCTTCTATGCATCCAATGCCATGTTCCGCACGCCCCTCGGTTTCAGGGAACGACACCCGAGCCGGCGCCCGTGACCAGGCTCGACAACATCTCCCACCCTGATCATGGGTCGGAGCACGGCACGCATCGAGGAGAGCGGGACGATCTGGGGCCCCATGATTGGCTCGGGACGGAGTTGCCGGAGCATCCGGATGAAGGGGCGGCGCCATGAGGCCAATGGACGAGAAGAACCGCGCTCGGCCAGGCGAAGGTCCACGGGTCGATCGCCTTGGATTCCTCAAGACGGTCGCCGCGACCGCGGGTGCGAGCTGCGTACCCCTACTCTCATCCGACGCGGCGGCGTTCTCATGGAGCGAGTTCCTGCAGAAGCATTTCTATGAGATGTCGAAGGAGGAGCTAGACCAAACGATCCTCCGGCTCGAGAAGGAGTACAGGGAGCAGTTCAACAAAGAGAGCTTCAAAGTCGCCGTGACCCCGGCCATTCCTGGCGTGCGCTTCGCCTACGCACTCAACCTTTCGAAATGCATCGGCTGCCGGCGCTGCGCATCCGCCTGCGTCACCGAGAACAACCGGCACCGGGGGGACGAGAAACGGGAAGATCGGATCGAGTACATCCGGGTGCTCGAGATGGAAAAAGGGTCGCTCGATCTCGAGAAATCGGAGCACTACTACGAGCACGATGTTCCGGCGGAGGGCAATTTCTACATGCCGGTGCAGTGCCATCACTGCAATGATGCCCCGTGAACGAAGGTCTGTCCCGTGGAGGCGACCTGGCAGGAGCCGGACGGTATTGTCGTCGTGGACTACAACTGGTGCATCGGCTGTCGCTACTGCCAGGCCGCCTGTCCGTACTGGGCACGACGCTTCAACTTCACGCGCCCCCGTCTTCCGGAAGATGAAGTCAACACCGAGACACACTATTTGGGGAATCGGCCTCGATCGAAGGGGGTGATGGAGAAGTGTACCTTCTGCATCCAGCGCACTCGGAAAGGGCTGAACCCCGCATGCCTCGAGATCTGCCCGACAGGGAGCAGGGAATTCGGGAACATCTTGAATCCGGATAGCGAGATTCGCTACATCATTGATAACAAGCGTGTCTTTGTCTTGAAAGAAGCGCTCGGCACCACCCCCAGCTTCTACTACTTCTTCGACTGAGGACTCCGATCGTGGCCGAGCATATTCGTACCTATCCTCGCTTTCTGGCCGCAGCTCTCAGATCGATGGTCTCCGGCTCCGCCGGCTACTACGCATGGCTGGCGGCCTTGAGCATCGTGATTCTCGGGGGAGTTTGGGGCTACTCGCAGCAGATCGGGACCGGACTCGCCGTCACCGGCATGACCGACCAGGTCTCGTGGGGGATCTACATCGCGAACTTCACCTTTCTCGTCGGTGTGGCGGCCGCGGCGGTGATGATGGTGATCCCCGGCTACCTCTACGACATCAAAGCGGTGAAGGGCGGCGTACTGATCGGCGAAATGGTCGCGATCGGGGCGATCGTCATGTGTCTGCTCTTCGTCGTTGTAGATTTGGGGCGACCCGATCGCATGTGGCATCTGATTCCCGGTATCGGACGCTTCCACTTCCCGATATCGATGCTCAGCTGGGACGTGTTGGTCCTCAACGGCTATCTGCTACTGAATCTGCACATCCCCGGTTACACGCTTTATCAGCGCTATCTCGGGCGGAGCCTGGAACCCAAGTTCTACATGCCCTTTGTCTACCTCTCGGTGGCCTGGGCGATCAGCATCCACACCGTCACGGCGTTCCTCTACAACGGGTTGGTCGGTAGACCGTTCTGGAATACCGCAATCTTGGCGCCCAGATTCATCGCGAGCGCTTTCACCGCGGGCCCGGCCTTCATCATTCTCGTTCTGCACGTCGTCAGACGCTTCACCGATTTCGATGTGAAGGAGGAAATGATCCGCTTCCTGCGCATGGTCGTGCTCGTCTGCGGCGTGATCAATCTCTTCCTTCTCGGTTCGGATGTCTTCACGGAGTTCTATTCCGACAGCGCCCACGGAGTGAGCGCGCGCTACCTCTATTTCGGACTCGAGGGGTACAACGCACTGGTCGGTTGGATCTGGTGCTCGATCACCATGAACATCGCCGCGATACTGATGCTCCTCACCCGCAGATTCGAGGAGCGCGGCATCGTGCTCGAGAATCTTCCGCTCGTACTTCTGATCGTCGCGATCTGGATCGAAAAAGGGATGGGACTGATCGTGCCGGGCTTCATTCCCACCCCTCTCAGCGAGGTCTTCGAGTATCAGCCGAGCGTGATCGAGACCCTGGTGAGTCTCGCGATTTGGGCCTTCGGCCTTCTCGTGATGACCCTTTTGATCAAGTTCGCCACCGATGTCGAAGGCGGACGCGTGTCGGCGTCGAAGCGGTTCTGACCGCATTCCCGCGGGAATCCCCTACACGCGCGGCTCGCGAGACCGTCCCTTTTTTGCCGACGGCACCGCACATCGAGATTAGGTTGGTATCCAGGAGGCCGGGCATCGCCACCCGGAATCAACCGACACCATGAATCTCCACTCCCCTCCCGATAAGGGTTCGCGCAAGAATAGCTTGTCATCTTGGCGCCCAGATGTGCCGCAGATCTGGTCGATCGGCGAGCCTCGAAACC
>NYZA01000151.1 GCA_002686955.1 Gemmatimonadota bacterium
CGAGGCTCTTCTGGCGAGAGGGGCCGATCTCTTCGCCGGGAAATGCGCGATCTGCCACGGCGATGCGGGCGGCGGGGACGGTGTTTCCGCCCGTCTCTATCAGCCGAGACCACGCGACCTGCGCAAGGGGATCTACCACTACGTGACAACCTGGGACGGCACCCCCACCGATTCCGACCTCTTCGATCTCCTTACCCGCGGCATGCCCGGAACCGCGATGCCCTCCTGGGCCCACCTTGGCGAGACCGATCGCTGGGCGCTGGTCCATTTCAGCAAATCGCTCGCCGATCGGGCCCTCGTCGTACCTCCATCGAAGCCCCCCGGCCTGGAGGAGGGCGACGGGGGCGAAGGAGTCATCGCCCTGCCCCCCGCGCCCGCGAACACGCGGATGAGCCGCGAACGTGGGGCCGGGCTGTTCGAGAAGAATTGCGCCCCCTGCCACGGCCCGCGCGGTCGGGCGAACGGTCCGAATGCCGGCCCCATGGTCGATGCAGCCGGGCGCCCCACGCCGGTCCGAGACCTGAGCCAGGGTGTCTTCAAGGGCTCCTCGACGCCCGAGAATCTCTATCGGCGGATCGTGGGCGGCATCCCCGGCACTCCGATGCCGGCCTTTCCCCAACTGATCGGAGAAGAAGCCTGGGACCTCGCCCACTTCCTGCCGACGCTGATCGGGTCGAAGCCGATCCTGGCCGCCGCGGAGATGGCTTCCGTGCCCGGCTCGGCCGGCACACCGCCTAGCGCGATCGACATCCAGAATCCCGAGCACTGCCGTCCCTGCCACGCCGTGGTGGTCGAGGAGTGGGAAGAGAGCATGCACTCACACTCCCACCAAGATCACGACCTGATCTACGGCGGGGTGTGGGAGATGCGCAGGCGAGAGGAGGGCGCCGAGGTCGTTCGGAACTGCGACCGCTGCCACACTCCCGCCGTCGGCGGCTCATCGGAACCGATGGCCCGATTCGGCGTCTCCTGTGCCGCCTGCCATCATGCCCGATCGACCGCGCGGACCGAAGATCGGCTGGGTCGCGATGCGCTCGTCTGGGCCGGAGGGGATACGCTGCTCGGTCCCCACGACGTCGACCCGGACCCTTCCCTCTTTCATGGAACGGGTGCCGCGCCGCCGCACATGAAAGAACCACCTCGCCTATGTGAGGTCTGCCACGACGGCCTCATCAATAGTGCGGGTGTAGTGATCTGCTCCACCGGTCCCGAGGCGCGGGAGAGCCCGACCGAGGAGTCGTGCACCGACTGTCATATGCCGCGGGTGCAGGGACCGAACGGGGCGGTGGGCCGTCGCGAAGATCACGCCAGCCATGAGTTTCTCGGTCCGCATCGCGCCTGGTATCAGGGCGATTCGGCCTTTCTCGGAAGCGGGATCGAGATGGCGAGCCGCCTGGAAGGCCACAGCCTCGTCGTTTGCCTGCTCAACACCGCCGGGCATTCCTTCCCGACGGGCCTGCCGGGTCGCAGAGCGGTGGTGGAAGCGATCGGCTACGACGCCAAAGGCAGGAAGACCTGGCGCAACTGGACGCGAAACCCGGTGCAGGAGAGTCCAAAGTCGATTATGGGCATCGGTTTCGTGGATGCCGAGGGGAAATGGGTGATGTCGGATCATGCGGTGGCGGTCGGGATCGATACGCGGCTCGAGGCCGCGAGCGAGCGCGAGATGACCTACAGGGTCCCACCGCGGGTGCGAAGCGTCCGCGTGCGGCTCGTCTTTCATCTTCTCTGGGCCCGCTATATCGTCAGGAAGACGGGGTTGGGCGGATTGCCGGAGCTACGCCCCGCCGTGATCAAGGAATCGTGGGCTTACCGCGAGCCGGCTCGTGGAGAGGGCCAGGAGCTCGTTCCTTAATCCGCTTGCCGTAGGCAAACTATCCGGATTATCTGCCCCCATGGGCAAGATCATCCAATCTCTTTACGCCGAGATCGCGATCTTGCCGTGGCGCGTTCTTCGCGAGCTGCTGTGGTGAGACGAGCTGCTGTAGACACTCAACGTGGCGGGCTGCCGCCTGCAAACAGCTCGAGAACCGTATCGGCCACATTCTCCGCGAGCACGCGGGAGCCTTCCTCGGTGTAGTGCGTGAACGCCCAGGGGAAACGGGGATCAAAGACATATTCGTCCGGCGCCGCGTCGAAAATATGCTCGTTGTCGATGAAAACGACACCTTTTTTTGGGGGAGCGTACTGACGAAGGAGATCGAGACTGAAGAAGGGGTACTGCATGACGACCAGCTTGATGTCGTTTCGATCCGCCAGCTCGTACAGACGCCGGTAGTTCGCCCCGATGCTGGGGATTTGTCGGACCGCATGCGCCAGTAGATCGGGCACGCGGTCCCCATCGCCCGCCTGCCGGAATAGCTTGGCGAGCTCGAAGTACTCACCCATGCGCTGTGTCTCTTCCAGCAGCTCTCGGCGCACCTGCTCCTCTTTATCGAGCTGGCCGGTCTGCCTGTAGACCTTGCTGAGCAGCCACATGTGGGAATGCTGCATCGGCCTCGCATCCAAGGCTTGGAGCAGGCAATGTTCGGCCTTGGCCCAGCGGCCGAGCTCCGTACTGATTTCGCCCAGCAACGCGTTCTTCTGGCTCCTCACCAGCGGGAATGCGGGCCTGAACCTCTCCCCCGACTGTGGCTGCACCGAGGCCAAGGAGCCCAAGACCTGGAGGGCTTGCTCTGGGTCGCCCTCCGCGCGACTGAGATCGGCCAGTGCCAGGTAGATCCAGTTTCTGGTATGCACAACCTCGCGGAAAGTACTCGATTCCGCCAGCGCCTGTTCGAGAAGCGCACGGGCCCTGTCGAAATGTTCCTGCTCGGTCAGCAGATTGCCGAGCACGACGCGATACATCCCCTCTTCGGGATGAAGGCGGATCGCCTCTTCGAGCAGCGTCTCGGCTTCGTCCATCCTCCCCGTAGAGGCCAGAACCCGAGCGAGGATATTGTACCCCATCGACTGCTCCGCGATCGTCTCCCGGAGCAGTTCTTCGGCGTGCTCGATGCGCCCGATGTACCAGTGATACAGAGCGACCCGCAGACCCGACACCGCCTCTTCGGCCTCGGCGTCGGGTGGAAAGGCGATTCGATGCTCCTTGCCGTAGATCCGCAGCTGCCAATCCATTCCCTGCAGCGCCCGAGGAATCTCGTCCACCCCGCGAACATCCGCCGCGTTTTCGCCGCGACGCATCACCACCCCCTCGTAGAGCCAGCAGGCGAGCTGCACCGTGCGGAGCGAGCCGAGCCAATCCGGGATCGCCGCGAGAAGGGGCAGAGGATCTCCCCCTCTGTCGCGAATGCCCATCATCGCGATGATCACATGGGGCCGAAACTCGGGAGCTCGGGCCTCGACCATGCTCATCACGCTCTCGGAGTTGCCCCCGAGCATCCCGGCATTGAAGACGTTGAAATCGTGGGTGGACTGCCGCGCGTCGAGAATCCGCTCCAACTGAGCGGGGTAGGCGGTCGCCGGCAGGAGCAGCGTGCCGGTTTCGTCTCCCGAGACCGCGGTGGTCGATTCGCCGACGCAAAGGACGCGAATCTCGTCCTCCGCCCCCTGGGGCGCCGCCGCCGCCGGATCGTCCTGCAGGTGGACGAAGCCGCGATACGCCAGAGCCACCGTCAGCTCGAGCAGCACCAGGGTGAGGAGCACACCGCCCGCCGCCGCGAGGAGCTTGCGGCTCATCGGAGCCTCCTCTCCGAGCTCCGCTGATCGGTCGCGACGCCAAACCTCCGGCGGAGCGTCCGGAACTCCTCCTGTGTCAGCGCTCCGTCGCCGTTGGCATCGATGCGTGGGAAGTACAGCAGCACCCGAGCGGCCGCCGGGTCATCATCCTCCGCCCCCTCCAGCTCCCGCACCGTCAGGAGTCCGTCTCCATCGGTGTCGTAGCGAGCCGAAAGTGAGTGTCGGGCGGCCCTTCGGAATCCTCCAGGCGCTCCCCCCCCGACCGGTACCGGTCCCGGCGCGAACCGGTCCTCGAGAGCCCCGCTCTCGAACTCCTCGGCGGTGACCAGACCGTCGCGATCGAAGTCCAGAATGCGGAAGACGAGCTCGTGGTGGTAGATGTTGCCCGCGCTCCCCTCTCGAAACTCCGCCAGGCTCATCTTCCCGTCGCGATCGAGGTCGACTCCTCTCAGCCAGCCGTCGCTTCCGAACGAAACCTCGTTCTCTTCTTCGTCAAGGCAGGCCGGACACGCGAGGGCCCAGAGGGCGAGAACGATCGCGGCGCCGCCTTTGCCTCGCACGGATTCTCCTCGGGTGTTCGCGCAAAACCGGTTGGCGATCCCGGCGTCTCGCACGGGCAATCGGCCTGTCAGCGTGCTCCCCTCCAGGGTTTCTATCTTAACCGCGGGTGGCTACGATTCAAAGCCTGGGGACCTCGATGCGATCGATCTACCTGAACAATGCCGCGACCAGCTACCCGAAGCCGGCGAGCGTGATCGAGGCGGTCGCCGCGGCACTCGCGGCGCTGCCGGGTAGCCCGGGACGCGGCGGTGGGGGTGGTGACGACCCCGTGCGTCGTTGTCGCGGGCGGGTGGCTCGTTTTCTGGGGGTGCGCGACCCAGCTCGCCTGATCTTCACCTCGGGCGCCACCGAGTCGCTCAATCTGGTCGTTCGCGGTTTGCCGCTCGCCGGGCGCCGGTTGGTGACGACCGCCGCCGACCACAATTCGGTGCTGCGGCCACTGCATCGCCTACACGATGAGACGGGGGCCACGATCGAGATCGTACCGGTCGAAGCGAGCGGCCGGGTCTCGCTCGACGCACTGCGTGCCGCGATCGACTCCGATACCGCCTTGGTCGCCGTGCCTCATGGATCGAACGTCACTGGGCATGTGCTCGACATCGCCGCGCTCGCACTCCACACCCGGTCGTTGGGGGTGCCGCTGTTGGTCGATGCCGCGCAGACCGCCGGTGCGTTGCCGATCGATGTCGACGCTTGGGGGATCGACTATTTCGCCTTCACCGGACACAAATCGATGCTCGGCACCCAGGGAACCGGTGGTCTGGTCGCCAGCGGCCCTCTGGTCCCTCTCAAGGTCGGCGGAACCGGTGTGCTCAGCCAGAGTCTGGCGCAACCGCGGGAGCTGCCCCTGCGCTTCGAGGCAGGCACGCCGAACGCGCCCGGCCTGGTCGCACTCGAAGCCGGCGTCGCCTGGATCGAGGGCGAAGGGATCGATTCGCTGCACCGGCGAAAGATGGAACGTGCGGAGCAGTTGCGGCGCGGGCTCGAGGCGATCGACAAGGTGCGCTTGATCGGTCGGCCCGGTGAGCTGCCGGTCTTCTGTTTCGTCGTCGACGGCGTTCCGGTGGATGAGCTCGGCCAGGTTCTCGAGGAATCGTTCGGCGTGCACACTCGGGCGGGACTGCACTGCGCTCCGCTGATTCACGACTCGCTCGGGGCCAACCCCCAAGGCTCGATTCGCGTGAGTCCTTCGGCTTTCACGACCGTCGAAGAGATCGAGGCCGCCCTCGCCGCGGTCGATACCGTTGCGCGGAGCTGGTAAGGCGATGAGGCCCGAGGTGATCCACATTCACGACTGCCTCGACGGCACCGTGATCAAAGAGCTGCTTCTCGATCGCGAGATGTGCGGGGGTTTCGTTGCCCACCTCGGCGAGCTGGGTGAGCTGCGCCACTTCACGGAGTACAAGCGCCCCTTCTTCCGCGTGGAGCGGACGGGAGCCTTCGTTCTCAAGGGAACACAGGGAAACCGCCGGGTGCGCGCCGTCTTCAACATGAAGGGGCTGAACGAAAACCTCGCCTTGGTGGTGGCCAGGATCAACGCTTGGCAGCGCTGAACCCATAGGGTTCGCGCGAGAATAACTTGCCATTTTGGCGCCCAGATGTGCCGCAGATCTGGTCGATCGGCGAGTCCCGAACCCGGAGGAGTAGCAGCGCTACTTCGAGGAGTGCGGGGCTCGCCGATCGGCCGGAGATGGGGTGCAGATGGGATGCCAAAATGGCAAGTTATTTTCGCGCGAACCCATAGCTCTCGAAGAGGGTAGCCCGGCGTGGGGCGGGCCCTCCCGAGGTTGCGACGTAGCGCTCCCACTCGAAGAGGTTCTCGTCGGGGAAGTCGCCGGTGGTGCGGGCGCGCAACTCATCGACGATTTCGATGAGGATCGAGGGAGAGGCGGTGGCGGCCGCGACGCGACCCAAGCGCCACGAGGCGTCGAAACCGATGGCCTCGAGCCCCTCCCGGAAGGCGGTGATGACCGGGAGTCGGCCTCCGAGAACGAGCGGTCCATTGGTGCTCGCGGTGTGGTCGCGGCGCCCGCGGCTCACGCTCGCCTCGTGGATGAACGAGAGTTCCTCGATCCGAATCTGCACCTTCGAGAGAGAGGCTGCCTCCTCGAGAACCGCGAGCCCCGGTCCGCTGATATCGGTGGCGAAAACCAAGTGCCGATCGGGGTCGAGGGACTCTCCAGTGGCGGGCAGGAACCCGGCGATCAGGTGGGCGACGGGCCAGTTCGAGGTGGCCATTTCGCGCAGCGCATCCACGCGCAAGGTGTCGATAGCGTCGTGGGGGGCCGAGGCCAGGTGCTCGTGGTGGTGAAGATCGAGGATCGAGAGATCGCCCAGCGGACGGGTGGCCAAGAGCTCCATGCCGGGCTCGAGACGATCCAGGCCCGGAACCGCGCGAGGAGTGTGGCCGATGACAGTGGCTCCGACGAGGGGAAAGCCGAGACCGAGCGGGCCCTGGTCCCGCAAATCGATCGCCACTCCATTCTCGCGATAGAGAGCGACCCCTGCTTCGAAGCCGGCGCGGATCCCGATGATCTGGGCCTCGCTGCCGTCGTACACCGGAACGACCACGAGCTCTTCGTCGACACCCATCAGAAAGAGATCGTTGAGGGCGTTGTTCAGGGCGATGAGGGCGGTCAAGGGAGACTCGGGGCGGAGCTGAGAGTCGGCCGTGACGATCGTATCGTTGTTGGAAAGGGTGCAGCCCTGGGCTCTGGGATCGTGAACGAGGCAGTCGAGCACGAGATGGTCGATGGAGCCGGCGATGCTGTGGCCCTTGCCGAGTACGATCGGCGGGCGCCCCCGCC
>NYZA01000152.1 GCA_002686955.1 Gemmatimonadota bacterium
AGGAGCTCGTGGCGGCGGGCCGGCTCGTGAATCCGGTCGAGAATCCGAAGTGCGTGGCGCGCCATCTCTCGCACGCGCGTGAGCTCGCCCCGTCGCATCGCCACCGCCGCCAGCCGGGCACGGGTGCGCGCCTCCTCACCCAGCGCCCGATGCTCGGCGTGAAGGGCGAGGGCCTTCCTGAAGCAGGCTTCCGCCTCTTCCGTCTCGCCCTCCGCGAGAGCGATCTCACCGAGCAGTGCTCGGGCCTTGCCCTCGAAGCCACCGTGGCTCTCCGCCCTGTGGATGGCGAGCCCCTCGGCCACCGCCGCCTTCGCCTTTTTCCAGCGCCCCGCTCGGATCGCCAGCGCACCCAGATGGGTCAAGGTCTCGCCTTCGTAGCGCCGGTCGCGTACGCGGCGGTGCAGCTTCAGCGCCCGCCGCAAGACCCGCTCGGCCCGCTCCGGGGCTCCAGCTTCGGCATAGAGCAGCGCGAGCTGGGCGACGTGGCGCCCCTCCAGGCGTTTGTCCCCCACCGAGGCGAAAGCCTCGATGGCGGCTTCGTAGTGTTCGATTGCCCGGGTCGGGAAGCCGATCCGCGTCCAGAGGATCGCCAGGTTGCCACGGGCGTGGGCCTCCATCCGCTGGTCGCCCCCTTCCTCGTGAACCCGCCTGGCGCTCTCGAGAAGCTCGAGGGCGCCCCGTGGATTGCCGGTCTCCGCCTCGATCGTGGCCATGTTCTCCTCGACCAGAGCCACATGCCGCATATCTCCGATTTCGCGGAAGATCCGCAGGGCATCCCGGTGCCCCTCGCGCGCCGCACCGATCCGCCCGCTCCGAAAGGCCAGGATGGCGAGGTTCTCGAGAGTGATCGCTTCGCCGGCGCGTCCCCCGATTGCGCGGTGCTCTTCGAGCACTTCATTGAGAAGCTCTTCGGCGCGCCGTGTCGATCCGGTCTGGCGCAGGAGCACCGCCAGGTTGGTCTTGGCGCCGGCGAGCGCCCGCTTCGCGCCGACCGCCCTCAGAGCCACTATCGCCTCTTCGTAGATCGCGCGGCTCGGCTCTCCCATCTGCGATGTGAGGTTCGCGAGGTTGACCAGGTTCAAGCCGAGGCCCCTGCGATCGCCGATCGCCTGCCGGATCGCCGCGACGGCCTCGCAGCTCTTCTTAGCCGCGGGCAGATCACCCCGCCCGGCCGCGACTTCGGCGAGCAGAGCCTGCGCATCCCCCTCGCCCCAATAGTCGCCGCAAGCCCGACGCAGCCGCAGCGCCCGATCAGCGAATTGCGTTGCTTCACGCGGCTCCCTCTTGCGCAGCGCCAGGCGGGCGCTTTCCGCGAGCGCCGCGGCCTCAGTCCGCCGGCAAGAAAAGTGTCGCGACCATCGCTGTGCGTCTTCGAGCTCTCGGCCGGCATCGTCAAGGCGCTCCTGCTGCATCGCCAGCCTCGCACGCAGAAGGGCGCGCATTCCGGCGTCGGACTCCTCGATGGCATCGATCGCTTGCTCGGCCCGCGGCCAGTCGCGATGCGCCAGGCCTGCCAGAGCGGCCAAAACGACCGTGCCACTCTTGGCGGGATCGACAATCCAGTCTCGCATCAGATCGGGTCTGAAACGCAACACCCGTCGCGCGATCGCGACCCGCGCCGGAGTCGCTTCCCACGTCTTTTCGAGCCCAGTCTCGTCGTGGCGCGCAATCCTCCGTAGCGCCATTGTTTCCGAGACGGCATCTTCTAGCCGCCGCCCCGATTCCAGCCTTTCCATCGCTCTTTCGGTCGGGGACCGAGCGCATGCCTCGGCTCGGCTCCGCTCCGATTCGTGCGTGGCCGCCCGGTTGCGGGCACGCCGCCGCGCGGCGACCACCGTGCACAAGGAGTCGAGATCGGTCAGGGAGAAATCGATGGCGCGCGCCCGCGTCCGGAGCTCAACCGGGTCAGCCGCCTTCTCGATCAAGCGCTTCCAGCTTCTGAGGGTCGCCATGGTTGGATCGTAGCGTGATCGATTGTAGGGCGGCGCTTGCGAGTGCGGCTTCAAGCGGCGAGCCCGGTCACCGATCTACTGCTCCGCGTCCGCACGAAGATCCTGGAGCTGGCGCAGCCTCCTCCCTCCGCGGGGCGATAGCCTTCGGCGCTGTCCCGATGCCGATTTTCGAGCGGTTCTATCTGGTCATCCGAGCCGGGGGTCCGATGTGGCGGATGTCGTCGCGCCCTTCCGTACGCGCGCGTCGGCCATATCCCGTGCGGCGCCACGTGGATGATTTCTCAGGTTCGGACGCCCGCTGGGGCCGGTCAGCCGGCCGATCTCGGGCGTAGGTGGCGGATTCTGGGATTGACGGGCCTGTTGCGCGGCCACTGTGTTGCCTTTAAGCTCTGCGCGGGCTTGCGGCCACTCGCCTGGCCCCGCACGACGACAAACTTGAGCGCCGATTTCACTGCACGAAAGAACGTGGCGGGAACTCCCTTCGAAACGATTGGAGATGCGTGATGATGACGGACATTTCGTTGATCATCCCCTTTCTGAACGAGGAAGAGAATATTCCTACCCTGGCGGCGACTCTGGATCAATACTTCGCATCGCTGAAAGATCTGAAGTGCGAAGTGCTCTTTGTAGATGACGGCTCGAGCGACGCGTCCGTGGACCTCTTGGCACGGGCTCCACACGAAGCCTATCGTGCCAAAGTGATCTCTCTCTCGAGGAATTATGGTTCGCACGCCGCGCTGAGAGCCGGCATGTTGCATGCAGAGGGACGGAGAATCACATTTCTCTCGGCAGATCTCCAGGATCCGGTGGAATTGATCGAACAACTATATGTTGAGGCAGAAAAGGGCTACGATATTGTCTGGGCCATGCGAGAGCAGGTTGATACCGGGCTGTTTGAACGAATGTTCTCCTCGGCCTACGGATCGCTCATGAGGAGATTCGCGTTGTCCGAGTATCCTCAAAAAGGCTTTGATGTGGTCATGTTCAACAAGAAGGTGCAAGCCGAGTTGAATCAACGCATCGAGGCACATTCTTCTCTTTTTCTGCAAATCTTGAGTATAGGTTTTCGCAGCAGCTCCATTTCATATCACAAACAGGCACGGAAGGTCGGTAAGTCGAAATGGACGCTCTCGAAGAAGGTCAAATTGTTGATTGATTCGTTTGTGGCTTTCTCATATGCCCCGATTCGATTTGTCAGTGTGTCAGGCATCGTCCTAGCCCTGGGCGGATTCTCATGGGCCTCATATATTGTCTTTCGCCATTTCTTGTTCAGAGATTTGGACCCCGGTTGGCCGGCGCTTGTCTCGATTCTCATGATGGGATTCGGCGTGACGAATATCTCTTTGGGAATCATTGCGGAGTACCTTTGGAGAACATTGGATTCCTCCCGAAGACGGGAAGTGTTCATTGTGAACGAGATTCTTCAACTATCAGGAGATTCCGCTGCTGCCGTATAGAGCTCGAAAGGTATTGTTTTCTATCATCCCACCGTATTCACCGAAACGCTACTACGCCGACGCATATCCGCACTCAGACGACGGCGCCCAGTTCAGCGTGCGCGCTCTCGAAGAGCTCAGCCGGGGGAAAAGTCCCCCTCGCTCAGCGCGGGCAGCTCCACACGGGGTCGGTCCTCGGGGACGAAGCGTGCCCTGTAGGACTTCAAAAAGCCCAGAAGACGGACCTCGACTGAAGATCGTGTCTTGCGGTAGCAACGCCGTTCGAGGTCGATCCAGGTCACGGAGCTCGGAGTCTCGCCGCGTGAGACGCTCCCGGCGATGACGATGAGCGGCCGCTCGTGTGGGAGCGGGGTGCTCTGGTCGAGCAGGTCGATGAAGCTGATCTTGCCGGCGAGGGGACCCTCTGGAACGACGAACGCATCCACCTCTTCTCGGTAGGCTCTCGGGCAGCTCTCTTCGAGGAACTCCCGCACGTAGCCGCGGACCATGGCCTGCTTCTCTTCAAGCGGGACGGAGCGGTAGGGTGTGATCCTGTCGGTCATATCCTTCGCCGGAGCGCCGCCTACGCAGTGGTTTGGGGGGACGCTGCGGGTGACGTTCGAGCCGGTCAGCACCAGCGACTTCTCTCCGAGCACGACGCCGGGCGAGACGATGTTGTAGGCACCCAGGATCCACGTGTCGTCCTCGATCGTGACCGGCGCCACCTTGAACACTTGCGAGCCCTCCAGCAGGTCGCCAAAATAGCCGTGGGTGTAGACGCTCGAGGAGGCGCCGATCCCGACATGGTTGCCGACGGTGAGCGTGTCCTCAGAGTTGAGGACGCAGTGCTGTCCGATCCAGCAGTTGTGACCTATGGCCAGCGGCTTGCGCCCGTTGATGAGGGCGTGGTTGTGGATCGCCGTGTAGTCACCTATGGCGGCGGCGGGGACCAGCAGTTTGCTGTCGTGCGAGAGGAGCGAGCAGTCGCCGAATCGAATGCTCTCCGAGGGGGTCCCGGACATGGAGCCCAGCACGCATCGGGTCTCGATGCGGCTGCTGTGGCCCAGCTCGAAGTGCCGGGCGCGTACGGTGACTCCAGCGTCCAGGCGCGCGCCATCTCTCAGCACCAGCCGGTCGCACTCGATCCGCACCTCGTCACCCAGGATCACACCTTCGCCCACGCTGATATTCCGGGCCTCGATGTGGACGTTGGCCCCAATTGTTGCGTGTGCGGCTCCCGATGGAATCGTCATCGTTGGCTCCTCTTGCGCGAGGCCCAAGGGTAGCATCTCCAAGATCAGTGGGGTTCAGGAGGCCTGGCTAGTTCGACGGCGAAAGAGCGAATGGAGGATCCGTGGCCGCCACACTCTTCAACCTCTTCGGCCCAACAGCTGGAATCGAAGTTGGGTTGGGGCGACGCACAGGGGGTCACTTCGCTGGTTCTGCTGAACCCGCGCCATCCTGATGAGCGCGACTTGGGCGGGTAGGTGGAGGATCCCTGGGGGGAATCCGCCCCTGATTGGCAATCGGACACCGGTGACGGTAGCATGGATCGATGCTCGCCCCTCATCGGCCGCGGACCGCCTTACCCCCTGGGGTGCTTCGCTCGATCGGTCTGGCGGCCCTGCTGGCGGCTCTTCTCTCCTCCCCAGGGTTCGTAGCGGAGCGCTTCGCTCCGGACGGTGAGCTGGCGGCCAGCACGCTGTGGCTTATAGGGGGGATGCGCTGTTCCATGGCCGCGATCGGCCTCCTCTTGGCGGCACTGCCGCGCCGCGTGGCATCCTGGGTATCGATGGGGCGGCGTGAGGGCTGGAGGGCATTGGCGCGCGCGACAGCGCCGGTGTTGGCGTTGGAGGTGCGAATTCTGAGGCTCTTCTCGAAGGCGGGGCTTCGGCTCGCGGGCGGTGGAGCGGGTGGTCGCGCCGGCTGCCTTCTCTGGCTCGGCTTTGCGCTCTATCTAGTCCCCGCCTACACCGAGACGGGCACGCCTGCTTTCTATATCCCTCGGCTCGCACTGCCCTCACCCGGCGCGCCGTGGTCGGCCGCCTTCTACGGCGCCAGCGTATGTGTTGCTTTCTTCGCCTATGCGGCAGCCCTGTCCGCACCCTTTCGGCGCAAAGTGCGTCCCTCGTTCAGGTGGGTGGCGGCGTGGAGTCTTCTATTCCACCTTACGGCCTCGATCTCCGCTCCCTTCTTCGACGATGATATCTCCGAGTTGGTGCTCCATTCGCGGATGGTCGCGCACCATCACATGAACCCGTACCTGGTGATGGGGGCCGATGCGGCCGCGATCGACGAGTGGGCGATCGATGAGATGCCGTCTCGGGTGCCTGGCACTCTTGAAACACCCTACGGTCCTCTCTGGACGCTTTTGGAGGGTGGAATCGGTTGGACGACGGGCCGCTCCAGCTACCTGGCCGGACTGCTCAGTTTTCGCATTCTCTTTACCGCTCTGAATCTGGGGTGGGCCTATGCGTTGTACCGGCTCCGCGGGCGAGGTAGCGCGGGTGTACGTTCGGCATTGATGTACGCTTGGAACCCGCTCGTAATCGTGATCGCCGCGGCGTCCGGACACAACGACATCATGACCGCCGTGGTCATGGGGGTGGGATTGGTGCTCTGGCAGCGACGCCACCGTCTGGCCGGGGCACTGAGCCTCGTTCTTTCGATCCTCACCAAGTTCGTTCCTCTGGCTCTGCTGCCCCTGCTCTTCGCCCACGAATGGAATCGGGGTCGCGGTCTTCGAGGCGTGGCCCTGGAGTGCGCTCGATTCGCCGCTCTGTTCATCGTGCTCGCTGGCGCCCTTTACTATCCCTTCGACGTGGGACTGGGCGCGATTCGATCGGTGGCGCTGGAGTCGGGTGTGGGTCCCGCATTGGAGGGGCGTTTTTACTACAACTCACACTCGCTCCTGTACGCCATCAGCGAGGGTGCGTGGCGCGCGACCCGCAGCATTCCACTCGCTCATTTCATCCAGGCGATCTTCAATGTCGGATTCGGCGTTTACTTGCTGAGCCATCTTCTCGGCGTGGGGCGCGCGCGCTCGCTCACGCAGGCCTCGGGCCGGGTCCTCTTCGTGTTTCTTCTTCTCTTTCGCGGATGGCTGCAGTTCTGGTACCTGGTCTGGTTTCTCGTGCTGATCCCGGTCGATGCCACGCCCACTTTCCGGCGCGAAGCTCTACTCTTCTCGTTCACCGGACTTCTGCACACCTTCGCGTTCATGGTCACGCGCAGTGCCGACTATCCCCAGCAACTCGCGCAGACCTTCCTGTTCGTGGGCGCGCCGATTCTGCTGACTCTGGGCCACCTCGCGCGCGACCGCGCTCCCCTTCGCCGGCCGTCCACGGCGCCCTGATCCCCTTGTCGTCCACGACGCCCTGTGGGGCTACCCCGGATATCTCACCAACTTTCTGCTGCGGCGAGAGCGAGGGCACGATGTTCGAGTCGTTCGCCACGAACGACAACATTTACACTGCGATTCGCTACATTGTTTTTGGGGCGCCGCGCGCTGAACGGTGTTCAGTCGCCCTTTCGCCCACAGAGCACCATGTTCCATGCGAGCCTGCGAACGAGGGGCAAGCGTGTGAGCGCGCGATCGAGACCGACGAGGGGTCGCCACCACCACAAAGAGCGAGCGGATTCTCGATAGATGCGTTTCCAGTAGCGATCGGCATTCGGATGCACTCGATCAACGGCGTAATACTTGAGAAAGAGCATCAGAGCCGCGACCCAGAATTCGCGATGCTGCACATCGACAAAGAACGTGCGCGCCAACTCGACATCGGCGAATGTCAGGGGGCTCTCGTCGTCGGTGCGTACATCGGTCGCCATCTTGCGGTAGACGTTGATGACTGGATTGTAGGCGAGTGGATCCCAGGTGAAGAAGCGCCCGCCTGGTCGAAGTGCACGGTGTATCGCGCCGAAGGTATCGCGGCGCCTGGTCACGTGGTGCATGAGATTCGCGACGTACACGAAGTCGTACGCTCCGGCGTCCACATCGAGCTGTTCCGCCGTGGTCACCTTGCCGCGAACCTCGACACCGTGGCGCTTCGCCAGGCGTTCTGCGAAGTCGACCATCCCCGGCGAGAGGTCCGTGCACGTGACATCTGCCCCCTGGAGCGCAAAGTAGACCGACGACTCGCCCAGTCCGGCACCGACGTCTAGGATGCTCTTGCCGCGGAGATCGCCCATTTCACGTAGGATCCAGCGGTTTTCGAGCGCGGTAGGGCTTTCGAAGGTCTCGCGCACTTTCACGTCTTCGACGCGTGTATCCGCAGCCCACTCATCGTGGAACTGGCTTTCCTTCTCGTGGATCGCGTTGTTGTCTTTCGCCTTGCTCAGGAGATCGTACTCCTTCGCGGACGTGGTGGTGTCCCGGGTCGATGGGAACGTGATTTCATGCCGTTGGGGAGTGATGCGGCGGTGAGTGTAAACGAATGGTGGTGTCGGTTTCACGTGCGATGGTCGAATGGCGGCCGAGAGCGATTTCGGCCGCGCTCCAGCTTCCGATCGTGGCGCCGGAGCTCGGCGAATAGACCTGCATCCTTGCCGGACCTGACAAGCCTCGAATATCACCGACTAACGAAAACCGTGGAAATCTGGAACGACTGAGCACAGCTCTGGCCCGTCGAGGTCTGCATACACCATCGGGCGTGTTCATTGCAGCACCTCGTCCACGAAGTAGAGAGGCCGCGCTTTGGCTTCGTTGTAGATGCGTCCCAGGTACTCGCCGATGATGCCCAGGCTTAGCAGCTGCACTCCGCCCAGGAACGCCACTACGATCACCGTCGAGGTCCAGCCGGAAACCACGCGGTCGTTGAAGAGCTTGGCCGAGACGGCGTAGGCCCCGTATCCGAAGGCCGCCAGCGACGAGAACAGGCCGAGCGCGGTGGCTACCCGCAGCGGTGCGCTGGAGAACGACACGATGGCGTCGAAAGCGAAGATGAGCATCTTTCGCAAGGGGTACTTGGTGACCCCCGCGCCGCGCGGCTCGCGCACGTAGTCGATGCCGGTCTGACGGAAGCCGATCCAGGTCACCAAGCCTCGCACAAAACGGTGGCGCTCCTCGATCTGCCGCAGGGCGTCGACCGCGCGCCGGCTCATCAACCGGAAATCACCCGCATCGAGGGGAATGTCTACGGCTGCCAGGGCACGGATCAGGCGATAGAAGATCGACGCGCTGGCGGTCTTGAAGGCGCTCTCGCCCTCGCGCTGCGCGCGCACACCGTAGACCACGTCGAAACCGGTCCGCCAACGCGCCACCATCTCGCCCAGTACTTCCGGTGGATCCTGCAGATCGGCGTCCATGACCACCACCGCCGCCCCGCGCGCGTGATCCAGGCCGGCAGTGATGGCGATCTGATGGCCGAAGTTGCGGGACAGCAGCACCACCCGCACGAACCGATCCCGCTCGGCGAAGGCGCGCAGGATCTCCACCGAGGAGTCGCTGCTGCCGTCGTTGACGAAGACGATCTCGTAGGCCAGCTCAAGCGCTTCCAGCGCCGCCTTCACCCGCTTGTGGCATTCCGGGAGCACCTCTTCTTCGTTGTAGACCGGAATGACGACGCTCAGCTCGATCTCTGCGTTCATCGCCGCGTTTCCCGGCTGTCGGGCCGTGGGGACCGGACCGGATCGGCCGGCGGACAGGGAGAAGCCCCGGCGAACACCATGATCTGCTCGTCCTGGTAGCAGGCGGGTCCCAGCAGCTCCTCCACCAGGTCCAGGGTCGGCCGGTAGAGCTCCTGGGACACGCCTTGGTAGGCCAGATTCGGATCACCTGGTGGCAGATAGCGGTCGCGATGTAGGACCAGCGCACCGATCTCGAGCCGGTCCAGGGCTGCCCGGGCCCGATCCGGATCGAGGGGCGGTGCGGCGGCCGGATCGCGTAGCGCGGCCAGCAATGGCTCGCGCTTGAAGAGCCGCTGCGCATACTCCGGGTTGCGGCAGACGTAGCCTGAGAGGATCGGCCGCTGGTGGGCAATCTGCTCGTACATGTAGCGGGCCAACATGGAGCTGGCCGGCGCGCCCTCTGGGGCGATCGGGAGGTTCAACAGCGCCGCTCCGGAGGGGTCCCGCGCCAGGCTGTGGAGGTATCGGCTCGTGCTCGGGTCGATCTTCTCGTAGGGAGCGATCAGCGACTCGAAGGGGACGAGGAAGGCCAGGCCGAGGGTGCAGATCCGCGCCGCGCCGCGCCCCCTGCTCCGCTCAATCCGCGCCAGCAGCCCGGCGCAGCCGATGGCCGCCAAGGGGGCCAGGGCCAGCATGGTGCCGAGGATCATACGCGAAGGTGCGCGTGCCACGCTCAGCCCCGGCAGCCGCCCGAGCACCCAGTAGGGCAGCGGAATCCCCAACACCGGCGCGTCATAACCGAGCCGTCGCAGCACGCCGTCGAGGCCGATCTCGCGGAGCAACGCCCCCTCGGTGCCGACGAACACGAACCCGGCAACGTGCAGGAAGGCGCCCAGGCTGAGCACCCAGAAGGCGCACGCCATGAAGCGCAAAAAGCGCGCGTTGGGGTCGCGGCGCCGGCGCCGGAAGCCGATCCAGGCCAGGATCAGCGCCGTGTAGCCGACGAAAGTGAGCTGCTCCAGTGGCGACGGACGGGTGACGTAGCCCTCGTGGTAGCGCGACAGGAAGTGGTAGAGGGGCCGAATCGCGTCGCCCCAGAGGGGATGGAAGGGACCCGGGATCACGGCACCGAAGAGGTCGCCTACCGAGGCGTTGATCCCGGGCTGCGCGCCGCTGCCGCCGACCTGACCGTTGGTGATCCAGGGCAGCAGGAAGGGGGAAAGCAGCCCCGCCATCAACACGCCGGCGAGCGCCGCGCCGCGCCAGACTCGGGCCGCGAGCAAGCGCCGGTCGCGGGTCAACGCGCCGTGCAAGAGCTGCAGCGCGAACCACAACATCGTAGTCAGGAGAAGGTACCAGGAACTGATCCCGGTCAGAGCGAGCGCAAGTCCCGCCGCCAGGGCGTGGCGCGTCCTTCCCTCGTCGCGCAGGCGCAGCACGAATAGGGCGGCCAGAGGCATGAACTGCGCCGCCGCCAGGTTGGGGTGCACGCAGAAGCGCGAGGCCAGGAAAGGGGAGAAGCCGTAGACCAGCCCGCCGACGAAGGCGGCTCGGCGGTCGGCCACGAAGTAGCGGCAGAAGAAATAGCCGCCGAGGCCGCAGAGCGCCCAGTTGCCGAGCTGGATCAGATTGTAGCCGAGAGGATCGCCGAAGATCGCGTGTGCCGGGAAGCTCAGCAACGCATTCAAGTAGGACATGTCGATGCGCACCAAGTCGACGCCCAGCGGATGGAAGACCATCTCGGTCTGGTTGAACGCGCCCCGGAACCAGTCACGGCGGAAGAGCCAGTAGAACCAGACGTATTGGTAGGAGTCGCCGGCCCCGATGTATGCCGAGCGCGCCGCCACCGGCAAAGGGTAGGAGCAGAGCGTGGCGATCATCAGGTAGCCGGCCAGCGCGTCGAGGTGGCAGCGTCGCCACCAGGCAGTGGGGCGTGCGATGGGCGCCGCCTTCTGGACCGCGGATCTCTTTGGCTGGTGGGTGTTGAGCATTGCTCGATGCAGGATCGCACACGCGCCGTGGAGATGCCACTCAGCATGGGAGCCCGCTCCGCACGGCCCTTCGAGCCCAGTATCGGGCTCGATTCGAGATCAAGGAGCTGAGTCCACGGGAAGGCTGTTTGCCTTCGAGTACTCTGGGTTCGCTCAAGAACAATCCTCCATCGTCGCATCCGATTTCCGGGCCAATCGGCCGACCGGCGCCCCCCGAAATCGTCGAAGTAGCGCAGCCACTCCTCCGGTTATTCTTTTGCAATACGGTCCCATCCACCATTGGAAGGAAGGCCCGGCCATGACTCCGATCCTCCGCGCTCTCTTTGCCGCACTCACCACTTTGGCGGCACCTCAGGCCGCATTCGCCGCCCAGGCCCCTCCCGCTTCGATGAAGGGGCTCGTGCTGCACGCGAGCCACCGCGATGTGCTTGAGGTCGAGCTCGGCGGGTCCCGCTTTCACTATGTGGCCCCCTTCTCGAAGCTCCCCTTCCTGATCTGGCCCGATGCAGCTCGCGGGGTTCGGCCCTTCGAGCATGACCGTGAGGCGGTGCGCGGGTGGATCGCGCGGCACGCGGGGGCGCTCGGCTCGACGGGGCTCCGCCCGGTTTTCGACAAGACCGCGCGCTGGAGGCGGAACATGGTGTGGGTCTACCGTTTCGAGCGCGAAGGGGTGCGCCTTCATGGGGCGCGTGTCGAGGTGCACTGGCATGAGGGTGAGCTTCAAGGTCTGTTAAACGTTCTGCCGGGACCGATTAAATCTTTCGACGCGGCGACCAGCGTCGAGGGAACCGAAGATGTGTCGCGGGTTTGGTACCCGATGCGTCGCGGTGCCGGCGGTCGCGACGGTGTGGATCTGGTGCGTGCCCGCGTCGTGACCAAGACCGACGCGACCCATGTGCGTACGAGCTACCACACCCCGTCGGGCGAGCTGATCAAGACCGTCGTGGCCACCGCGCCGGGAGCGGTGCAGCCACCGGCGCCCGCCTACCAGTGGAAGGAGTACACCACGGGCAGTTTTCCCGATCAGATCGACAGCGACTCCGCCGGCGATATCTGGTTCAGCCAACCCTTAAATGACCAGATACAGGTTTTCGATCCCGTGAGTGAGACTTTCCAGATCATTGCTACGGGAAACGACGACCCGGACGGATTGGCGGTTGATTCGAAGGACCGAGTGTGGTCGGGCCTCTATGTATACGGACGAGGAATGGGAAGAATCGATGTAGCCACCCACAACTACACGGTTTTCCCTCCGCCCTATCCCGGAGCCTACATGGCGATCCCTTTCGAAACCTGTGGCGGGTCGATCTGGGTATCGGATCATCAGGTCAACCGGGTATCGGAATTCGACCCCGTGAGTGAGACTTGGTTGGGCGACTACGAGATGCCGACACCCGCATGCTGGATCGTAGATACAACCGAAGACCCGTTGACGCAGACACTTTTCTTCACCGAGTACGATGTGAACCAACTCGGTATGAAGACACCGGGCGGCCCGATCGTCGACATCCCGGTCTCATGGGGAGGTCCGTCCTTTCATGTATTCTCGGGAGGCAAGGTCTACTACACGTTGTGGATCGGCGACGCGCTTGGCGCCTACGATGTCGATTCCGGCACATACACGGAGTACCAGCACCCAGTTAGCGGTGAGACCGGCGGCCCGATCGGCCGCCTCTCGAACGGCGATGTCGCGGTCGGGAGTCGGAATGCGGGCTATGTATTCATCTTCCATGTGGCTACGGAGACTTGGCATAGCTACAAGATTCCGACGAGCAATCCGGGACTCAAAGACGGCCTACATGTGGACGCGAACGACGTAGTCTGGGTGACGGAATCGGGAGTGGGCCAGCTCGGCAAGCTCGATCTACAGTCGGACGCCCCAGCCCCCTTAACGCTCGCTGTGTCCGGGTCTTGTCCGGGCACCGTTACAGGCACCGTCGGCGGCGCCACGCCGGGTGGCCAAGTCGGCTTTCTATTCGCGCGGATCACCGGCTCGGCGAATGTTCCTTGTGGCATGCAGTGCGGCGGGCGCCAGCTCGGTCTCGGGCCGCGCGTCCGGCTCGTTGCCATCGGGACCGCCGACGCCAACGGAGATGTGATCGCCACCGGAATTGCTCCCGTCCTCGCGTGTGGCGGCTATCTACAGGCGATCGATCTCTCGAGCTGCCGGCAGGGTGAGGTGAAGCAGATTCCCCAGTAGGTGAGAGCGTTCGCCCCCGCCACCACCGGTTCGGATCGCCTCTGCGCGACGGAGCTCCGTGCTACACCCGTTCTAGGTCTTCCGATCGACTTTCGTGGCTTGATTTCAGGTCGCGATCGCTGTTCGTATCGAGCGTGAGACCGACGAATTCGCTCGACTCTTTACCGCAGTGGGGGCAGCGCGTGGATTCGGAGCCCTCATCCGGGCTCTCGCCGAGGTCGGCCCGGAATCCGGATGCGAGGATGCCGGCGGGGAGCGCGAACATCGCGACACCGCTGACCGCCAGAACCGCCGCGCAGATCTTGCCGGCGATGGTCACGGGCGACATATCGCCGTACCCCACCGTCGTGAGTGTCACGACACCCCACCACATCGAGGCCGGGATCGAGGTGAAGATCTCCGGCTGTGCATCGTGCTCCACGTGGTACATCACACTCGACACGAAGATGAGAAGGAACGCCTCGATGAAGAGCGCGATCATCAGCTCTTCCCGCTTCGACTGGAAGACGCGGGCCAGCAAACGGAGCGATCGGCTGTAGCGCGCGAGCTTGAATACGCGAAAGAAACGCACGAGTCGAATCGCGCGCAGCTCACGCAGATCGATCGGCAATAGAACCGGCAGGAAGAAGGGGAGGATCGCGAGGAGGTCGACGATCGCCATCGGTGTTCGCATGAACTCGAGGCGACCGCGAAGGGATCCCCCGTATCGCGGATCGCTCGTGCAAACCCAGAGACGCGTTAGGTACTCGAGCGTGAAGATCGTCAACGAGATCTCATCGAACGCGCGGAACCAGAGCGACCAACCCCGCAAGGAGGGGAGCGTCTCCATGATCACTGCCAGCACGTTCGCCGCGATCAGCGACATGATGAACAGATCGAAGACGTGACTGGCGCGATCACCTTCGCGAGCGGCCTCGACGATTTGGTAGATCCGGTCTTTTGTCACGTGGCCTCCTGCCTCTTCCGGTCGGCAGGTCGACACCCGCCGGATTAGCCCGGATTTCTCACCAACTTTCGTCGCGAGGCGGCGCAGATTCGTGCCCTGGCGGTGCTTCGCACCGTTTCGCGCGGA
>NYZA01000153.1 GCA_002686955.1 Gemmatimonadota bacterium
CCTGCATCGACGCCGGCGACCCCACCCTCGAAGACGGCATCTCCGACTGGCACCCTCGGTGGCCACGCTGGTATCCCAACGGCGCCCGCTCCGATATGGGCGCCTACGGTGGGCCTGGCAACACCGGTTGGTTGCCGATCGGCGGGCCGACACCTCGGAAGAGGGTTAGCCGATGAGATGCGTGGCCTGCTGGACGTCCGCGACTTTAGCCCGAGCTTGCCGCCGAACGGGCGGTAAGTGTCTGCATGGCAACGAGTCTGACGCGGTCAGACGCATGACCTACGCGACTACGTATCGGCCGAGTGCCCTTCCCCGGCACAAATAGGGCCCCATTCGGCCCCCGCTGCATCCACGCTGGCTGCGTTGCTCCTCCTCGCAGTAGCCTCCGGCGATGACTCGTCGTCGCGCCCAGCCAGCGCGGCGCATCGGCGCTCTCATTTGCGTGACCGTGTTTGCGCCAGGGGGCACCAAGTGGGACGCGCGATGGACCAGATCGACGCCCTGCGTGCTGGCGACGGAGTTGACTCCCGCGCCCCACCGAGCGCTCGACCGCGCCGCGTGACGGTAGCGGACGCCATGACGCCGAAAGGTCGCGCTGGCGCCACGCAGCGAGGAAAGCTAGCCTACACTTTTGCCCGGCGCGGCCCCTCTACGCTCCGCCACGAAGCCCCCATGCTCTCCCACGTCATCATAATCGTTCCGGTCCTGCTCTTCTCCGTGATCGTGCACGAGATCTCGCACGGCTACGTGGCCCTCCGCCTGGGCGATCCGACCGCCGCGAGGCTCGGCAGGCTCACGCTGAATCCGCTGCCGCATATCGATCCGGTGATGACGATCCTGCTCCCCGCCTTTCTGATCATCTCGAACGCGGGGATCGTTTTCGGCGGCGCCAAGCCGGTTCCGATCAACCCCTACAATCTGCGAAACCTGCGCCGAGACAGCGCCGTCATCGCCCTGGCCGGGCCCGCCTCGAACGTCGTTCTCGCCCTCGCCTGCTGGATTGTCCTTCTGCTGATGGAGGCCCTCGGCCTGGGAGGGTCGCCTTCGACCATCGATGGAGCGGTGGGGTTGGTTCTCGGCTACGGCGTCTTCATCAACATCGTTTTGGGGTGGTTCAACATGCTGCCGATCCCGCCCCTCGACGGCTCCAAGGTGGTCGCCTTCCTGCTCTCGCCGGAGAACGCCGCCCGTTACCTTTCGATCGAGCGCTACGGTTTTGTCGTGCTGATCGTTTTCATCATGGCGGGGGGGGTGCGATTCTGGATGGCCCCGATTCCGCGCCTGCTCTCGCTCATGGGATTGGTCTAGCGAGATGTTCGGGTCCGAGACTTACCGCGTCGAGCTCGAGCATTTCGAGGGGCCGCTCGATCTCCTGCTCTTTTTGATCCAGCGCGAAGAGGTCGATATCTACGACATTCCGATCGCGCGGATCACCCAGCAGTATCTCGAGTTTCTCGATCTGATGCGCTCCCTCGATCTCGACGTGGCGGGCGAGTACATCCTCTTGGCGTCGACGCTGATCGCCATCAAGTCGCGCACTCTGTTGCCGGTCCCGGAAGTCGACGAAGAGGGCGAGGTCATCGATCCGCGCCAGGAGCTGGTCCGCCAGCTTCTGGAGTATCGCCGCTTCAGGGCGGCGGCGGAAAGGATTGGCGATATCGAGGTGACGCGCCGCGGGATCCACGGCCGCGGAGACGGTGCCGCCATGCCCGACGCCCCGGCGGCGGAGCTCGATCTCGGGCTGTACGAGCTCTTGGCGGCTTATCACCGAGCGCTCAACATGGCCGCGGTGCGCGAGGCCGCGCGGCCGGTGGTCGAGCTGGAGACGGTGCGGATCGAGGATCAGGTGCGCATGATCCGGCACAGGCTCGAGCGTTCGCCGCGCCTGCGCCTCTCCGAGCTGATCGGCGCCGCCCCCGTGCGCCTTCATCTGATCGTGACCTTCATGGCGATCCTCGAGCTGGTGCGCCTCGGCGAGGTGGGGGCGCGCCAGCCGAACGCTTTCGACGAAGTCTATCTCTACCGGCGGGAGTCGACCTATGACCGATGAGGGGCTGAACACCTTCGTGCCGGTCGTCGAGGCGCTGATCTTCGCTTCCGACGAGCCGCTCTCGACGCGACATCTCGTCGAGCTGCTGCCGGAGCTCGAGCCGGAGGATCTCTCTCGGGTGCTCGAGATGCTCGATTCGGCGCTCGAGTCGGCCGAGCGGGGCCTGCGTCTCGAAGAGGTCGCGGGCGGTTGGCGCTTCACGACGCGCGAAGAGCACGGCCCCTTTCTCGACCGCCTCTTCAAGGGGAAGCGCACGCAGCGCCTCACCCAAGCGGCTCTCGAGTCGTTGGCGGTGGTCCTCTACAGGCAGCCGGCGACCAAGGCCGAGATCGAAGCGATCCGCGGCGTGTCGGTCGACGGCCCTCTGCGCACCCTTCTCGATCGAAATCTGATCAAGGTGAGCGGCCGTGCCGATGGGCCGGGGCGCCCCCTGCTCTACTCGACGACGCGCGAGCTGCTGAAGCACCTGGGGCTACGGAATCTGCGCGATCTGCCGCAGCTCGATGAGCTCGAAGGGGTGCTTGAGACCTCCGAGGAGGGTGATCCCGATCAGTTGGAGCTGGGGCAGAGTGTCGCCGAGGGGAGCGATCCCGGAGAGGCTCCGGAAGAGGGGGGCGCGCGGGACGAGAGCACCGAAGTGAACGAGGAGTCCGATGGAAAGGAAGAGGAAAGGGCGTCCGGGCCGGTCGGCGCGGGGGCCGGTGAAGAGGAGCGAGAGCAGTGGGAAGGGGAAGGGGACGAAGAAGAAGAGGGCCGCGCGGACGAAGGCGCCGGCCACGGCGAAGCGGGAGGCGCGACGGTCGGCCCGAAGGGCACCGAGGCGGGTCCCGTCCCGAACCGAACGGAGTGAAATCCGCCTGAACCGCTTTCTCGCCATGGCGGGAGTGGCCTCTCGGCGGGCCGGAGACGAGCTGATCCGCGAGGGGCGGGTGTCGGTGGACGGAGCGATCGAGACCTCGCCCGGCCGCCGGGTCGATCCGGAGTCGAACGAGGTGAAGCTCGACGGCCGGAGCTTGCGGATCGAGCAACGCCGGATCTATGTGCTCGTGAACAAGCCGACCGGTTGTGTCGTCACCGCCGCCGATCCCCAGGGGCGGAAGACGGTTCTCGATCTCGTGCCGAAGCTGCCGGCTCGGGTTTTTCCGGTCGGGCGACTCGATCTGAACTCCACGGGGCTGGTGCTGCTCACCAACGATGGAGAGGTCGCCGAGAGGCTGGGCCATCCCCGCTACGAGATCGAGCGGGTGTACCGGGCGAAGGTCAGTGGAAGTGTGTCGACGGAGCTGCTCGAGCGTCTGGAGCGTGGCGTGACGCTGGACGACGGCCCCGCGCGGGCCTTGCGGGCACGGACTGTGAAACGGAACCAGGGGAGCACGGTGATCGAGCTCAGGGTCGGCGAAGGGCGATTCCATCTGGTGCGGCGGCTGATGGACGCCATTGGACATCCGGTCCGCCGCCTCACCCGGGTCTCGATGGGGCCGCTCTCACTGGGCGCGCTCCCTTTGGGCGAAGCCCGTCCGCTCACGATGTCCGAAGCCCGCTCACTGCGGCGCGCACTGGGGTTGTAGACTCGCCCAGGCGACACTCCGAGCACCTCGAAGAGAATTCAAGCAACCACTCGATCGAACCGAGAGCCAATGGACATTCAGGGCAAGACCGTTCTCGTTCTGGGCGGATGGGGCCTCGTGGGCATGGCCGTCTGCCGGGAGCTGCTTGTGAAGCAGCCGCGCAAGCTCGTCGTCACCTCTCTCACGAAGCAAGAGGCCGAGAGCGCGGCCGACCGGCTTCGAAAAGAGGCGCCCGATGGTGTCGAGCTGGCGACCGCCTGGGGCAATATCTTCGTGAGGGACGAGATCAAGGGAGCCTCGCGGGGCGAGATCCTGGGATCGGCCGAGTTTCGGGCGATGGTCTTTCACGACAGCATGGACGAGCTCTCGGAGGAGCTCCTGGCCGGCTCGACCCTCTTTCGAATCATCGACGAGCATCGTCCCGAGATCGTCGTCGACTGCGTCAACACCGCCACCGGCATCTCATATCAGGATGTGTACGACAGCTTCCGCAGGGTAAGGCGAACCACCGAATCGGGGGACGGGGACGCCTTGCGAACGGAGACCGAGAAGCTGCTCTGCACCCTCTATGTTCCGCAGCTGATCCGCCATGTGCAGATCGCCTACGAAGCGATGCGGCGCGCCGGCACCGAGATCTACGTGAAGATCGGCACCAGCGGAACCGGAGGGATGGGCCTCAACATCCCCTACACCCACTCGGAAGAGAAGCCATCGAGGGTGCTGCTGTCGAAATCGGCGCTCGCGGGGGCGCACAGCCTTCTGCTCTTCCTGATGGGGCGCACTCCCGACGCTCCGATCACCAAGGAGATTAAGCCCGCCGCGGCGATCGCATGGAAGGGGATCGAGTATGGCGAAGTGATGCGGGGTGGGCGGCCGATTCGGCTCTTCGACTGCGATCCGGAGGGCGGAGTGTTGCTCGGCGATCGTTTCGATCTGCGGCCGAGCGCCGAGGAGTGTGGGGCGAGGCCGTACCCGTCGGCGCGGGGGCAGGAATCGTTGCGATCGGTGTACGTCGACACGGGCGAGAACGGGATCTTCTCTCTGGGGGAGTTCTCGGCGATCACGGCCGCGGGGCAGATGGAGTTCGTCACACCGGAAGAGATCGCGCGCAATGTCGTCTTCGAGATCCGTGGAGGGAACACCGGTCGTGACATCATCAACGCACTGGACAACGCTGCGATGGCACCGACCTATCGGGCGGGCTTTCTCCGCGGGTCGGTGGTGGAGAGGATGTTGGAGCTGGAGAAGGAGCACGATCTGCATTCGGTGGCCTTCGAGAATCTGGGGCCGCCTCGCCTTTCGAAGCTGCTCTACGAGGCCCATCTCTTGCGCCTCACCTGCGGCACGATCGACGAGGTGCTGCGCCGCGGCGCCGAGGAGCTCTCCGCCGCGGCGTGGGAGCGGATCCGCTCCGATGACAAACTTCGCTCCGAGATCGTTTCGATCGGCATTCCGATCCTCGCGCCCGAGGGGGACCGGCTTCTTCGTGCTCCGGAGATCAAGATCCCGCCGCACCGGGGCGACGATGTCGTCTCGGCCGATGCGCGTGAGCGCGACAAGTGGGCGGAGGCCGGCTGGATCGATCTGCGAGCGGCGAACTGGGGAGAGTGGCTCCGGCGGATCGAGACGATGGTGACCGAGGCCGAGAAGGCCGACGGCGACGATACGAGCTCCCGCGTGTTCATGGAGAAGCGCTTCTTGTGCCGCACCGATGACGTGCGCATCGGCAGCTTGGTGGCCTGGATCTTCATCGAAGAGGAGAAGGGCGAGAGGATGAAGGGGTAGCGCGAATGGCGAGGGGACCGATCGTCGCGATCGACGGCCCGGCCGGATCGGGAAAGAGCACGACCGCCCGGCTCGTCGCCGAAGGGCTGGGCTTCACCTATCTCGATACCGGAGCGCTCTACCGAGCGGTGACGCTTCACGCGCTCAATCTCGGCGTGGATCCAGAAGACGAGGAGGGACTCGGGCGGGTCCTCCGGGAGATCGAGCTTCACTTCGAGCCGACCGGTGCCGGGGAAGGACCGAGGCTGATCATGAACGGGCGCGATGTGAGCGAAGAGATCCGGTCGATGCGCGTCGCCGCTTCGGTGAGCGCCGTCGCCCGTTCGGCGGTGGTGCGGGGAAGCTTGGTAGATCTACAACGGGAGATCGGCCGGGCGGGGGGATTCGTCGTGGAGGGCCGCGACATCGGTACGGTTGTGTTCCCCGACGCCGAGATCAAGGTCTTCCTGGTCGCCGATGTGGAGCAACGGGCCGAGAGGCGGCTCGGCGACCTCAGGCGGGCGGGCGACACCGAGATATCTCTGGAGCAGGTGCGGAAGAACCTGCTCGACAGAGACGCGATCGACTCCGGCAGAGCGATCGCCCCCTTGCGAAAGGCGGCCGATGCGGTCGAGCTCGATACTTCCAGGTTGACTATCGCCGAGCAGGTTGACAAAGTTGTCTGTTTCTGCACTTCCCTTCCAACCTCCACCCCAGACCGGTCCGCCGGATCGCCCGGCGAAGCCGCGCCGAAGTCTCGTTCCTGAGAGAAGGGGCTTCGACGGAATATGAGGATTCGATGACTGAACAAGCCGCACCCGCGCGCGCCCGCCGACGAGACGACGACAACGACGACTCCAACGATGAAGAGGGAGTGAAGCGTGTCAGCCCATTCGTCCGCATGATCCAGATCGAGGACGAAGATGAGGATCTACTCGGCGTCGACGATGAAGAGATGCTCGAGCTGATCGAGAGCTCCACCGACAACATGGAGGCGGGCAAGATCATCCATGGCACTGTCGTCCGGGTCTCCGACAAAGAGGTCATGGTCGATGTCCACCTCAAGGCCGAGGGGGTCATCTCGATCAACGAGTTCGGTGAGGCCCGCCACGAGCTGAAAGCCGGCGACAAGATCGAGGTATTTCTCGACCAGCTCGAGGACGACAACGGCAGGCCGGTGCTCTCGAAGCAGAGGGCGGATTTCATCCGTGTTTGGGACCGAATCCGTAGCGCGTACGATGCCGAAGAGCCGGTGGAGGGGGCGCTCAAGAAGCGGATCAAAGGGGGCGTCATCGTCAATCTGTACGGCGTGCCCGCCTTCCTGCCCGGCTCCCAGATCGATCTCAAGCCGGTCAAGAACATCGACGCGATCCTCGGGGAGTCGTTCGAATTCAAGATCATCAAGATCAACAAGCGCCGCCGCAACATCGTCATCTCGCGCCGCAAGCTTCTCGAAGAGCGTCGCAAGGTGCTCCGCGACAGGGTGCTGGTCGATCTCGAGAAGGACCAGATCCGCGATGGCGTCGTCAAGAACATCACCGATTTCGGCGCCTTCATCGACCTCGGCGGAATCGACGGCCTGCTCCATATCACCGATATGTCGTGGGGGCGGATCACGCACCCCTCGAACCTGCTCACCATCGGCCAGGAGCTGAAGGTCAAGATCTTGGAGTTCGACCGGGAGCGGGAGCGGATTTCGCTCGGTCTCAAGCAGCTCGAGGCCTATCCCTGGGACAATATCAGCCAGAAGTACCCCGAAGCTTCGGTCGTCTGCGGGCGGGTCGTGTCGATCGTGGACTACGGCGCCTTCATCGAACTCGAGAAGGGGGTCGAGGGGTTGATCCATATCTCCGAGATGAGCTGGACGCGAAATGTGCGTCACCCATCGAAAATCCTGACCGTGGGCGACGACGTGAACGTGAAGGTGCTCCGGGTCGACGCGGATAGCGAGAAGATCTCGCTCGGCCTGAAGCAGGTAGAGCCCGACCCCTGGGACACCCTCGACGAGCAGTTCCCGATCGGGACCCGCCTTCTCGGCAAGGTGCGCAACCTCACCAATTTCGGTGCCTTCGTCGAGATCATCGAAGGGATCGATGGCCTGGTCCATATCAGCGATATGTCGTGGACCAAACGGGTCCGCCATCCCTCCGAGGTGGTCAAGAAAGGCGACGATGTCGAGGTGGTCATTCTCAATATCGACAAGGAGAACCGCCGAATCAGCCTCGGCATGAAGCAGGTTGGCGACGATCCTTGGAGCAACGTGACCAACTTCTTCAACGTGGGCGACGAGGTCGAAGCGACGATCCACCGGGTGGTCGAAAAGGGCCTGGTCGTCGATCTGCCGAACAACTACGAGGGCTTCGTGCCGATCAGCCAGGTCGGACAGCAGGCCGCGGGCCGCAAGCTGACCGATCTCTTCAAGGACGGCGACAAGATCCCGATGAAGCTGATCGAGATCGATCCGCTCGAGCGGCGGATCGTTCTCTCGATTCGCGCCTACACCGAGGACCGGAACCAGCCGGAAGAGGAATACCTGCGCAAGCACACGCACATCCAAGAGGTGGGCGGGGAATCGCTCGGGGCGAAGCTCTCCGAGGCCTTCGCGGCGGCCAAAGGGCTGGATGAAGAGGTTGAATCCTCGGAGGACCCGGTGGATGACCAGGCGGATGACCGGGCGGAGGATCGGGCGGAGGACCGGGCGGAGGACCGGGCGGAGGACCGGGCGGAGGACCGGGCGGAGGACCGGGCGGAGGACC
>NYZA01000154.1 GCA_002686955.1 Gemmatimonadota bacterium
CACCGACGCCGTCTCATCTTCCCGCAGCCCCAGATTCAGGCCGAGAGTATCGACCTCGTCGATCCCCAGCCCCCGCGCCAGCTCATCGCTCACTTCGGGCGAAAGGGAGCGTCCGCTGGCCACGAGGTGCGTGGGCAGCGGCACGCCGGTGGCGCTCGTGCATGCCTGGCGCGTGGCGCTCAAGAGGCGCGAAACAAGCTGCTCCGGGCTCGTGTTGTTTCCCGTCGATCCGGCGCCGTTGGGGTGGGTGAAACGATAGATGCCGGCCGGCATTCTCCGCGCGAGCACGGCGACCTCCGTCGACGCTGAGTTGCTGCGGATGAGGGCAGAGATCTCCGAATCGGTATCGCGCAGCGCGGGCAGCTCGATCTCCGCGAGGATCGCCGGTGTGATCGCCATCGTCGGCAGCCCGGCTTCGCTGATCAGATTCTTGTACCTCTCCAGGATCGTGCGCTCGACCGCGACCACCAAGAGACGGGCCCTGTCATCGATCGGTTCCAGCAGGGAATAGTCGAAGTACGCTTCCGCCGCTGAGATCGGGAAGCTCCGCTCGATCTCGAACTCCAACATCTGACGCAGGTGTTTCTCTTCGACACCCGGGAGCTCGATGACTCGAATCATCGCGTCCTTGAGGGGGATCCCCGCGACGACACGCCGACAGCGCAGGCCCTTCTCCGAGAGGAAGGCCGACATCCGCTCGGCGACCTCCGCCTCGCCGGTGGCCGAGGAGAGCTCGAGCGTGGCCATCTTCGTCACGGAGGAGGGGCCGAACATCCTCTTCATCTGAACGAAGTGGATTCGCCCCTCCGCGAACTCGATCCCCAGCGCTCGTGCCGGCAGCTTCACGGAAGAACCCTCCGCGGTGGAGTCGAACCGGTGTCGTCCCAGTGAAGCACCTGGACCGTCGATGCACCGGCGGAGCCGCGACCGACCACCTGGACCACAGCCCGAATCTGACGGTAGATCCGGCTGCCCTCCACCTGTCCCTCGGCAACGATCGTGTAGTGGTTCGAGAGCACCTCACGCCGCGACCGGCTCCCTTGCTTACCGAGCGGCGCACTCTCTCGGTCGAGCATGATCGACTGCGCTTCCGCCTCCCCGTGACGGGCGGTCAATACGGAGAGGGGCGCGGTGTACCGATTCGGGGATCGTCGATTGCCCCATATGGTCACCAGGTCTCGCATCCCGGGCTCGTCGTCGACGCCGTAGAAGAGCTCAGGCGTGATGCCGCGCACGAGGAGAAGCTCCTCGAGTGCCGTGAACCCACCGCCGCGAGTCGAATAGGGGATTTCGAGATCGGCATAGTGCTCGTCCTCGGCTCCGTTCAACCCCCGAAGGTCGTCGGCGTCTTTCCAGTCCACGATTGCGTCGATGATCTCGTCCCTTTCCGAACCGATCTGAACGCCCACGCGACCCAGCAGCCGGCCCAGCGTTTCGCGGCTGGCACGGTTGACCTGGATGAAGGCGTTTTCGTCGCGGATCGAGTAGGAGCAGTGCCCATCCTCAAGACGGCGGCCGGTGCGAGCCTCGTTCTCCAATGCCTCGGCCACGAGGGCTTCTACCGTGAGCGGGGGATCGGAGTTCCGGGCGAAGTACACCTCTCCCGTTTCCTCGTCACGAAAGCAGAAGTCCGCAGGCTGCATTATCTCTTCGACCGCGCGATCGAGCGCCGCGAGGGCGAGGTAGTAAGCCCGGGTAGAGTCCCGATAATTCCCCGCCATGTCCACCTCTGTTCGCGAAGTGAAGGCGAACTCGAAGGCCATGAGCAGGAGAACCGTCAGCAACAGGAGCACCACGAGCAGCGCGATCCCACTCTCACCCCTGCGCTTTTTGGCCCTCAATGGAAGTCCACCATCTCTTCGAAGCCGCCGGCGGCGGGGGCGCGCTCCGATCTGAGCAGGCGGGACTTGCCGTAGATGTGCGCATAGAAAGGGGGCAGGTCGATCGTGTCGGCGCGAGTCGGATGGACGTAGCCCATCGTAATCTCGACCCCCTCCGGGAGCCGTTGCGGCTGCAGGCCCGGATCTTCGATCGTGGGGTCCCAGGATTCGGCCCATGCACCCTCGAGCGCCTCCTCTTCGTCCTGTGGGATCGGCGGATAGTAGAAGTAGCGCAGCTTCAGCCTCGCCACGGCGGGCGCGATCTCGACGAGCTCGCTGATCCGTTCCTCTTCGGGCTGGAGTTGATCGGGAAGGGCGCGCTCCACCACCAATCCGGTCTGGTCGCTCCCTTCGTCACGGTCGATCCTCCAGGTCACCTCGACATTGCCCGGTCGAAGCTCGCCCAGTACAGGGCTCGAGTCGTGGGTGACGAAGCGGAGAGTATCGGCGCCTCCGAAGAAATAGGGAACGTGCCGTTCCTCGTAGAGGATCCGCGCATCGGCCGCCGAGCGGATCTCAGAGGTCAGCTCATCGAGGGCCAGGCGCAGCGCCGACTCCGAATCCTGGGTGCGGGCACCCTCTTCCCACGCGCGTTGGGCGGCGTCGAATCCTCCATAGAGCGCGGCCACGAGCAAGGCCATGATCGTGAGCGCCACCATCAGCTCCAGCAGCGTGAAGCCCGCTTCTACAATCCGGGCCACGATGTCACCTTCTGCGTTTGGGTCGTGATCAGTCGCGCCCGTGCCCGCGGCTCGTCGGGAGGCCACTCCACCAGAACATCGATTCTGTACCTCTCGATTTCGGGCTCCATCCGTCCGCCGAAGGGATCCTCGGCCGATTTCGGCGTCTTTGCATCTTCGGTGTCCTCATCGTCCTCTTCGAGGCCGATTCTGATCGTCCACAGGTAGCGGCCATCTTCGGTCTCCTCCGACTCTTCGAGCTCCTCGAAGGTGGACTGCCGGAGCAGATCGTCCATGATCGAGCGGGCCTGCAGCATGGCGTGCGTGCGCTCGGTCGACCATCGCCCGCTACGGATCCCCTCACCGAAGACGCCAAGAACCGAAGCGACCGCGTACGCGAGGATTGCCGCGGCGACCATAATCTCCAGAAGGGTGAACCCCTCGTTTCTCATTCCCGCCAATCCTCGCCCAGGCTCGTAATCGTCGTGCGACCGCCCGCCCGGAAGAGCTCGACCCGCCACGCGGCCCGCTCTCCACCGAGCACCAGATCGCCGCCGCTGCTGTTCCCTCGCGGATCGAAGAAGACCAAGGGGTGATCCCCTTCTTCGTCGTCTCGATCCACCTCGATCCGCAGGAACCCCACCCCCTGGCCGAGCTCTTTCTCCAGGATCGCCCCCGCCCCCGCCCCCGCTTCCGAATCCGACCGGTCTTTCTTCCGCTCCTCCATCCTCTCCAGCCGCTCGATCTCCTCTTCCGGAACGAAAAGGCGGCGCCCCTTCGACTCGTCGCGTTGAAGCAGGTAGTGCCCTTCCTCCTCATCGAAATGCACGCTGTGTTGCGTGCGCGAAGCGATCGCCATGTCGCGCGCAAGCCGAAAAGTCGCCGCCAGCTCTCGCGCCGCCGCGCGGGCCCGAAAACCCGACATATTTCGGTAAGCGATCGGCATCGCCAGACCGCTGACGATCGCGATCAGAGCGACGACGACCAGGAGCTCGATGAGCGTGAATCCCCGCGTCGTCCTCACGACCGACCTACAGATCCCAACTGACGATGTCGATATCGATCGGCTCCTCTCCTCCGACCTCGCCATCTCTGCCCGTGCAGACCAGATCATAGTCGAAGGGGCTCTCCTCGGCCGGGAAGCGATAGATATAGTCGTGCTCCCAGGGATCGACGATCGTCATCTTGTTGTAGTAGGGGCCGTCCCATCCGTCGATACCGGGGTCGAAAACCAGCGATTGCAGCCCTTCCTCCTCTTCGGGGTAGCGGCCGACATCTTGCCGGAAGCGTTCCAGGCAGTTTTTCAGTGTGGCGATATTCGACTTGGCCACCGAGTATCGCGCCTTGTCGGTCTCTCCCCCGATGAGCTGCGTTCCCGCCGCCGCGAGGATCGCCAGAATGACGACCACGACGAGGAGCTCTATCAGAGTGAATCCCCGCTCGCGCGAACCCTGATGCGTTCCTTTTTCTGTTTGCATCGGTGTTTTCCTCTCGCTACTTCCTGTCGGACACTTTTCCATTGCGAAGTTTCATCCCCCAGCCGCGGTGGTAACACTCATGATCGCGCTCACCAGTGAAAGTACGATGAACCCGACAACGACGGCCATCAGCAAGATCATGATCGGTTCGAGTAGTGCGGTCAGGCGCCGGATCGATGTGCGCACATCGGCCTCGTAAATATCGGCGATCTGGTGCAGCATGGCGTCGAGCCGTCCCGTCTCTTCACCCACCGTGATCATATGGATCGCCATCTGGGGAAAGACACCGGTTCCGGCGAGCGGCCCGGCGATCCCTTCTCCCTCGCGGACGCCACCATGGAGCCGCAGGATCGCTTGGCTGATGACCTCGTTTCCGACCACGTCTTTCACGATGAAGAGCGCGTTGAGAATCGGAACGCCGCTGGCGGATAGGGTTCCCAGGGTGCGGGCGAATCGAGCCAAAGCCAACTTGCGCGTGACTGCCCCCATGCCGGGGATTCGCATGCGAAAGCGGTCCCAACCGATCCTGCCCGTCTCGGTCTGGCGCCAGGAACGCACGCCCAACACGATCGCCGCCCCCAGGAGCGCCGCCACCCACCAATAGGCTTGAATCGCCGCCGAGGTGCGGATCAAGATCAGCGTCGGCAAGGGGATCGCCTGCCCCATCCCCTCGAGAATGCCGACAAAGCGCGGAATCACCGCCGTCATCAAGAAGGTCACCGCCGCCCCCCCCACGAAGGCGAGAACCGCCGGATACATCATGCTGGTGACGACATAGCTGCGCAGATCCTCCATCTGCTCCTGGAACTCCGCCAATCTGGCGAGGATCGTATCGAGAACACCGCCCGTCTCGCCGACCCCGACCATGTTGACGTAGATCGGGGGGAAGACCTTCGGATGACGCTCGAAGGCTTCGGCCAGACTGGCGCCCCCGGTGACGTCCCCATGAATCTCCTCCAGCACTTCTTTGAGCTTTGGACTGGCGCAGAGCTCGACGAGGATCTCCAGAGAGCGCGCGAGGGGAACTCCGGCGCCGACCAGCGAAGCGAGCTGCTGCGTGAAAGTGAGCAGATCTCGCCGGCGAACTCTCTGGAAGGGGTTCCGCAGCTCCATCTGGAGCGAGATACCGCCACCCTCGTCTTCGGCCTTGATCTCGATCGGCAGATAGGCCATCTCATCGAGCTTGGCGCGCACCTCCACGGCGTTGGCGGCGTCGATCGTTCCAGCGACGGTCTTTCCGGCGGCCGTAGCGGCCTTGTAGGCGAATGTCGTCACCTCGGCGTCACTCCAGGTCCTCCTCCTGGGTCGTTCGCAACACTTCGTCGAGGGTCGTGATCCCCTGCAGGACCTTCTGCCAACCATCGTCTCTGAGGCTGCGCATCCCGCTCCGAAGCGCCACGTTCCGCAGCTCGACCGAGCTCACCTTCTGGCCCATGAGTGTCTTCAGCTCCGGTGTCACGTTCATCAGCTCGAAAATCGCGACCCGGCCCGCGTATCCCGTGTTGCGACAGTATTTGCAACCCGCGCCTTCGAACACTTGGAAGCTCTCGATCCCCTCGGGATTGGCGATCCCGGCCTCTTCGAGAACCTCGGCCGTCACGATCGTCTTCTCCCGGCAGTGAGGACAGATCGTGCGCACCAGCCGTTGCGCCATCGCGAAGTTCAGGCAGCTCGAAATCAGATACGGCTCGACCCCCATCTCGACCAGACGAGTGACGGTGGAAGGAGCGTCGTTGGTGTGGATCGTCGAGAGCACGAGGTGTCCGGTCAGGGCGGACTGAACTGCGATATCGGCCGTCTCGAGGTCACGAATCTCACCGATCATGATCACATCGGGATCCTGCCGCACGATCGAGCGCAGCCCCGACGCGAAGGTGAGGTCGATCTCCGGCTTCACCTGGATCTGCGTGATGCCGGGCAGGTGGTACTCGATCGGATCCTCGACCGTGATGATCTTCAGGTCGGGATTATTGATGATCGAGAGCGCCGCGTAGAGCGTCGTCGTCTTCCCTGAGCCGGTCGGCCCCGTGACCATCAGAACCCCGTTCGGCCGGTGGACCGCCTTGTCGAAGAGCGTCAGATCGGCCTCGGGAAAGCCGAGCTCCTCGAGCCCGATCATCGTGCTCGACCGGTCGAGGATCCGCAGCACCGCCGACTCGCCGAACTGCGTCGGCACGGTCGACACGCGAAGGTCGATCTCGCGACCCGATGCCCGCACCCG
>NYZA01000155.1 GCA_002686955.1 Gemmatimonadota bacterium
CGAGAGGTGTTCGCACGAGATGGCGGACGCTGCGCCTTCGTCGATCGTCACGGCCGTCGGTGCAACAGCCAATGGCTCCTGGAGCTCGACCACATACACCCCTTCGCCCTCGGCGGGTCGCATCATCCGGACAACCTGCGGCTCTTGTGCCGAGCCCACAATCAGGGGCGTGGATCGGGCTGAACCGCTACCGGCTCCGCCCGGGATTCCGGCGCGACCTGCGTCCCTCCACACCCTCGCCGAGACTTGGAGAACCACGCGCACGCGCCAACCCGTCCCGCGCCGATCCGGATTGGCGCGCATCTCGCCGCGGGCGGCCGATCCGAAGAGAACGATCCGCATGGGGTGGCGGGGACTTTGAACTCCGTTGCCGAAGTGATGGTCTTTGGGCGCGCCTCGGCTGCCGCGAAGCGGATGGCGCCGTGACCGCAGGCTGAAGTGTCGGCGACGGTTTCGAATCCGATCATCGTGTTGGCGGACTCGGCCTCGCGGTAGAGATCTTTATGGTAGGCGCCGGTGTGCCAATTGTCGTAGAGCCAGGTGCCGCACTCGATCCGTTTGCAGTCCCAAATGTCGGGATTGTCCCAGACGTGGATCAACGCGTCGTAGCCAAGGGGCGTGCCTGGCGACGAGGGGCGGGGAGGCGATCCCTGACTCCCGGACCTGCGAATGCCGTATGCGACAGTTCGCTCGAGTCATCCGAGCAACGATTCCAACCGCGCGCTGAGTCCGCACAACGAGCAGAGCTCCACGCCCGGCCTCAGCCGTTCCTCCCCGGGTTCGGGCGTGACCACCAAAAGTGTCTCTAAGTCGCACTGGACCATACTTCCGGGCAGAGCCTTCGAGAGGCGGCGCGCGATCGAGAGTTTGCATTCGATACCGACGCGTCGGCCCCGGCGCTCGATGATCAGATCGATCTCCGCACCGGATGAAGTGCGATAGAAGGAGAGTCCGGCGTCGGGTACCAGATTAGCGACAGTTTCGACCACGAAGCCCTCCCAAGATGCTCCCACGATCGGGTGGCCCATCAGCTCGTCCCAGGTGCGAAGGTCGAGCAAGCGATGGACGATGCCGGTATCCCGAATGTACATCTTTGGGGACTTGACGAGCCTCTTCTTGGTATTGACCTCCAGAGGCGGAAGCAGGCGGACCATGAAAGTCTGCTCGAGGGCCCGCAGCCAACGACGAATCGTAGCGTCGCTGACGTCCATGGACTGGCCCAGTTTGGAGTAGTTGAGTGCCTGCCCGTGGTAGTGCGCCAACATTGTCCAGAAGCGCCTCATACTCACTCCCGGAAGTGAGTAGCCGAAGCCGGGCAAGTCCCTTTCGAGGAATGTGCGGATGAACTGCTCTCGCCAATCGCTGCTCATCTCGTCTCGTTCGGCGAGCAGGCTGTCGGGGAAGCCTCCCCGTCCCCAAAGTTCACTGAGGGGCGTCTCGGGTGCGACCTCGTCGTAGTGGAAGGGGCTCAGTTCGAGATACGCGATGCGGCCGGCCAACGACTCCGAACTCTGACGCAAAAGCTCCGGGGAAGCCGAACCTAGGAGCAGAAAGCGGCCGGGATGCCGCGCCCTGTCGATTAGTACTCGGAGTATCGTGAAGAGTTCCGGACTCCGCTGGACCTCGTCGATGCAGACGAGCTCATGGGCGTGCTGCGCGAGGTAGTACTCCGCATCGTCGAGTCGGGCAAGATCCGCGGGGCTTTCGAGGTCGAGGAATAGAGCATTCTCCCGGTGTTTCTCGAACTCCCTTGCGAGCGTTGACTTACCGCATTGCCGGGGGCCGATGAGAGCGACCGCGGGGAAACTGGCGAGTGCCGCCGACAGCCGAGCTTCCATGCTACGCGCGATGTAAGTTTGCATATTCGATTCCCAGGAATGAATATGCAAAGAAAATAGGCCCTGTGTATGCTGCGATCAAGTGCGGAACCACGCGCCCGCTGCCCCCACCGCGAATCAGGATGCCGGAAGAGGCGAGCTGAAAGGCAGGTTCGGGGTTGAGGAGCCACGGGGAATGCCTGGCGACGAGGGGCGGCGAATCGATCGCCAGTGCGCGGTCACCCATCCACTCCTTGAATCGACCGATCGGCGCCGGGGAGAGCGCCCGGTCGCGATTTCGCTCAGGCGGCCGAAGAGGGAGTCGTCTAGGAACCTGTTGCGCATAGTCTTCGCTTCGCCCAGCATCCGTCTTCGTTCCGATCTCTGCGTCGCTAAGTCCTTAGAAAGGCAACCAGCCTTCCCGCGGACTCAGCTCCTTGATCTCGAAACGAGCTCGAACACTGGGCTCGAAAGCCTATGCGCAACAGGCTCCTAGCCCGGATATCTCACCAACTTTCGTCGCGAGGCGGCGCAGGTTCTTGTCCTGCCGGTGCTTCGCACCGTTTCGCGCCGAGGCGTGCTGGTTGCACGTCGCACAAAGCGAAACGGGGGGAAGTGGCGCCAGGGTGCGGAGATGCGCCGCCACAGCAGAAAGTTTGTGAGATATCCGGGCCATAGATCGGTCGCGATCGTGCGCGTGATCGTGATGATGACGACCGGGACCCAGAAGGGCACCAGCGCCTCCCCGGGGGCGTCTCGGCGGATCGCGAAGAAGCTCCAGAGCACCAGCTCCACGATCCGATCCCCCGCGATGTCGAGCAGGGCACCGACCTCCGACTCCTCATTATTGCGGCGCCGCGCCACCCGGCATCGAGCAATGTCTTACGCGCCCATGTGGCGACGACCACGAAGAGCAGGGCGACGCGCGCCAGAGTGAGGAGGTTCGCCACGCCGGTGAACCCAACAGAGGCGCATAGGCTGTGCATCCGCCGCGGAACGGGCCATTGCCCCCGGCTCGTTCGCCCGGCCGCGCGGCCACGGGGCATGCGTGGCGCCGATCGACGGAACCCGATTCCAATGCGTCCCACCCCATCCGGAAGTTCCTCTACGACACCCGCTACCGAGTCTGAAAGCCGCCCGACGCGGGCCAAATCGGCCATCCGAAGCGCCGCGGGCGATTGACCGTGCTCAGCCGAAAGTGATAGCCTCAAACGCTTTCGGCCAAGAGAAATGCGCACCACGACGAACTCAATCACCGCTGGAATCGAGGACGCAGATTGCGCCAAGGCGCCTTCCAGATTCTCTTTGTTTGCACCGGGAACACCTGCCGGAGCCCGATGGCGCAGGTGCTTCTCGAGGCCCGGCTGCCGGAAGATCTGCGAGACCGCGTCGTCGTTTCGTCGGCCGGCTCTTTCGGCATGACCGGGGCACCCGCGGCGGTTCACGCGGTCGATGTCACGGCCGGCGCCGGGATCGATCTGCGATCCCACGAGGCCCGGCGCTATGCCCCCGAGATGGCGGCGGAAGCCGATCTTGTGTTGGCCATGGACGAAGGAAATCGCGATTTCGTGCTCGGGCAAAGCCCGGACCAAAGCGACAGGATCTTCTGCCTGCGCGAAGCGGCGGCAACCGATGCGGGCGATGAGATTTCGATCCGCGATCCTTTCGGCGGCGATGCCGAGGACTACCGCCGCTGCTTCGAAGAGATCGAGCGGGAGATCGAGAACCTGATGCCGCGATTGCGGCAATGGCTCGACGGAGAGCCGACGAACTGAGCCGAGCGTTACCGAGAAGGAACGTCCAGGCGTGGGAGAAACAGAGAAGGAGCGAGGAAGCAGCTCCCCGGAGACAGTCATGGAGATCAGAAGACCGGGCGTGATCGGCGCCGGAACGATGGGCAACGGAATCGCCCAGGTCTTTGCCCAGTCGGGCTACGAAGTGAAGGTGGTCGACACGGAGCAGGGGCGTCTCGACGCCGCGATGGCGGGGATCGAAAAGAGCCTTGGGCGGCTCGTCAAGAAAGAGAAAATCTCGTCCGATCAGAAGGATGCGACCCTCTCGCGGATCTCCGGCACTCTCGATTTGGCGAGCCTGGGCGACCGCGACGATCCTAGCCACCAACACCTCGAGCATCTCGATCACGCGGTTGGCCGCGGCGACCGGCCGTCCCGACAAGGTGATCGGTATGCACTTCATGAACCCGGTTCCGCTCATGCGCCTGATCGAGGTGATCCGGGGCATGCACACGAGCGACGAGACCTGCGCGACCGTGGCCGGCCTCTCCGAAGCGCTCGGCAAGGTGCCTTGCGAAGTGAACGACAATCCCGGCTTCGTCGCCAACCGCGTGCTCATGCCGATGATCAACGAAGCGGTTTTCGCATTGATGGAGGGAGTGGCGACCCGCGACGCGATCGACACCGTCATGAAGCTCGGCACGAACCAACCTATGGGTCCGCTCACTCTGGCCGACTTCATCGGACTCGATGTTTGCCTGCACATCCTCAATGTCCTCTACGATGGGTTCAAGGACTCGAAGTATCGGCCCTGCCCTCTTCTGGTGAAGATGGTCGACAGCGGCGACCTGGGCAGGAAGACCGGCAGGGGGTTCTACGACTACAAAACCTGATCGGTGCGAGGATCTAGACGAACTGAAACCAACAAAGAACAGAGCACGGGCCACGGCCCGGCCAGATAACGGAAACCACGCATGAGCATCTTCCAAAAAATGGCGGCCCACGATCATGAAGAGATCGTGTTCTGCAACGACGCGTCATCCGGCCTCAAAGCCATTATCGCAATCCACAACACGACCCTGGGGCCGGCGCTCGGCGGATCCCGCATGTGGCCCTACGAAACGGCGGAAGAGGCGCTGGAAGATGTGCTCCGCCTCTCGCGCGGGATGACCTACAAGGCGGCGGTGGCCGGTCTCGATCTGGGCGGTGGCAAGACGGTCATCATCGGCGACCAGAAGAAGGACAAGTCGGAAGCGCTCTTCCGTGCCCTGGGCCGCTTCATCGAGGGGTTGAACGGGCGCTATATCACCGCCGAGGACGTGGGGACGAGCACGGGTGATATGGCCGATATAGCCCGGGAAACCAACCACGTTCGGGGCTGCTCGCAGGGCGCGGGCGGCAGCGGCGATCCCTCTCCGGTGACGGCCTTCGGCGCGCTCCGGGGGCTGCAGGCGGCGGTGAAATGGACGCTCGACAAGGACGATCTCGAAGGTCTGACCGTCGCGATTCAGGGAGCCGGCCAGGTCGGCTACTACCTCGCGAAGCAGCTCGCGGCCAAAGGCTGCAAGCTAGTTGTCGCCGACATCGATGATCGACGCACGGCGAGGGTGAAGGAGGAGTGCGGTGCGCGGGTCGTCGGCACCGAAGCGATCTTCGACGAGCCCTGCGATGTCTTCTCACCCTGCGCGCTCGGTGCGATTCTCAACTCCGAGACGATCCCGAGATTGAAGTGCAAGATCGTGGCGGGCGCGGCCAACAACCAGATCGCTCGTGAAGAGGATGGGGACGCGATGGTGAAGCGGGGCATCCTTTATGCGCCGGACTACATCGTCAACGCCGGTGGGCTGATCAGCGTGTGGCACGAGGGACCGAACTACAACCGAGACATGGTGATGGACCAGGTCGACAAACTCTACGACACGACCCTGAAGGTCTTCGAGCTGGCCGAGAACTACGATCTGAAACCGGAAGACGCCGCGCAGCGCCTGGCCGAGCAGCGGATCGCGCAGGTCGGCAAGCTGCGCAGGATCCACCGCTCGTGATCGGGAGCGACGCCCGGCGGGAGGAGGCGGAACAGTGAAGATCGCCCTCGCCTCCGACCATGCGGGCCTGGATCTCCGGCAGGAGCTCGTTCGATTCGTGCGCGATCTCGGGCACGAGGCGGTCGATCTCGGCACCGAGAGCGGCGCTTCTTGCGACTATCCGGACTATGCGAAGACCGCGGCGCGGAGCCTGGCCGCGGGCGAAGTGGATCGGGCGATTCTGGTGTGCGGGACCGGTCAGGGTGTGGCGATGACCGCGAACCGATTCGCCGGTGTGCGCTGCTGCGTCTGCACCGAGACATTCAGCGCCCGCATGTCACGCGCGCACAACGATGCCAACGCGCTCGCGATGGGCGCTTGGGTCGTGGGCACGGGGCTCGCCCAAGAGATCGTTCGGGTGTGGCTCGATGCTGCCTTCGATGGGGGGCGTCATACGGGCCGGGTCGCGAAGATCGACGCCGGCGAGATTCCAGAATGAGGACAAGCCATCGTGAAGCATCTCCCTGAGCTGGACCCTGAGCTCCATGCCGCCTTCGCGGCGGAGTTGGACCGGCAGCGTCATACTCTCGAGCTGATCGCATCGGAAAACATGGTGCACCCCGCCGTGCTCGAGGCGGCCGGGTCGATCATGACCAACAAATACGCCGAGGGCTACCCGCACAAGCGGTACTACGGTGGCTGCGACCACGTCGACACGGCCGAAGATCTGGCGCGGGACCGCGCGTGTCTGCTCTTCGGCGCCGAGCATGCGAATGTGCAGCCCCACTCCGGCTCCCAGGCGAATATGGCCGCCTATCTGGCACTGCTAGAGGTGGGCGATCCGGTTCTCGGCATGGGTCTCTCCGAGGGGGGGCATTTGACGCACGGCCACAGCGTCAATTTCTCCGGGCGGCTCTTCGACGTGAAGAGCTACGGCGTCGGGGAGGATGGGCGGATCGACTACGAGCAGGTCGCCGCGCTCGCCAAGGAACACCGGCCAAGGATGATCATCGCCGGGGCTTCCGCCTACGCGCGCACCATCGATTTTAGGCGTTTTCGGACGATCGCCGACGAGGTGGACGCCATGCTCCTGGTCGACATGGCGCATATCGCCGGTCTGGTCGCGGCCGGGGTTCATCCCTCGCCGATCCCGTACGCCGAAGTGGTCACATCGACCACCCACAAGACTCTTCGCGGGCCGCGGGGGGGACTGATCTTGACGCGCGAAGAGAACGCGTCGGAGATCGACAAGATGGTCTTCCCCGGCATTCAGGGGGGGCCGCTGATGCATGTCATCGCGGCGAAGGCGGTCGCCTTCAAGATGGCGCTGCAAGAGGATTTCAAGCGGTACATGACGCAGGTCGTATCCAACGCGCGGGCGCTGGCACAGGGGTTGGTCGACACAGGGCTTTCGGTCGTGTCGGGTGGGACCGATACCCATCTCTTCCTGGTCGATCTCAGCCCGCTCGGGAACATCTCGGGCAAGAAGGCGGAGAGGCTCCTGCATCAAGCCGGCATCACGACCAACAAGAACACGGTGCCCGGAGAGACCCGTTCCCCCTTCATCACCAGCGGGCTGCGGATCGGAACACCGGCGATCACGACGCGCGGAATGGGCGAGGCGGAGATGCGATCGATCGCCGAGATGATCGCGGCGGTGATCGAGAGCCGCGGCGATCCCGATGTCGAGGCACGCACGCGCACGCGTGTGCGTGAGCTCTGCGAGGAGTTCCCGATGTACGGCGAGCTCGACTGAGATGCGTTGCCCCTTCTGCTTCTGCGACGACGACAAGGTGATCGAAACCCGGAGCGCGCGGAACCAGACCTCGGTCCGTCGCCGGCGGGAGTGCACGGCTTGTCACCGCAGATTTACCACCTATGAGTCGGTCGAGCTGAACCCTCTTCGGGTCGTGAAACGGAACGGCGGGCGGGAAGCGTACGATCCGGAAAAGCTGCGTCATGGGGTTCGCACGGCCTGCGTCAAACTGCCGATCCCGAGCAGCGAAGTCGATGCCCTGGTGTCGCGCGTCGAGGTGCAGCTTCACAACGCATTGGGGGGTGAGGTCTCCTCGGAAGAGATCGGCGACCTGGTGCTCAGAGAGCTCGCTGGGCTCGATCCGGTGGCCTATATCCGTTTCGCCTCGGTCTACCGGCGCTATCAGGATCTACAGAAGTTCCTGGACGAAGTACGCGTCCTGCTGAAGAGCACTTGAAGCCGCGAGACGATCTGCCAGGGGACGATCCGGCGCCGTTGGAATCGACCGAGATCCGCCCCAAGGCCGATGCCGGCCTACAGGCCGAGCCTACGCCCCCCCCTGAAGAATCCGCATCGGACATGTCGTTTCTCGATCATCTCGAGGAGCTCCGGCGAAGACTGGGGATCGTGGTGCTCTCGGTCATTCTCGGCGCCGGTATCGGCTATGCGATCGCACCGCGGGTGTTCGAGGTGGCGATCGGCCGGCTACCGGAATCGCTCGAGCAGAGACCGCTCGGCGGCGGCATGCGGGCCTGGGTGGAGGGTCTGAGGGGAGCGGAGCCGGAGCCGGTCGACGAGGGCGATGAGCAGGTGGCCGGGGACCCGATGCCCGGAGCGGAGTATCCCGATGCGGCGGCGGCCGCGGCGGCGCTCGATACTCTCCTTCAACAGGTGATCCGCGGCGATGTAGATGCCGGAGCCGAGATTCCGGAGGCGATCTCGACCCTGGTGCGTGCCGAGGCGGAGGCCGCCGTCCGCCGCGCTCTCGATGACGCGCCGGCTCGATCGCCCCACGACCCTCCCGCGGAGCTGATCGTGACAACGCCGGCGGGCGCGATCCTCACCAAGCTGAAGCTGGCGGTTTTCGTGGGGATCGTCCTTTCGGTTCCGGTGATCCTCTATCAGGCCTGGATGTTCGTCGCGCCGGGTCTTCTGAAGAACGAGAAGAGGATCGCGGCGTACCTCGTCGCGCCCACTACCCTATGTTTTGGCTTGGGCGTGTACTTCTCCTATCGCATACTCCCCCTGATCACCGCCTTCTTCAGCTCCGTGAGCGCGGATCTGGGGATAGAGCAACGGTGGATCGCGGACGACTATCTGGGCTTTGTCCTCAAGCTATGCCTGGTCGGCGGGGTCTCTTTTCAACTCCCCGTCATCTCGTACGGCCTCGCCAGCTTGGGCGTCATCGGCCCTTCGCTTCTGCGACGTTACCGCCGCATCGCGGTGGTGATCATCTTCATCGCCGCGGCGACCTTCACGCCGCCCGACCCACTGTCCATGATCTTCATGGGCGTGCCACTTCTGGTGCTCTACGAGATCTCGATCGGAGTTGCGGCACTCGCGCGGCGCGGATCCGAGGAAGCCTGAGACATGTTGAAGACCGATTCGCCCTTCGGAGTGATCGACGCGCAGCTCGGACGATTCGAGGCATCGTGGCTCGAGGCGCTGACCTCCGATCTGCGACTCATACGAGAAGTCTCCCATCATCTACAGCGTATGCGCGGTAAACGCTTCCGGCCCGCCCTCACCTTCCTGAGCGCCGGACCGGACCTCGATGGCCCGATCGCGGATCGGGTGCTGACCTCGGCACTGGTCGTCGAGATGATCCACACGGCCACCCCCATCCACCACGACATCATCGAGCATTC
>NYZA01000156.1 GCA_002686955.1 Gemmatimonadota bacterium
ACGTCGCACAAAGCGAAACGGGGGGAAGTGCTGCCAGGGTGCGGAGATGCGCCGCCACAGCAGAAAGTTGGTGAGAAATGCGGGTTAGGATCGCGCATGGAGTGGACGACCCGTCGCCTACTTGCGAAGACGCGGATCGAGGGCGTCTCTGAGTCCATCCCCAAGGAAGTTCAGACCGAAGAGGGTGATCGCCAGCGCCGCCCCCGGGAAGAGGATCAGCCACCAGTAGGAGTGCACCGGGTTGATGACCTCGGCCCCGATGGCGGCCAGGCTTCCCCACGAGGCGTCGGGGGGCTGCACACCGAGCCCGAGAAAGCTCAGGAAGCTCTCTTCCAGCATGACGCGCGGAACCGTCAGCGAGGAGTAGACGATCACCACACCCATCAGATTCGGCACTACGTGGCGAAAGAGTACTCGAGTGCGGCTCAGGCCGAGAGCGTGGGCCGCCTGAACGAACTCCCGCTCCCGAATCGAGAGCACCTCGCCCCGTACGATACGGCTGACCGTGAGCCAGGAAACGGCGCCGATCGCGATGAAGACCAGATAGAGCTCGTTGATCTCCCACCCGGCCTCCTCGCGCATCGTTCGCGCGACGACCATGAAGAGGATGGCCAGAAAAAGGAAGGGGATCGTGTACAACACATCGACGATCCGCATCATGAGATTGTCGACCTTCCCCCCTACGAAGGCCGCCACCGCTCCCCAGGTCACGCCTATCACGATCGAAACCGTAGTTGCCAAGAAGCCGACCATCCACGAGACCCGGCCTCCGTGGAGCACGCGCGAAAGCAGATCTCTGCCCTTGTCGTCGGTTCCGAAAAGATGTTGCGAGCTCGGTCCGCTGAGTTGGATCTCCAGATCCTGTGTGTTCGGATCGTACGGGGCGATCAGCGGCGCGAAGAGACTGGCGGCGACCATGAAGGCCACCACGATCAGTCCCACCATCGCCGCCCGGTCCCGGCGCAGGCGCTTCCAGGCATCGCGCCATGGAGAGTGGATCGTCGTGGCCGGACTCATGAGAGTTTGATCCTCGGATCGACCACCGCGTAGAGCAGATCGACCAAGAGATTGAGCACCGTCAGAAGGACCGCGTAGACGAGCACTGCGCCGATGACGAGCAGATAGTCCCGATTGAGCGCGCCCTGCACGAACCAGGTTCCCATTCCCGGCACGTTGAAGATCCTCTCCACGACGACCGACCCCGAGAGGATGCCCGCCGTGGCGGGCCCGAGGAACGAAAGAACCGGCAAAAAAGCGTTGCGTAGGGCGTGCTTCAAGATCACCACCCGCTCCGAGAGCCCTTTTGCCCGGGCGGTACGGATGAAATCCTGCTCGATCGCTTCGAGCATCGCCCCTTTCGAGAGACGAGAGATATAGGCCGCGTAGGGAAGCCCCAAAACGATCGCCGGCAAGACCATATGTTCCAGACTTCCCCAGCCCGCCACCGGCAAAAGCTCCATCTGGAAAACGAAGAGAATCACCAGAAGGGGCCCGAGAACGAAGTTTGGAATGCAGATCCCGACCATCGCCACCGCCATGGCGCTCCAATCCTCCCAACGGCCGCGCCTGTGCGCGGCGATCACCCCCGCGGGCATTCCGATCAGGAGCGCCAGAATCATCGCGAGCGACCCGAGGACCGCCGATACGGGGAACGAGCGGCCGATGATGTCGGTCACGGTCTGGTTTCGATAGCGGAACGAAAGACCGAGATCGCCGGTCAAGAGTCCGCCCCAGGGCTCGGAATGATCCCCCCCGAAGAGGCTGTGCCCCCTCTCGTCGAGATTGAAGGGCCCGACATACTGCGCGAACTGCTTCGGCACCGGCCAATCCAGGTGGTACTTCGCCTCGATCAGCCGCCTGATCTCGGGTTCGACCGCCTTCTCATTGGAGAAAGGTCCCCCCGGAATGGCGCGCATGATGAAAAAGGCGGCCGTGACGATGACGAAGAGAACGATCGGAAGCTGCAGGAGCCGCCGTGCTGCATAGGCGATCACGAATGCGGCTCTCTTCCCAGTCCGGGCGATCGCTTCGCGACATCCCCGCCCTCATCGAGATAGAAGTACTTGAGCATCATCTTGTCGAGAACGTTGTTCTGAATACCCTGGAGGCGAGGGTCGTACAGATGTAGCGACACATAGTGATAGATCGGAAGTATCGGAAGCTCTTCTACGACGATGATCCTCTCACACTCCGCGAGAACCTCGGCGCGCTTCACCGGATCCGACTCCCGCCCGGCCGCGACGACCAGAGAATCGTAGTGGGCGCTGGAGAAACCGGTCCGGTTGTTGCCCCCACCGGTCATCCACATATCCAAAAAGGTGTTCGGATCGGGATAGTCGCCGATCCAGGCCGACCGGGAGAGCTGGTACCGGAGATTCGTCTGGTTGTCGAGATAGACCTGCCACTCCTGGTTCTCGAGCTCGACGCCGATGCCCAAATGCTCTTCCCACTGAGCCTGCAACACTTCGGCGACGCCGCGGTGGGCTTCGGAGGTGTTGAAGAGGTAGACCAATCGAGGAAATCCCTTTCCGCCGGGATACCCGGCCTGCTCCAGAAGCTCTCTCGCCCCCTCCGGATCGAAGCGGAGTCCCTTCACGTTGCTGTACCCATCGATTCCGGGGGGCACGATCGCATGGGTGGGGATCTCGCCCGCGCGCGTCACATGCTCCGTGATGTCGGCCTGATTGATCGACATCGCGAGCGCTTTTCGGACTCTGACGTCGTCCAGCGGCGGCTCGTTCACATTGCAGCGAACGAAGTAGGTCCCGAGATATGGACCGCGACGAACCGACAAGGGACGCACCTTCGAAGCCTCGCCGGCCAGCACGTTGGAGACAAAATTGTTCGGAATGCCGTTGCGATCGGTCCAGTGCGCCGCACCGGTCAGCACGAGGTTGAAGTTGGTGGGGATCGACTCGACCGTCAAGAGCTCGATCGCGCTCGCCCGAACGTTGGCGACGTCCCAGTAGAGCGGATCGCGCTTGATCAAGAGCCGCTCTCGATGCCGCCAGTCCGCCAGGTAGAAGGGACCGTTGGTGACGATATTATCTTCGCGCGCCCAGGCGTCGCCCAGCTCCCGCACCTTGTGGGCGGGCACCGGGGAGGCGGTATAGAACGACGTGATATCCAAGAAGAAAGGAGTGGGGTTGTCGAGGGTCACGATGAAGGTGTGATCGTTCGGGACCTCGGTTCCCACTTCGGACCAGTCGTCCAGCCGCCCCTTCTGATACTCCTCCGCGCCCCGCACGTACCAGAGCATGTAGCCGTACTCGGCACCGGTCTCGGGCCGCAGCACCCGCTCCCAGGCGGAGTCGAAATCGCGGGCCGTGAGGGGGGTCCCGTCGGACCATCGAGCCTCACGAAGGTGAAAGGTGTAGACGAGCCCGTCGTCCGAGATCTCCCAGGACTCCGCCACTCCGGGGAGAGGCTCCAAGGTCTGGGGATCGGAGGTGGTCAACCCCTCGAGGATGCCCCGGATCACCCGCCCTTCGGGAACACCGGTGACCAGCGCGGGATCGAGCGACTGCGGCTCCGTGCCGAGCACGATGGCGAAATCGCCTTTTTCGTAGGTCACGCAACCCCCGATGAGAAGGGGAATCAGGACCGCCGGGAAGGTCGGGAGGCGCATATCGACAAGATAGCGAATAATGCGGGGCGATGGGATGAATCCCCTCGCTCCGATTGCTGTATAAGAGAGAGGTGAGGGAGTGGAGGGGATGGAAACGACGACCTAAGGACCGCGCGCGATGTACTACGAAGGACCAACCTTTCTGCTCTTGATCGCCGGAATCGCACTGGCGATGTGGACCCAGTTCAAGGTCAAATCGACTTACAAGAAGTTCGGCAAGGTCCGCTCTCAAGGGGGCTTGACCGGGGCCAAAGCCGCCGAGCGAATCCTCGCCCAGAGTGGGGTCCACGGCGTCGGCGTCGAGGAATCCGGCGGCTTCCTATCCGACCACTACGACCCTCGCAGCCGGACGGTGCGCCTTTCACCCGACACCTTCCGCACCAACAGCTTGGCGGCTTTGGCGGTCGCCGCGCACGAGTGCGGGCATGCGCTCCAGCACGCGAAAGGGTACGCTCCCCTCAACTTTCGCCACGCACTGCTGCCGGTCGCCAACCTCGGCTCCGGTGCCCTCGTCTGGATCATGGTGCTGGGAGGCCTCTTCCTGGGACTCCCCCCTCTGGTCGATGCCGGAATCGTCTTCTTCGCCGGGGCGGTGCTCTTCCACGTCGTGACCCTGCCGGTCGAATTCAATGCATCGAGCCGAGCGCTGGCGATCCTATCGAACCACGGCTACCTCGTCGGAGAGGAGAATGCCGGTGCGAAGAAGGTGTTGAACGCGGCCGCTCTGACCTACGTGGCCTCGGCGACGATCGCGGTGTTGCAGTTGGTCCGGCTGCTGATCCTGCGCGATTCGATGCGGGATTGACGCCTACGCCATCCCCTCGCGCTCACGTAGCTCGTCCATCACCCGGCGGAACTGCACCTCGTATTCGGTGCTGCCGAACTCGACATTGCGGATCCGCTTCTTCGCCTCTTCCCGCAACCGCTCTTCGACCGCCAGATGGTGCTCGAACACCAGGCGGATGAACTTCCTGAGGGACTCATCTTCGGCGAAGACCTCACTGAAAGCGTCGGAGCTCCAGATCGCCTCTGTCATCTTGCGGGCGATATCGCGCAGCCGGTTTTCGTTGTCGAGAATGATGCCCCGGTCGCGCGCGACCTGCCTGCGGATCTGCGAGGTCATCTGATAGGCCGGAACCTCGCGAAATTTGTCGCGGTTCACCTCGATGATCCGGCTGACCTCCTCCTCGAGCTCCTCGTCGCTCTTCAGATCGTCGACGAGGATCGACCGGAGCAGCTCGTGGCATTCATCGGGAGGATCGCCGTACTCCACGAGCCCCTGCCGCTCGAGACGGCTGAAGAGGTCGTCGAGGATCCGCTCCTGGAGTCGTTGATGGATTCGCATGGCCTGAGTCCGAAACCCAAGAGTTTAGATGCCATGCCGCGAGGCGTCAACGAACGCCGCGCCGAAGCTGACGTCTCGATACGAACATCAAGACCCCCGGGGGGACCGCGCACTGGCGGGCGGGCATCCGTCTTTCCCCGCCAGGCATGCCCAGTGGCTCCGCTCCGGTCGAAGTTCCCGCCCTGCGTGCAAGCGATGTGGGCAAGCTTCGCGCGCCCCAGGTGCGAATCAGCCCCCCCCTCCTTCTTCCGGGCCCGCTTGACCTTCACCGGCTTGATCTCGACCGGAGCAGCGGGGGCGGCGCCGGTGAAGTGGGCGTGCAGGGCCGATCGCGGGGAGTAGTGGGCGAGGGCGCCTGGCGTGGCGGAGGACGGAAGCGTCGGTTTGGTCAACACCTGAGCTTCGAAAGCGGCAAATCCGCCGCGTAGGGTGACGACCCCGCCCTCGAAACGCTTGGCACCGGTGGGCAGCTGCTCCAGGTCGCTCTCGCCGTAGAGCACCAGAGTGCGGGTGGATGGCAGCGATGCCAGGAATCCAGCCTCGGGATCGTCTTCCAGGAGAGTCATGGAGTCGGCGATTCTCTTCTCCGCGTCGACCTTGGGAGATCGTAGATCGACGAGGTAGTACGCGTCGGAATGCCGCGCCAGGCCCTGCGCGAGCGCGATCGAGTCGATCGAAGGGAGATCGATCTGAACGGTGCCGCGGTCGATTACCGAGACCGTGGGGAAGGCGACGAGCAGGCCGGCGGCAGTCGCGGCGCCGAAGCCGAGGAAGGCGCCGTTTCTGTGCCGCGGAGACTTGGCCCTCTCCGGGACGACCGCACTATGCGCCAGGCGCCGCTCCACCCACTCGGCCCCGAAGAAGCCTCCGATCGCCATCAGCACCACGGCTACCACGATCAGGGGTTCAGGCAGGCCGAGCGACTCGGGGAGCCTCGATACGCCGAGCGCCATCAGGAGGCCCGCGGGGCAGGTGATGAGCAAGATCCAGGCGCCCCACGACATCGGGGGAAGGTCCCAAGGCCCAGATCGGGGCAAGGCGCGCCGCCTAAGGGTCCGCGCAAGAATAACTTGTCATCTTGGCGCCCAGATGTGCCGCAGATCTGGGTGATCGGTGAGTTCCGAAACCGGAGGAATAGTCGGGCTATTTCGAGGATTTCGGAGCTCGCCGATCGGCCGGAGATGTGGTGCAGA